>NZ_FNSZ01000001.1:3600000-3968333 GCF_900105245.1 Streptomyces sp. 1222.5 | reverse complement strand
CGCACCCGGGCGGCCCCGCCCTCCGCCAGGTCCACGGCGATCTCGGCGCCGGTGTTGCCGACACCGACGACGAGCACGTCACGGCCGGCGTACGGCTCGGCGTCGCGGTACTCGCCGGCGTGCCGGAAGTCGCCGTCGTACCCCTCCCGCCCGGGCCAGTCCGGGATGCGCGGGGTGTGGTTGAAGCCGGTGGCGACGACGACCGCGCTGCCGGTCAGCTCCCGTCCACCGGAGGCGTGCAGCAGCCAGCCCGTGCCGTCCCCGGTCCGCTCCACGCGGTGCACCTCGACGCCGGTGACGATCTCCAGCTCGTGGTGCTCGGCGTACTTCTCCAGGTACCGCACCACGTTGTCGCGGGAGACCCAGCGCCCGAACCGGCGGGGCATCGCCAGGCCCGGCAGTCCGGACAGCCGGCGGGTGGTGTGCAGATGGAGCCGGTCGTAGTGCCCGCGCCAGGAGGCGCCCACCCGGTCGGCCTTCTCCAGCACCACCGCCCGTATGCCCCGGGCCCGCAGCGCGTACGCGGCGGCCAGGCCGCCCGGACCGGCGCCTATGACGTAGACCGGGCGGTCCGCCGGGGTCGGGGAGAGGTGTGCGGGAGCGGGACGGGAGGCTGCCATGAGCGGGAGCGTAATCACACGTCCGCTTGATGGGTCTCGGTCAAGACCGGAATTGGTTGCGGATTGATCACGTGTGTGGAGATGTGACCGCCACTCGTGACGCAGCCCACACCGATCCCCGGCGGAGGGCTCGGCAAGGTGACCCATCTGACGTACCGTCAGATCCATGGACTCGATATGGCTGGACGGCGCTCAGTGGCTGGCGGTGCTGCGTATCGGCCTCGGCCTGTGGTGGCTGGAGAGCTGGCGGCACAAGGACAAGAAGGCCTGGTTCGAGGACGGGAGCGGGATCGCCTGGGCGGCGGACGTGGCGGCGAAGCACCGGTGGGCCCCGGTCCGGGCGGGCTTCGACACGGTGGTCGGGCCGCACCCGAGGCTCATGGCGTACGTCGTGGCCTACGCCGAACTGTCCCTCGGCCTCGGCCTGATCGCCGGATTCCTGACCCCCGTCGCCCTGCTCGGCGGCCTGCTGCTGAACGCGATCTACTTCGTCCTCATGATCCACGACTGGGCTGAGCAGGGCCAGAACTCGATGATGGCGCTGATCTCCCTGGCCGGCTTCTTCGGGATGGCCTGGCAGACCTGGTCGGTGGACGCCTGGCTGGGCTGGTTCTGATGGGCGCGGCGCGCTACGACCTCCCCGAACCCGACGCCTTCACGCGCCCCTACTGGGCGGCGGCGGCCGAGGGCCGGCTGCTGATCCGGCGCTGCGCGCAGTGCGGCCGGGCCCACCACTACCCCCGCGAGTTCTGCCCGTACTGCTGGAGCGAGGAGGTCGGATGGGAGGAGGCGAGCGGCCGGGCCACTCTCTACACCTGGTCCACGGTCCATCGCAACGACCTGCCTCCCTTCGGCGAGCGCACCCCGTACACGGCGGCCGTGGTCGACCTGGCGGAGGGGCCGAGGATGATGACGCAGGTGGTGGCGTGCGCCGAGGCGGAACTGGCGGCCGGAATGCCGCTGCGGGTGACGTTCCGCGAGGGAAATCCGGTGTTCGGCCCGGAGGGTGAGAGCCGATCATGACCGGATGCGCCCCGACGACTGGCACCTGACCGAAGACCTGGACGAACTCCTCGACCGCGCGGGCGACTTCCTGCGCTCCGAACCGGCCCTGCACACGGTTCCGTTGACGGTGACGGACGCGCTCCGCCGCCGCGGCCCGCACGTCTACGGCGACGAACCGCCCCTGTTCGGCGTGCTGGGGGCGGCGGGCAGGGTCCGGGCCGTGCTGCTGCACACTCCGCCCTTCCCCCTCCACGTCACCCCGCTCACCCCGGACGGGGCCGGTGCCCTCGCGGCGCGGCTGGCGGACGCCGGGCACCCGGTGCCGGGGGTCTTCGGTGAACGGGAGACGGCGGCGGCCCTCGCGGCGGCCTGGCAGCGGTGCACCGGCGCGGAGGCCGCCGTCCACCAGCGGCAACGGCTGTACCGGCTGGCCGGGCTGACCTTGCCCGGACCGGAGCCGGAAGGCCGGGCACGGATCGCGGGCCCGGGGGACCGTGACCTGCTGATCCGCTGGTACGGGGAGTTCACGGAGGCGGTGGGAGCGGAGCCCCAGGACCCCGCCGAGTGGGCCGACGCCCGTATCGCCCGCGGTGGGGCCACCCTGTGGGAGACGCCGGACGGCACCCCGGCCTCGATGGCCGGAGCGACCCCGGAGATCGCCGGCCAGGTCCGTGTCGCCCCCGTCTACACCCCGGCCGCCCTGCGCGGACGCGGATACGCGGGCGCGGTCACGGCGGAGGTGAGCCGGGCCGCGCGGGACTCCGGCGTACCGGAGATCCTCCTCTACACGGACCTGGCCAACCCGACGAGCAACGCCCTCTACCAGCGGATCGGGTACCGGCCGGTCGCGGACTTCGCGGTGTGGCGGTTCGGCGGGTGAGGCCGCCGGCGGAGGCGGCCTCGCGCCCGGTTCACGCGGGCGGTCTCGGCAGCGGGCCGCGGAGCGCATGGCGGCGGGCCGGTGGAGACCTCACACCGGCCCGCCGCACGGGTCATCTGCCTGGACCCCGCCGACCGCCTGCTGCTTCCTGCGCCGGCGCGGCCCGTTCGACGGGTCGTGGCCCTGGGAGCCGCCCGGCGGCGGCATCGAACCCGGCGAGACACCGCTGGAGGCGGCGCGGCGCGAGCCGGCCGAGGAGACCGGACTCGATCCGGCCGCGGTCCTCGACCGCTCGGTGCCGGTCGACCGGGACCTGTGGTGGAACGGCGGACGGCACGTCGGGACGGTGCGGTTCTTGGTCGCGCGGTTCGGCACGGAACGGCCTCCGCTCGTGCGGACCGGCCTGCTCCCCGACGAGCGGGCGAACCCGGACACCCACGCGTGGGTCGCGTGCTCCGAGCTGCGCCGGCTGCCGGACCCCGTCGAGCCGCCCCGGCTGACGGCCGTACTGCGCGCCCTGGTGCCGGACGGGCCCTGGAGTCAGCCGGAACCCGCCTGCGTCGGCCGGCTCACGGCCACAGCAGCCCCCTGCTCCAGCCGAACCCGGTGCTCCGGTACTCCAGCCGTACGTGCCGCCTGTCCGCGTCGCCCTGGAAGAACTCCACCGTCTCGGGGCGCAGCCGGTACAGGGTCCAGGTGGGGGAGGGCTCCGCCGGGTTCTCGCGGGCCTTCTCCCAGGCCGCCTCCGACGCCCGGCCCAGCTCCTCCAGCGAGTCCAGCTCCTCGCTCTGCCGGCCGGTGAGCGCGGCGGCCAGCGCCCCGGTGGTCCGTGCGTGCAGGTCGGCCTGGCTCTCCTCGGACGGCGCCGGGGTGACCGTCCCCCGCACCCGCACCTGGCGCCCGAGCACCGGCCAGTAGAAGGCCAGGGCGGCGTCCGGGTGGGCGCGCAGGGCCCGGCCCTTCCGGCTGGTGGCGTGCGTGGCGAAGGACCAGCCGTCGACGTCCGCGCCGTGCAGCATCACGATCCGGACGTCCGGCTTCCCGTCCTCGTCCACCGTCGCCAGCGACATCGTGTGCGGCTCGGGCTGCCCCGCCGCGACCGCCTCCGCGAACCAGTGCGTGAACAACGTCAGCGGTGTGGGAGGAGCGGTGGCCGGGTCGAAGGGCCGCAGCTGCGTCGTCCCGGGGGCCCAGACCCGCTGCGACCGGAGCAGTTCGTGGAGATCCTGTTGTGCCATGGAGCGAGTATCGCCCGGCGGGGCGGCCACGATCGGCCGGGGCGCGCACGGCCCCGGCCACGCGTGCGGGGCCCCGGCCGCCCGGCTGGCGGGGGCGGGGCAGTCGCCCGGGGCCCGCTCACTCCCGGCCCAGCACCACCGTCCCCGAGGAGCAGAACCAGCCTCCCGTCCCCGACGCCACCCCGAGCCGCGGCGGCATCCCGTCCCGCGCCTGCACCTGCCGCTCGCCGGCCTCCCCGCGCAGCTGCCGTACCGCCTCCACCAGCAGGAAGAGCCCCCGCATACCGGGATGCTGGGCCGAGAGCCCGCCCCCGTCCGTGTTCACCGGCAGGTCCCCGCCCCGCACCAGCAGGCGGCCCTTCTCCACGAACGCCCCGCCCTCGCCCTTGGCACAGAAGCCCAGGTCCTCCAGGGTCACCAGGGTCATGTAGGTGAAGGCGTCGTAGATCTCGGCGAAGTCGATCTCGGACGGGCGGACACCGGCGCGCTCGAAGGCCAGGGCGCCGCTCACCGCGGCCGGGGAGACGGTGAAGTCCGGCCACTCGGACATGGTGGCGTGGGAGACGTGCTCACCGGTGCCGAGGACCCAGACGGGGGCCGTACGGCAGTCCCGTACGTACTCCTCGGCCGCCAGCAGCACCGCCGCGCCGCCGTCCGACCGCAGACAGCAGTGCAGCCTGGTGAAGGGGTCGGCGATCAGCGGGCCCGCCGCCACATCGTCGACGGTGACCGGGTCCCGGAACATCGCCTCCGGGTTCAGGGCGGCGTTCGCCCGTGCCTGCACGGCGACCTGTGCCAGCTGCTCGATCGTCGTGCCGTACTCGATCATGTGGCGCCGGGCCGCCATCGCGTACTTGGCGATCAGGGTGTGGCCGTAGGGCACCTCGAACTGCAGCGGGCCGCGGGCGCCGAAGGACAGGTCGCCCGTTCTGCGGCCCGCCCTGATGTCCGCCCGCGCCGTCGAGCCGTAGACCAGCAGGACGGCGTTCGCGTGGCCCGCCGCTATCGCGTCCGCCGCGTGGGCCGCCATGACCTCCCAGGTCGAGCCGCCGACGGAGGTGGAGTCCACCCAGGTGGGCCGCAGGCCCAGGTACTCGGCGACCTCCACCGGGGCCAGCGTGCCCAGGCCCGCCGAGGCGAAGCCGTCCACCCGGGCGCGGTCCAGCCCGGCGTCCGCCAGGGCGCGGCGGGCCGCCTGGGCGTGCAGGGTGTACGGGGTCGCGTCGTCCACGCGGCCGCAGTCGGCGAGGGCCGCACCCACCACGGCGACTTTCCTGGTCCCTGGCGTCATGAATCTGACGGTACATCAGCTACCGGTGCGGGCGGCAGGGTCGCGTCTCTGGGCATCCCCGCCATGGCGACCTAATATGACGCACCGTCAGATACGGTCCGGAGGGATCAGCCATGGACACGCGCCTCACCGCAGAGCAGGACGAGATCCGCCGAACCCTGCGCGAGCTGCTGCACCGACGCTGCGGCCCGCGGGAGCTGCGGACGGCCGTGGACACCCCGGACGGGTACGACCCCCTCCTGTGGTCGGCCCTCGCCGACCGGCTCGGCCTGCCGGGCCTCGCCCTGCCCGAACGGTACGGCGGCGTCGGCTGCTCGGTCACCGAACTGGCCCTCGCCTGCGAGGAGACGGGACGCGCCCTCGCCCCCTCGCCGCTGCTCGCCACGTCCGTCCTCGCCGCCCCGCTGATCCTCGCCCTGGGCACGGAGGCCCAGCGGGCCGGCCTGCTGCCCCGGCTCGCCGCGGGCGGTCTCACCGCCGCCCTCACCGTCCCCGGGCCCGACCTCGCCACCGCCCTCGCCCTGACCGGCCGGAACGACGGGTACCGCGCGGGCGGGGGACGGGCCGGCGGGGTGCAGGCCCGGCGGACCCCCGACGGGTGGACCCTGTACGGACAGGCCGACCAGGTGCTGGACGGGCACAGCGCCGGACTGCTGCTGGTCGCCGCGCACACCGGCGGCTTCGCCCGCTCCCGGACGCGGCTGTTCCTGGTGGCCGGGGACGCGGCGGGACTCGTACGGACCCGGCAGACCGCCCTGGACGCCACCCGGCCGCAGGGGCAGGTGCAGCTGCGCGATGTGACCGCCGAGTTGCTGGGCGACGACGACGCCGACGTCCTGCCCGCGCTGGCCGGGCTCGGGGACACGGTCGCCGCCGTGCTCGCCGCCGAGGCCGCAGGGGCGGCCGGCCGGGCCCTGGAACGGACCGTCGAGTACGTCGGGCAGCGGGTGCAGTTCGGGCGGCCGGTCGGCTCCTTCCAGGCGGTCAAGCACCGGCTGGCGGACGTGTACGTGGCGGTGCAGGCCGCCCGGTCGGCCGCCTGCTACGCCGCCTGGGCCGCCGCCCACGGCGAGGAGGTGGGCCGGCTCGCGCTCGCCCAGGCGCTGGAGGCGCTGCAGGCGGCCGCCGCCGAGGGCATCCAGCTGCACGGCGGGATCGGGTTCACGTGGGAGCACGACGCCCACCTGTACTTCAAACGGGCGGCCGGCGACGAGCTGCTCTTCGGGCCGGTGCACCGGCTGCGCGACCGGGCCGCCGAGACCGCCGGGCTCTTCGCGCACGGGAAGGTGGCGGTCTGATGGCCCGCGCCGCCGGTGTCCGGCTCGTGCAGAAGGTGTCGTCCACCCGGCTGTTCGCCAAGGTCGCCCCTCATGTGATCCCGGCCCTGGACCGCGGGGTGCACCGGCTCACCCGGGGGCGGGTGCTGCTCAGCGCCCAGCTGCTGCCCGGCGTGATCCTGACCTCCACCGGCGCCCGCAGCGGGCTGCCCCGCCGGACCCCGCTCGCGTGCATGCCGCAGGAGGACGGACGCGGCTGGCTCCTCGTGGGCTCCAACTTCGGCCGGCCCGGCCACCCCGCCTGGACCCACAACCTCCTCGCCCACCCGGACGCCTCGATCAGCGTCGAGGGCCGGGACGTCCCGGTCACCGCCCGGCTGCTCACGGGGGAGGAGCGCGCGGCGGCCTGGCGGGCCCTGCTGGTGTTCTGGCCGCCGTACGCCACCTACCAGGCCCGGGTGACCAGGGAGATCCGGCTCTTCCGGCTCACCGCGGCACCCTGAGGGGCGGGACGGCGCTCCCGGCCGGACGCGCGGCTAGAGCGTCGCCAGCCGCTCCACCAGCAGGAACGCGCCGATTCCCAGCATCGCCGCGCCCGAGGTGCGGGTCACCGCACGGGCCGCCGCCGGGCGGGCGGACAGCAGGGCGCGGGCGAGGACGCCGACGGCGAGGTAGACGACCGCGCAGCACGCCATGTGCAGCAGGCCCAGCGCCGCGGTCTGCGCGGCCACGGGGAGATGCGTGCCGTCGAGGGTGAGGAACTGCGGGAGCACGGAGAGGTAGAGCAGCAGCCCCTTGGGGTTCGCGCCGCTGATCGTCGCACCGCGGAGGAAGAGCCGGCCGGCGGGCGCGGGCGCGTCCGCCGCCCCGGGGACGGCCGGGCGGCGCAGCACCGACCAGCCCAGCCACAGCAGGTACCCCGCTCCGGCCACCGTCAGGGCCGTCAGCAGCCGCGGCGAGCCCGCCACCAGCACCGCCAGGCCCGCCGTCGCCAGGACGGTGTGCAGGGCGTATCCGCAGACCAGGCCCGCCACCGCGCGCATCACCGAGCTGCCGCGCAGGGCGGTCGCGATGACGTACGCCCAGTCGGCGCCCGGTACGCACACCAGCAGCAGGTCGACGGCGAGGAAGGAGAAGAGCAGTCCCGAGTCCATGCTGGGGACATTAGGCGCGAGTGGCCCGAAAGTGTTCCTGAAGTTTGCCCATGATCGCGGAATCTCGGCAAGAATCTGTCTCATGGACAACGTGGACCGCAAAATCCTTGCCGAGCTCCAGCAGGACGGGCGGCTGACCGTGACCGAGCTGGCCGCCCGCGTGCGCCTGAGCGTCTCGCCCTGCCACCGGCGGCTGCGCGAGCTGGAGCGCTCCGGAGCCATCCAGGGCTACCGGGCGGTCGTGGACGCGGCGGCGCTCGGGCTGACCTTCGAGGCGCTGGTCTTCGTGTCCATGCGGCAGGAGGACCGCGACACGGTCGCCGAGTTCGAGCGGGCCGTCAGCGAACTGGATCATGTGCTGGACGCCCAGCGGCTGTTCGGCGAACCCGACTACCTGCTCCGGGTCGCCACTGCCGACCTCGCGGCCTTCCAGCGGCTGTACGACGAGCGGCTCGCGACCCTGCCGGGGGTGCAGCGCCTGACGTCGACCCTGGTGATGAAGCACGTGGTCCAGGACCGGCCGCTGCCGGCCTGACGCCCCAGGCAGCACGGCGGGCGGCGGCTCACGTCATGTGAACCACCGCCCGCGAGACAGGACTCGGCGCCGGAAAAAGTAAGGGGTGCGCTACCGCGTGGGCTTCTTGCCCGTCACGCCCAGGTGCACCAACAGTGCCAGGTTCGGCTTGAGTTCGGCCTGCTTCACGCCCCAGGAGGAGAAGCCCTTCTGGTGGGACGCCACCGCCGCGAGCATCGCGACCAGCGAACCGGCCACCGCCGCCGGGTTCACGTCCTTGTCGACCCTGCCCTTGGCCTGCAGCTCCGTGATGGAGTCCGCGAGGGAGTTGTTGACCGAGTTCAGGATCTTCATGCGGAGCTTGTAGAACCGTTTGTCCCCCTCGGCCGCGCCGAGGTCGACCACGCGCAGGATCGCGTCGTTCTTCCGCCAGAACTCCAAGAAGCCGTCCACGAGTTCCTGCGCGGTCGCCCACCCCGCCTTGCCGGCCCAGGTGCGCCCTTCGAGCAGTTCGGTCAACCCGGCGCCCTCGGCCGCCATTTGCTCGGCGATCTCCAGGACGGCGCCTTCGACGTCCGGGAAGTACTGGTAGAAGGTCGCGGGTGAAGTCCCCGCCTTCCGGGCGACATCGATGACCTTGACATCCCGGTAGGGGGAGGAGCTGAGCATCTCGCTGAGGCAGTCGAGCAGCTTCTGCCGGGTCGCCTGCCCACGCCGGCCGGCCACGCGGCCGTCGACGGTACGCACTTGTCCTGTCATGCCGTCAGCTTACCGAGGGGTGATCGGAGCGCGATTCGGCCGACTGCAAATGGGGTGCACGGGTGCTCTGGGGGTGGTGTGCCTGGTCTGCGCGGTGCGCGCGACCCGGTTACTTTGACGGCATGGCCGAAAACAGGGCATCCGTGCACGAAGAGGCGTACCCCGAGGGCGTCCCCTGCTGGGTGGACGCCGAGCTGCCGGACGTCGAGGCGGGAAAGCGCTTCTACGGTGAGCTCTTCGGGTGGTCCTTCGAGGAGGCGTACGGCTCCTCCGTGTGGGCCCGGCTGGACGGCGACCTCGTCGCCTCGCTGGCCCCCAAACGGGACGGCCGCATGCCCACGGTCTGGACGGTCTCCTTCGCGACCTCGGACGCGACGGCCCTCGGCCGCAGGATCACGGCGGCAGGCGGGCAGGTGGTCATGGCGCCGTTCCCGGTGGGCGACCTCGGCGTCGCCGCCCTCGCCGCCGACCCGGAGGGCGCGATCTTCGGTCTGTGGCAGCCCGGCACCCACCCCGGCTTCGGGCGGCGGCACGAGCCCGGCACGTTCGTCTGGGCCGAGCTCTACACCCGCGACACCGCCACCGCCAACGCCTTCTACGGCGACCTCTTCCACGCGGCCCTGTTCGGCGGCGGCGCCGAGCCCGACTTCGGCCGCGCCGACGTCACCGAGATCTTCGCCGCCGAGATGCCCCCGCACTTCGTCACCCACTTCCGGGTCGCGGACCTGGACGCCGCGCTCGGGACGGTCGTACGGCTGGGCGGGCGGGTGCAGGCGCCACCCTTCGAGACGTCGTACGGACGAGTGGCCGTCGTCACCGACAATCAGGGAGCGTCCTTCGCGCTGCTCCAGCGGTGAAACGCCCGCTTTGGCGGAAGACACCCCGAATTGTCACCGGGTTCGCAACCAGGGGCGCGGACAGGAAGAATCGGGGTGCGTGCCGCCGAGGCGGTGCGGTGGTGAGACGCTGCACTTCGGTCGCGTACATATGTGGGTGGCGCGGCTCGTACGGGGAGGTGGCAGGCAAGTGGTGGATCAGCTGACGCAGCACGATCCGCGGCGGATCGGGCCGTTCGAGGTGCTGGGCCGGCTGGGTGCCGGCGGCATGGGGCTGGTCTATCTCGCGCGCTCGGCGTCCGGCCGGCGCGTGGCGATCAAGACGGTGCGCACCGAACTGGCCGAGGACCAGCTGTTCCGGGTGCGCTTCACCCGTGAGGTGGAGGCGGCCCGCGCGGTCTCCGGGTTCTACACGGCGGCCGTCGTGGACGCCGACCCGCGCGCCGCCGTGCCCTGGCTGGCCACCGCCTACGTGCCCGCGCCCTCGCTCGAGGAGATAGTGAACGAGTGCGGGCCCCTCCCGGCCCAGGCCGTGCGCTGGCTGGCGGCGGGCGTCGCGGAGGCCCTGCAGTCCATCCACGGCGCCGGACTGGTGCACCGCGACCTCAAGCCGTCCAACGTGCTCGTCGTCGAGGACGGCCCCCGGGTGATCGACTTCGGCATCGCCTCCGGCGTCTCGAACACCCGTCTCACCATGACCAACGTGGCCGTCGGCACCCCCGCCTACATGTCCCCCGAGCAGGCCAAGGACTCCCGCAGCGTCACCGGCGCCAGCGACGTCTTCTCGCTGGGCTCGATGCTGGTCTTCGCCGCCACCGGCCACCCGCCCTTCCACGGCGCCAACCCGGTCGAGACCGTCTTCATGCTGCTCCGCGAGGGCCCGGACCTCACCGGCCTGCCGGACGAGCTGCGCCCCCTGATCGAGTCCTGCATGCAGATGGAGGCCACCGGCCGGCCCAACCCCGCCGACCTCCAGGCCCAGCTCGCCCCGCACCTCTTCGGCTCCGGCTCCGACGACAGCGGCACCGCCTCCGCCTGGCTGCCCGAGAAGGCCGTCGGCCTCATCGAGTCCCGCCGCGGCGGACGTCCGGCGATCAAGCCCGCCCTGGCCACCGCGCCCGGCCCCCGCAGCGGCGGCCGCGCGGCCGTGCCCCCGCCGCCCCCGTACGACCCCCCGGGCCCGGCCCCCGTACCGGTCGGCGCCCCCGGTACCGGCCCGGTGCAACTGGCCGGCGCCAAGGTGCCCATCGGCCCCGGCCCCCGGGTCGCCGACGCCCGCGCCGCCGCCGTCAAGGCGCCCCCGCCGGAGGCCGGCCTGGTCGCCAGCTGGTCCCGTCCGCGCCCCGGCGTGGCCGGCGCCGACCCCGCCGTACCGCCCGCCCCGCCCATGCCCCCGGAGACGGCGAGCGGCTGGCGGCCCTGGCGGTTCCGCATGTCCAACGACGTCTGGGGCACCCCCGCCGTCGACGGCGACCTCGTCTACGTCACCTCCTTCGAGGTGCACGCCCTGGACGTGGGTACCGGCCGCCGCCGCTTCAAGACGCGGGACGTGGCCTGGTCGATGGCGGTGGCGGACGGCCGTATCCACGCCTCCGACGGGCCGACCCTGTTCGCCCTGGACGCCCGCGAGGGCGCCGACCTGTGGCGGCTGTCCACGGACGCCTGGGTGTACTCCCTGACGGCCGACCGCGGCACGGTCGTCACCGGCACCCGTGGCGGCGGCGTCCAGGCCTGGGACGCCACGGGCGGGCAGAAGCTGTGGGAGATCAGCGGCTGCCAGACCGACTTCGAGTCCCCCGAGGCGGGCCCGCTCGTCCACGACGGCACGGTCTACGTCTGGCAGGACGCCCGGCTGCGCGCCCTGGAGGCCCGCACCGGCGAGGAGCGCTGGTCGTACCCCATCGGTGACGCGGCCTCCTGCGGCGGCGTCCCGGTACGCCTGAACCCGGCCGACGACGGCTACGTCTACATCTCCGCCGGCACCCGCGTCCTCGCCATCGAGGCGGCCGGCGGCATGGTGCGCTGGCACTTCGAGGCCCCCGCGGTCTTCCTCAGCCCGCCGGCCTTCGCCCCCGGCCCGGCCGTCACCGGCGGCGGGGTCTACCTCGCCGACTACCTCGGCACGGTCTACGCCCTCGACGCCGCCGACGGCCGCGACCGCTGGCGCATCGCCACCGAGTCCCGCTCCTCTGTGGAACCGGTCCTGGTGGCCGGCGGCCACGTGCACGTCGGCAGCGGCAAGGGCCTCTACACCCTGGACGCGGTCACCGGCACGCCCAAGTGGCGCTTCCAGGCCGGCGGCGACGTCGTGGGCGCGCCGGCGGTGGCCGAGGGCCGCATCCACTTCGGCTCCACCGACCACCTGCTGTACACCCTGAAGGCCGACGACGGCCGGCTGCGCTGGAAGCTGGCGACGGGCGGCGAGATCACCGGCTCCCCGGTGGTCAAGGACGGTGTGGTGTACGCGTGCAGCAAGGACCGGTGCGTCTACGCGCTGGACGCGGAGAAGGGCACGGGCACGGCACGGACCGGCTGAGGCGAGCGTGACGGCCGTCGTACCGGTTGCACGGAAGGGCTCCGGACGGCGGCCGTCCCAGGGCCGACGCTACCTCCGGTGACCGTTCCCCGCCAGGCGGTACACGGCCGGCCGCCGCTGGCTATGGTGATGGCATGCACCTGCAAACTCGGGCGCGCGCGCTCAGGTACACGGCCGTACTGACCCTCGTGGTCCTCAGCCTCAGCGGATTCTCGCGGGGCCACCACGGCCGCCACGGAGGCGGCGGGGGCGGTTGCAGCAGCTCCCACCAGGACCACGACAGCTCGTCCTCGTCCACCTCGGGCGGCGGGACGTACGACGACGACTCGGACGACGGCTACTACGGCAGCGGCGGTACGACCGGCGGCAGCAGCGCGACGGGTGGCTCGGGGACGACCGGAGGCACCGGCGGGAGGTACTACGGCCGGCGCCCCACCCACCGGGCCACCGCCACCTCCTCCGCGACGAGCGGCAGGGCGCTGAAGGACGGGACGGCGAAGCTGGTCGCCTGCGCGACCGCGAAGAAGCCGTACGCCACGGTCGAGATCTCGAACCCGAACGGCCGCGAGGCCGAGTTCCAGGCCCGGGTCCTCTTCTACGACGACCGGGGCACCCAGATCCTGAACAACTCCTCCTACACCGTCGAGGTGCCCGCGAGGGGCACGGCGACCACCCGGGTGCCGGTCGGCGACCGCCTCCGGCTGAAGGTCGACCACTGCGAGGCGGAACCGGAGGCGGACGTCAGCTCCTAACGCACCTCGAACCCGACCCGGCGGGCGGCGAACAGCTCGGCCTGCCGCTCGGCCGGCAGGTTGCCCAGTGCGATCAGATGCGGCGCCTGCGCGAACGCCTGCGCACGCGCCGCCTCCTCGGCCGCCCACAGCGCCCGCACGGTCCCCTGCACCCCCTCGGGCGGGTGCGAGGCGATGACGGCGGCACAGCGCACCGCCTCCGCCAGGGCCTCGCCCTCCGCGGTGAGCTGCGAGACCAGCCCGACGTCGTGGGCCCGTCGCGCGGAGATCCGCTCGGCCGTCCCCATCAGCACCATCCGCGCGACCTCGCCGTACGGCAGCCGCTGCGCCATGAGCACCGACTCGTAGGCGCTGACCATCCCGTACGTCGTGTGCGGGTCGAAGAACGTGGCCGTGGTGTCGGCGACGACGAACTCGCTCTCGCCGAGGAGATAGAACGCGCCCCCGCACGCCATCCCGCGCACGGCGGCCACGACCGGCTTCCACAGGCCGTTCGCCTTCGGCCCCAGCCCCAGCAGCGGATCGTCCTGCATGTACGGCGACGACGGCTGCGGCACCACCGCGTCCCGGTCGATGCCCGTGCAGAACGCCCGTTCCCCGGACCCGGTCAGCACCACCGCCCGCACCGAGTCGTCGAACCGCAACTTCCGCCACACGTGCGTCAGTTCCGCCACCATCTCCAGGTCGACGGCGTTCAGCCGCGCGGGCCGGTCCAGCGTGACGACGGCGACCGCGGTGTCCTCGTCGATGTCGAGACGCACGGTGTTCACGCGAGCACCCACTGCGGCAGTCCGCCGGAGAACACCACCTGCACCCGGGCGCCGATCCGGATCCGGCCCGGGTCGAGGGAGCCGAGCGGCGCCCCCGGCCCGGTGACCAGGTTGCCGGCCAGCCGGATCCGCGGGGCCTCCTCCAGCTCCACGAGGACCACGTTGTACGGCGCCTGCGCCGCGTAGTCGGGCAGCAGCGGCGGATGCGGCACCACGTACGACCACACCCGCCCGCGCCCCGACACCGGCCGCCACTCGGTCGCGAAGGACTGGCAGCGGGGGCAGCAGGGCCGGGGCGGGAACCGGAGCTCGCCGCAGTCGGCGCAGGCCTGGACGCGCAGTTCGCCCCGGGCCGCGTACTCCCAGAAGGGGGCGCCGTCGGCGTCGGTGACCGGAGTCAGCATGGCGGGTCAACTCCTCAACAGAAGCGCGGAGGTGGGCACGCCCTCGCCCGCCGTGACCAGGCAGGTGGCGGCGCCGGGGACCTGCGCGGTGCTGGTGCCGCGCAGCTGCTTCACCCCTTCGTTGATGAGGTTGAAGCCGTGCACGTAGGCCTCGCTGAGCCCGCCGCCCCCGGTGTTCACCGGCAGCCGCCCGCCGATCTCCAGGGCGCCCTGCTCGGTGAAGGCGCCTCCCTCCCCGCGCGCGCAGAAGCCGTAGCCCTCCAGGGAGAGCGGGATCAGCGCGGTGAACGCGTCGTAGATCTGCGCCACGTCCACGTCGTCCGGGGTGAAGTCCGCCTGCTTCCACAGATGCCGGGCGGCGGTCCAGGCGGGGCCGGTGAGCGGGTCGTCGTTCCAGTAGTTGACCATGCCGTGGTGCTGGGCGGGCAGGCCCTGGGCGACGGAGTGCACGTACACCGGCCGCTGTCGGCAGTCCCGCGCCCGCTCCTTGGAGACCACCACACAGGCGAGGGCCCCGTCGGTCTCCAGGCAGTTGTCGAACAGGCACAGCGGCTCGCTGATCCACCGGGAGGTCATGTACATCTCGCGGGTCAGGGGCCGTTCGTACATGACGGCCGCCGGGTTCTGGTTGGCCCGGTTGCGACAGGCCAGGGCGACGTTGAACAGGTGGTCGCGGGTGGCGCCGTACTCGTGCATGTACCGGCGGGCCAGCATGGCGATCTCGTCCGCCGGCCGCAGCAGCCCGAAGGGCCGTGTCCACTGCGCCGGTGTGGGCAGCTGGACGGCCGTGCTGGTCCACGGCCGGGGCCCGCTGCCCCGTTTGCGGGACCGCCAGGCCACGCCCACCGTGGCCTGCCCGGCGGCGATGGCGGCGGCGAGGTGGGCGACGGTGGCGCAGGAGCCGCCGCCGCCGTACCCCACCTTGCCGAAGTAGGTCAGATCGCCGAAGCCGACCGCCTTCGCCAGCTCCACCTCGTCGGTCTCCTCCATGGTGTAGGAGGCCAGGGCGTCGACCTCGCCGGGTGCGATCCCGGCGTCGTCGAGCGCGGCGAGCACCGCCCGGCAGGCGAGCGTCCGCTCGTCCTCCGGAAGGTGCTTGGCGAATGCGGTCTGTCCTATGCCGACGACGGCGGTGGCGTCCTTGAGTCCCGTTCCTGCCATGCAAGGCCCCCTCTCCTGACAGTGCGTCAGGTTACCGCTAATCTGACGGACAGTCAGCTACGTGTGGGCACGGGGAGGTCTGCTGTGAGTGACTGGGGCACCGTCCCGCGACTGGTGCGGTCCGCGGCCGAGCGGTACGCGGACGCCGAGGCCGTGGTCGAGGGCCGGACGAGGATCACGTACGCCGAACTCGGCGCCCGGATCGAACGCGCCGCGGCTGCCTGCCTGGCCTGCGGAGTGGCCAGGGGCGACCGGGTGGCCGTGTGGGCGCCCAACTCCCTCGACTGGATCGTGGCCGCCCTCGGCGCCGTGTCGGCGGGCGCGGTGCTGGTGCCGCTGAACACCCGCTTCAAGGGCACCGAGGCCGCCGACGTCCTGCGCCGCAGCGGGACCCGGCTGCTGTTCGTCACGGGCACGTTCCTCGGTACGTCGTACGTGGCCTCGCTGCGGAGGGCGACCGGCGAGGGGGTGCCCGGCGGCCGGGGCCCGCTGCCCGGCCTGCCGGACCTCGAACAGGTGGTGGTCCTCTCCGACGACGCACCGCCCGACTTCCGCACCTGGAAGGACTTCCTGGCGGCGGGCGAGGAGGTGACGGCGTCCGAAGTCCGCGCACGAGAAGCGGAGTTGTGCGGCTCGGACCTCTCGGACATGGTCTTCACCTCGGGTACGACGGGCCGCCCCAAGGGCGCGATGATCACCCACGCCCAGACCCTGCGCGCGTACGAGATCTGGGCCGAGCTCGCCGGCCTGCGCGCCACCGACCGCTACCTGATCGTGAACCCCTTCTTCCACACCTTCGGCTACAAGGCCGGTGTGATCGCCTGTCTGATGCGTGGGGCGGCGATGATCCCGCAGCCGGTGTTCAACGTGGACACGGCACTGGCGAACATCGCGGCGGAGCGGATATCGGTCCTGCCGGGCCCGCCGACCCTCCACCAGTCCCTCCTGGACCACCCGGCCCGCGGCGCCCACGACCTCTCGGCCCTCCGGCTGGTCGTCACCGGAGCGGCCGTGGTCCCCCTCCGCCTGGTGGAACGCCTGCGCGGCGAACTCGGCATCGGCACGGTCCTCACCGCCTACGGCCTCTCCGAGGCGAGCGGCATCGTCACGATGTGCCGGCGCGGCGACGACCCCTCGGTGATCGCCTCGACGTCCGGCCGGGCGATCCCCGGCACGGACGTGCGGGTCGCTGACGCCCGGGGTGGCCGGGTGCCGCCCGGCACACCCGGCGAGGTGCTGGTGCGCGGCTTCAACGTCATGCGCGGCTACTGGGCCGACCCGGCCGCCACCGCGGAGGCGGTCACCGCCGACGGCTGGCTGCGCACGGGCGACGTCGGCGTCCTCGACGCCGAGGGCAACCTGCGCATCACCGACCGCATCAAGGACATGTTCATCGTCGGCGGCTTCAACGCCTACCCCGCCGAGATCGAGCAACTGCTCGGCCTGCACCCCGACGTGGCCGACGTGGCGGTGGTCGGCGTCCCGCACGCCCGCCTCGGAGAGGTCGGCAAGGCCTTCGTGGTCCGCAGACCCGACGCCTCCCTCACCGCCGACGACCTGATCGCCTGGGCCCGCCGGGAGATGGCCAACTACAAGGTCCCGAGAGCGGTGGAGTTCGTCCCCGAACTTCCCCGGAACGCGAGCGGGAAGGTCGTGAAGGGGGTACTGCGGGGGAGCGGACCACCGGCAGGCTGAGGCCGGGACCGACGGAACGGGTCCGCCGGTCCCGGCCCTCCGGACACACCTCGGCCGCGACGGCTCCCCCTCCGCGCCGCCGCGGCCGATCCCCGTCGGGGTGGTGGCTTACTTGCGATCGAGGTCCAGGGCCGGCGGGGCCGGGGTGTGCTGGTCCATCGTGGTGACCGGCTCGTCCAGGGCCGGCGGAGCCGGGGTGTGCTGGTCCATCGTGGTGACCGGCTCGTCCAGGGCCGGCGGAGCCGGCGTGTGCTGGTCCTTCATGGTGACGATCTTCTTGTCGTTGCTCATGGCTGGTACTCCAAGAGATATGTGGCGCAGCGAGTGGAACGCCCGTTCGGAAACTCCCCCGTGGGTCGCCGAACGGGCGTTCCAGGAGGCCTCAGAGTAGCCGCGAGGCCCGGTTGATCCGCCTGCCCCCCGAGAACGGCGGATCGACTCCCAGAGAGTGACAGGAAGTCATAAACGTTCGATGAACGACCCCGTGGGGGGCCGCCTCTCAGGCCGCCGCCAACGGCGCGAGCAGGCGCCGGACCTCGGCCGCCTCGACGGACCCCGCCTGCTCGTACAGGGACAGAGCCTCCTGCCAGCAGACCCGGGCCCGGTCGGACTGCCCGAGTGCCTCCAGGGCCTTCCCCAGCATCGTCAGGGCGTTGGCCCGCATCCAGTCACCGCCGATGCAGCCGATCGCCAGGGCCTGCTCGGCGTGCTGGGCGGCGAGGGCGGCACGCTCGGACACCAGGTGCACCTGGGCGATGCGGAAGTGCGTGGTCCCCTCCCACAGGCGCTGCCGGCTGTCCGTGAACATCCGCAGCGCCTCGGACAGTTGCACCAGCGCCTCGGGCAGCGACCCGGCCTGGGTGAGCACGATGCCCAGCGCGTAGTGCGCGTTGGCCAGGCGGACGGACATCCCGAGTTCGTCGTAGATGTCGACGCCCCGCTTCGCGAGCTCCACGGCCTCCCCGCTGCGCCCCATCGAGGCGAGGGAACGGGACAGGTTGCACACGGCACTTCCCTCGCCCGGCTTGTTGCCGTCGGCGCGGAACGCCTCGATGGCCCGCTGCAGATACGTCACCGCGTCGGCGAACCGGCCCGTGCAGTTGGCGATGATGCCCAGCTGGTTGGGTGCCGTGCTGCTCGTCCACGGGTCCTGGGCGGTCTCGTTCAGCGCGTCCGCGTGCTCGGCCTCCAGCCGGGCCTCGTCGAACCGCCCCGACTGGCTGAGGACCTGCGCGAGGGTGATCCGCGCCCGGGTCTCGGCGTGCGGGTCCCCGAGTGCGGCCGCCGCGTCCCGCGCGGCGACGGCGGTCGTCTCGTAGCGGCGCGCGCTGGCCCCGGACTCCGCCAGATCTATGGTCGTCAGCAGGAGATCGACGGCCCGCCGCAGGGTGGGCGCTTCGAGCGACTGCTGTACGCACGCGAGAAGCGGTTCGGCCTCGGTGTGCAGCCAGTCCAGCGCCGCCGAGGCACCGGCGAAGGCGCTGCCGGGCCGCTGCACGTGTTCGAGATGGGTGACCGTACGGTCCCCCGGCCGCTCCATCGCGTAGACGTGCGCCGCCGTCGCCAGATAGAAGTCCAGCAGGCGCGACATCGCCGCGCCCCGTTCGCTGGGGGGCTGTTCGTCGCGGTCGGCGCAGGCACGCGCGTAGAGGCGGACCAGGTCGTGGAAGCGGTAGCGGCCGGGGGCCGCCGATTCCAGCAGGGACGTGTCGACCAGGGACTCCAGCAGGTCCTCCGTGTCCTCCGCGGGCAGGTCGAGGACCGCGGCCGCGGCGGCCAGGGAGATGTCCGGGCCGTCGGCGAGGCCGAGCAGGCGGAAGGCGCGCGCCTGGGCCGGTTCCAGCTGGCCGTAGCCCAGCTCGAACGTGGCCTTCACGGCCAGGTCGCCCGCCTGGAGCTCGTCCAGCCGGCGGCGCTCGTCCGCGAGCTTGGCCGCGAGGACGGAGACCGTCCAGGTGCGGCGGGCCGCGAGGCGTGACGCCGCGATACGGATCGCCAGGGGCAGGAAGCCGCAGGCCGCCACCACGTCCAGCGCGGCCTCGCGCTCCGCCGCCACCCGTTCCTCGCCCACGATCTTCGTGAACAGCGCCAGCGCCTCGTCGGGGGACATCACGTCCAGGTCGACCAGGTGCGCGCCGGCCAGGTCGAGCATCCGCACCCGGGAGGTGACCAGGGCCGCGCAGCCCTCCGTGCCGGGCAGCAGGGGCCGTACCTGGGCCGCGTCCTTCGCGTTGTCGAGCAGGACCAGGACCCGGCGGCCGTCCAGCACCGAGCGGTACAGGGCCGCCCGCTCCTCCAGCGAGTCCGGTACGGCCGAGTCGGCAGTGCCGAGGGCGCGGAGGAAGGAGCCTAGGACCGTCTCCGGCTCGGCGGGGCGCGGGCCCGCGCCCTGGAGGTCGACGTACAGCTGGCCGTCGGGGAAGGCGGTGCGGGCCCGGTGGGCCACGTGCACCGCGAGCGTCGTCTTGCCGACGCCGCCGATGCCGGCCAGTGCCGAGACGGCCATCACCCGGCCCTCGGTCTCGGAGGCGGAGGACAGCACCTCGCTCAGTTCGTTCACGAAGGCCGCGCGGCCCGTGAAGTCCGGTACGGAAGCGGGTAGTTGTGCCGGGCGCACGGGAGCCGCCGCGGGCTCCGCCGCCGGGGCGGAGGGCTCCGCCAGCACCGGGTCCGCCTGGAGGATGCGCTGCTGGAGTTCGCTGAGGCCCGGGCGCGGGTCCACGCCGAGCTCCTCGGCGAGGAGGCGGCGGGTGTCGGCGTACACCGCCAGCGCCTCCGCCTGCCGCCCGCCGCGGTACAGGGCCAGCATGAGCAGTTCGCGCAGGCGCTCACGGAGCGGATGGGCGGCGGTCAGTGCCGTCAGCTCCGACACCGCCTCCGCGTGGCGGCCCTGCTCCAGGTCCATGTCCAGCCGGGACTCCAGCAGGCCCAGGCGCCACTCCTCCAGCCGGGCCCGCTGCGCCTCCGCGTACGGTCCGGGCACGCCCGCGAGCGGTTCGCCGTCCCACAGGTCCAGTGCGCGGCCGAGGGCCTCACGGGCGTGCCGCAGGTCCCCGGCGCCGCGTGCCTTCTCCGCCTCCGTGGCCAGCTCCTGGGCCGCGGCCAGGTCGAGGGCGCCCTCGCGCAGCCGGCGTACCGCGTAGCCGCCGGACTCGCTGACCAGGACGCCGGGGTCCAGCACCTTGCGCAGCCGGGAGGCGTACGTGCGGAGCGCGGCCAGCGCCTGGGACGGCGGCTCGGTGCCCCATAGCGCGTCGATCAGCTCCGCCGCCGTCGCCGTACGGCCCTCGCGCAGCAGCAGGGCGGCCAGCAGGGCGCGCTGCTGGGGGGAGCCGGTGTTCAGCACCTCCGCGCCGCGCCAGGCCCGCACCGGACCGAGCACGCTGAAGCGCAGCGCGTCCGGCTCCGTGGCGGCGCCGGCCTCGGCCCCGGCCACGGAGCCGGTACGCCGCTGCTCAGGTACTCGCGGCCCACCGTCCATGCGTTCGCCCCCCTCGGCATCATGAACAACCCCGTCAGTTTGCCTTGTTCCGGGCAGTTGCGTCAGCCGTGGGAGACGCCGATCACAGGCCGGTATGCATCGGTGCACAAGGCGTTCACACCCTCTTCGCATCCGTCGGCCGTTCGTCATGAGCTGACGGGTCGTCAGATCAGCGCTACCGTGAACGGCATGGAGACCACACAGTTCCCGCTGATCATCTCCGTCGACGACCACACCGTGGAGCCCGCCACCGTCTGGCAGGACCGGCTGCCGAAGAAGTACCTGGACGTCGGACCCCGGATCGTGCGCGCCCCGCTGAAGGAGATGACCTTCCTGGGCGGGCGCTTCAAGCCCGTCATGGGCGATCCCGGCAGCACCGACGGCCCCGTCGGCGACTGGTGGGTCTACGAGGACCTGCACCGCCCGCTCACCCGTCTCGACACCGCCGTCGGCTACGACCGGGACGAGATCCGCCTGGAGGTCATCACCTACCAGCAGATGCGCGCGGGTTCGTACGACGTGCCCGCCCGGCTCGCCGACATGGACGTCAACCACGTCCAGTCCGCCCTGTGCTTCCCGACCTTCCCCCGCTTCTGCGGGCAGACCTTCACCGAGGCGCGGGACCGTGAGCTCGCCCTGCTCTGCGTGCGCGCCTACAACGACTGGATGGTCGAGGAGTGGTGCGGTCCCGAGGCGCGCGGGCGGCTCGTGCCGCTCACCCTCATACCTCTGTGGGACGCCCGGCTGGCGGCCGAGGAGGTGCGGCGCAACGCCGCGCGCGGCGTCCGGGCCGTCGCCTTCTCCGAGATACCCCCGCACCTCGGCCTGCCCTCCGTCCACACCGACGACTGGGACCCGTTCCTCGCCGCCTGTGCCGAGACCGGCACGGTCGTCGCCATGCACATCGGCTCCAGCAGCCGGATGCCCTCCACCTCCGCGGACGCCCCGCCCGCCGTGGGGTCCACCATCACCTTCGCCAACTGCTGCTTCTCGATGGTCGACTGGCTGATGAGCGGCAAGTTCGAGCGCTTCCCGGGGCTGCGGGTGATGTACGCCGAGGGGCAGATCGGCTGGATCCCCTACATCCTCGAACGCGCCGACGTCGTGTGGGAGGAGAACCGGGCCTGGGGCGGGGTCGCCGACAAGGTCCGCCGGCCGCCGTCCGAGCTGTTCGCCGAGCACGTGTACGGCTGCTTCTTCGACGACGCCTTCGGACTGAGGAACCTGGACTCCATCGGCGTCGGGAACGTCCTGTACGAGACCGACTACCCGCACTCCGACTCCACCTGGCCCAAGTCCCGCGAGGTCGGCGAGGCGCAGATGGGCCACCTGCCGGCCGACGTGGTCGAGCGGATCGTCCGGGGCAACGCCATCGAGCTGCTGGGGCTGACCGAGGACGGGCTCTGGAAGGGGTCGGTGTGACGCTCGCCTACGGCATCCAGCTGCCCGTCCAGTCGCAGAGCACCCTGTACACGGAGGCATGGGAGGCCGCTGCCGGGCCGGCGGACCTGGTCGCGGTCGCCCGGGCCGTGGAGGACGCCGGGTTCGACTACCTGGCCGTCTGCGACCACGTCGGCGTACCGCGCCGGCTGGCCGAGGCGATGAGCACGGTCTGGTACGACCCGGTCGCCACCCTCGCCCATCTCGCCGCCGTGACCGCACGCGTCCGGCTGCTCAGCCATGTGGCCGTGGTCGGGCTGCGCCACCCGCTGCTCTCCGCCAAGCAGTACGCCACCCTCGACCATCTCTCCGGCGGGCGGCTGGTCCTGGGCGTCGGGGCCGGGCACGTGCGGGAGGAGTTCGAGGCGCTGGGGGTGGACTTCGCGCGGCGGGGTGCCGTGCTCGACGAGAGCATCGACGCCCTGCGCGCCGCCCTCGGCCCCGAGGAGTTCCCCGAGCACCACGGCAAGTTCCACGACTTCTCCGGCCTCGGCCAGCGGCCCCGCCCCACGCAGCCGTCCGTGCCCGTGTGGGTGGGCGGCTCGTCGCCCGCCGCCGTCCGCCGGGCGGCGCTCAAGGGCGACGGCTGGCTGCCGCAGGGGGACCCGCGGGAGCGGCTGCCCGCGCAGATCGCGCGGATCCGGGCGCTGCGGGCCGAGCACGGCGTCGAGGGGCCCTTCACCGTGGGCGCCCTCGCCGAGCCGCTGTACGTCGGCCGGGCCGGCTGGGACGTCGGCGGACGCACCCTCACCGGTACCCCGGCCCTGATCGCCGAGTCGCTGCGGGCGTACCGGGCGATGGGCGTGGACCAGATCCAGGTGCGGTTCCGCAGCCGGAGCCGGGCCGAACTGATCGAGCAGATCGGCGTGTTCGGGGCCGAGGTCGCGCCCCGGCTGGACTGAGCAGGAGGAGCCGGCATGGGCAAGCTGGACGGGCGGGTCGTCATCGTCACCGGGGCGGCGCGCGGGCAGGGTGAGCAGGAGGCGCGGCTCTTCCGGGCGGAGGGCGCCCGGGTGGTCGTCGCCGACGTGCTGGACGAGCAGGGGGAGGCGCTGGCCGGGGAGATAGACGCGCTGTACGTGCACCTCGACGTGGGCACGGAGGAGGGCTGGCGGGACGCCGTGCGGGCCGCCAAGCGGGAGTACGGGCGGCTCGACGGGCTGGTCAACAACGCGGGCATCCTGCGGTTCAACGCCCTGGTGGACACCCCGCTGGACGAGTTCATGCAGGTCGTGCAGGTCAACCAGGTCGGTTGCTTCCTGGGCATGAAGACGGTGGCCCCCGAGCTCGACGACGGCGGCACGATCGTGAACACCGCGTCGTACACGGCCCTGACGGGCATGGCCGCCGTGGGGACGTACGCGGCGACCAAGCACGCGGTGCTCGGGCTGACGCGGGTGGCCGCGCTGGAGCTGGCCGCCCGCAGGATCCGGGTCAACGCCATCTGCCCCGGCGCCATCGACACCGCCATGTCCAACCCGGCACGGCTGGACCCGGACGCCGATCCGGAGGAGATGAGCCGGGCCCTGGACCAGCTGTACCGCAAGCTCGTGCCGCTGGGCCGGGTCGGACAGCCGGAGGAGGTGGCCCGGCTCGCCCTCTTCCTCACCTCGGACGACTCCTCGTACATCACCGGCCAGCCGTTCGTGATCGACGGCGGCTGGCTCGCCGGGGTCAGCGTTATCTGACTTACCGTCAGCTATTGACGGTCGCGGCGGCCGGTGCGACAGTCGGCCGACAGCCAAGAACTGACGGAGCGTCAGAAAAACTGGGACGGTGAACCGCCGTGGAATTCGGGCTCTTTGTACAGGGATACGTGGGCAAGCGTGCCGAGACCGACCCGCTCGCCGAGCACAAGGCGCTGATGGAGGAGACCGAGTACGTCATCCAGGCGGACAAGTCCGGCTTCAAGTACGCCTGGGCCTCCGAGCACCACTTCCTGGAGGAGTACTCGCACCTGTCCGCCAACGACGTCTTCCTCGGCTACCTTGCCCACGCGACCGAGCGGATCCACCTGGGATCGGGCATCTTCAACCCGCTCGCCCAGGTCAACCACCCCGTGAAGGTGGCCGAGAAGGTCGCCATGCTCGACCACCTCAGCGAGGGCCGCTTCGAGTTCGGCAGCGGCCGGGGCGCGGGCAGCCACGAGATCCTCGGCTTCCTGCCGGGCATCACCGACATGAACCACACCAAGGAGATCTGGGAGGAGACCGTCGCCGAGTTCCCCAAGATGTGGCTCCAGGACGAGTACGAGGGCTTCCAGGGCAAGCACTGGCAGCTTCCGCCGCGGAAGGTGCTCCCGAAGCCGTACGGGAAGTCGCACCCGGCGATGTGGTACGCGGCCGGTTCGCCGCCCTCCTACGCGATGGCCGCGAAGAAGGGGCTCGGCGTGCTCGGCTTCAGCATCCAGAAGGTCTCCGACATGGAGTGGGTGCTGGAGCAGTACAAGACGGCGGTCGTGGACGCGGAGCCGATCGGCGACTTCGTCAACGACAACGTGATGGTGACGACGACCGCGATCTGCGCGCCGACGCACGCGGAGGCGATCGAGATCGCCGTCAACGGCGGGCTGCACTACCTGCCCTCGCTGGTCTTCCGGTACCACGACACGTTCCCCCGGCCCGAGGGGTTCCCGGTGTGGCCGGAGACGCTGCCCCCGTACACCCCCGAGTTCGTGGAGCTGCTCATCGAGGAGGAGCTGCTGATCTGCGGGGACCCGGACGAGGTCTTGCGCCAGTGCAAGCGCTGGGAGCAGGCCGGCGCCGACCAGCTGAGCTTCGGGCTGCCGGTCGGGGTGCCGAAGGAGGAGACGCTGCAGACGATCCGGCTGATCGGGGAGCACGTGATTCCCAAGATCGACACCGACCCCGTGCACCGGACCTCGCGGTTCCGGGCCGCCGCGTGAGCGCCGCCGGTCCCGGCCGGGAAGGAGGCCCCATGTTCGATCACGTCATCAAGGGCGCGACGGTCGTCGACGGCACCGGCGCCCCCGCCCGCACCGCCGACGTCGGCATCCGCGACGGCCGGATCGCCGCCGTCGGCCGGGTCACCGGGGAGGCCCGCACCACCGAGGACGCGCACGGCCTCGTCCTCACCCCCGGGTTCGTCGACCCGCACACCCACTACGACGCCCAGCTGTTCTGGGACCCGTACGCCACCCCCTCCCTCAACCACGGCGTGACCACCGTCGCC
This sequence comes from Streptomyces sp. 1222.5, assembly GCF_900105245.1. Classification (NCBI taxonomy): domain Bacteria; kingdom Bacillati; phylum Actinomycetota; class Actinomycetes; order Kitasatosporales; family Streptomycetaceae; genus Streptomyces; species Streptomyces sp. 1222.5. Next base: position 3,943,328 of record NZ_FNSZ01000001.1, on the reverse strand, counting down.
GCCGGCAACTGCGGCTTCACCCTCGCGCCCCTGAACCCCGACCGCCCCGAGGACGCCGACTACACCCGCCGGATGATGTCCAAGGTGGAGGGCATGTCCCTGGTGGCCCTGGAGGAGGGCGCGCCGTGGAGCTGGCACGGGTTCGGGGAGTACCTGGACGCCCTCGACGGGCGGATCGCGGTCAACGCCGGTTTCATGGTGGGGCACTGCGCGCTCCGGCGGTACGTCATGGGCCCGGACGCCGTCGGGGGGCAGCCGAGCCGGCGGCAGCTGGAAGCCATGGTCGCGCTGCTGCACGAGGCCATGGACGCCGGCGCCTGGGGACTCTCCACCACGCAGTCCAGCACCCACTCGGACGGGGACGGGCGGCCCGTGGCGTCCCGGCACGCCGAACCTGCGGAGCTGCTGGCGCTCGCGCGGGCCGTCGGGGAGCACGAGGGCACGCAGATCGAGGCGATCGTCGCCGGCTGCCTCGACCAGTTCAGCGATGCCGAGATCGATCTCCTCGTGGAGATGAGCGCGGCCGCCGGACGGCCGCTGAACTGGAACGTCCTCACCGTCGACGCGGCCGTCCCGGAGCGTGTGCCCCGGCAGCTCGGCGCGAGCGAACGGGCACGGAAGGCCGGCGGCCGCATTGTGGCCCTGACCATGCCGATCCTCACCCCGATGAACATGTCCCTCGGCACCTTCTGCGCCCTGAACCTGATCCCCGGCTGGGGGCCGGTCCTCGGGCTGCCCGTGCCCGAACGGATCGCGAGGCTGCGGGACGCGGAGGTCCGGGCGGAGCTGCTGCGGCGGGCCCGGTCCAAGGAGGCGGGCGTCTTCCGGCGGCTCGCGGACTTCGGCCGGTACGTCATCGGGGACACCTACAGCGAGGCCAACCGCGGTCTGACCGGCCGGGTCGTGCGGGACATCGCCGCCGAGCGCGGGCAGGACCCGTTCGCGTGCCTGGTGGAGATCTGCGCCGAGGACGAACTGCGCACGGTGCTGTGGCCGATGCCGAGCGACAACGACCCCGCCTCCTGGGAGCTGCGCGCGGAGACCTGGCAGCACGAGGACGTGCTGCTGGGCGGCTCCGACGCGGGCGCCCACCTGGACCGGATGTGCGGGGCGCCGTACACCACCCGGTTCCTCGGGGACTGCCTGCGCGGCCGGCGGCTGGTCGGCCTGGAGCAGGCGGTGCGGATGCTGACCGACGACCCGGCGCGGCTCTTCGGGCTGCGCGAGCGGGGACGGGTACGGGAGGGCTGGCACGCCGACCTGGTGCTCCTCGACCCGGAGCGGATCGACGCGGGCCGGGCCCGGCTGGTGCACGACCTGCCGGGCGACAGTCCGCGGCTGGACTCCCGGGCGATCGGGGTGCGCGCGGTGTGGGTCAACGGAGTCGAGGCGATCCGGGACGACGTGGTGACCGGTGCCGTACCGGGCCGGGTGCTGCGGTCCGGGCGGGACACGCGGACGGTGAGCACCCGGTGAACGAGGGGCAGCGGCTGTTCGTCGGCGGGGAGTGGACAGAACCCGACGGCGGGCACTACCCGGTGACCGATCCGGCCACCGAGGGGACCGTCGGCTGGGCGCCGGAGGCCTCACCGGAGCAGGTGCGGGCGGCCTGCGCGGCGGCCCGCGAGGCCTTCGGGCCGTGGTCGCGGACCCGGCCGGAGGAGCGGGCGGCGGTGCTGGCCCGGGCGGCCGGCGTCATCCGGGATTCCCTGGAGCCGTACGCCGACCTCGCCCGGGCGGAGACCGGCGCGACGGCCGGGACCGCCCGCGCGATGCAGGTCGGGGTGGCCGCGGCCCGCTTCCGCCGGTACGCCGCGGTGGAGCCCGCCGAGTGGGCCGTGGTCCCGCAGATCAACGAGGCGGGGCCGATGGGCAGGGCCGGTGTGATGGGCGCCCTGGCGGTGCGGCAGCCCGTCGGCGTGGTCACGTGCGTCACCTCGTACAACAACCCGTGGGCCAATCCGGCGGGCAAGGTCGCCCCGGCCCTGGCCATGGGCAACACGGTGGTGGTCAAGCCCGCTCCGCAGGACCCCCTCTCGGTCTACCGGATGGCCGAGGCGCTGGAGGCGGCCGGGGTGCCGCCGGGCGTGGTGAACGTCGTCTCCGGCCGGGACACGGCGGTGGGCGAGGCGGCGGTGGCCTGCGACGACGTGGACATGGTCAGCTTCACCGGTTCCACGTCCGTCGGCCGGCGCATCGCCGAGGTGTGCGGACGCGACATGAAACGCCAGTTGATGGAGCTGGGCGGCAAGGGTGCGGCGCTCGTCTTCGACGACGCAGACCTCGGCTCGGCCGTCGCCGGCATCGGCACCACGTTCTCCTTCTACAGCGGGCAGATCTGCACCGCGCCCACCCGGGTGCTGGCCCAGCGCGGGGTGTACGACCGGCTGGTGGAGCGACTGGCCGGGTACGCCGCCCGGTTGAAGGTCGGTGATCCGGGGGAGCCGGACACCGTCGTGGGGCCGGTGATCTCCGCCGAGCACCGGGCCCGCGTGGAGTCGTACGTCGAACTCGGCCGCAAGGAAGGGGCGGTCGTCGTCACCGGTGGTGAACGTCCGTCCCTGGACCGGGGGTTCTACGTCGCTCCCACCCTCCTCGCCGACTGCGGCAACGACATGCGGGTGGCCCGGGAGGAGATCTTCGGGCCCGTCGTCGTGGTGATCCCCTTCGACGACGAGGAGGAGGGGGTGGCCCTCGCCAACGACTCCGACTACGGACTCGTCGACTACGTCTGGTCCGGTGACGTGGCCAGGGCCTTCCGGGTGGGGCGGCGGCTGCGGGCCGGCGGTGTCGGCGTCAACACCGTCGGCCGCAACATGGAGGCGCCGTTCGGCGGGTTCAAGAAGAGCGGGGTCGGCCGGGACGTCGGCGTGTACGCCCTGCACGCCTACAGCGAGGTGCAGGCCCTCGTGTGGCCGGGCTGACGCTCAGTCCGCCAGGTCCACCCGCACCGTCAGCAGGTCCGTGCCGAACGCCCGTACCGCCGCGCTGTTGAACCGGGGCAGGGCGCGCAGCCGGGCCCGGGCGTCGTCCTCGGGCAGGAGGTGGGCGGTGCCCCGGTGCCAGCGGCCGGCGATACGGACGCGGACCTCCGGGTCTGCCTGGATGTTGCGCACGTACTGCGACTTCGGGCCGAACTCCGACACCAGCCAGAAGGAGTCGCCGACCCGGCGCCCGCCGACCGGAGTCCGCCGGGGCAGCCCGGAGGTGCGGCCGGTGGTCTCCAGGAGCGTCTGGAACGGCAGGCGCCGGTTGACCGGGTTGGCGAGGTACCGCTGGAAGCGGGTCACGATGCGGTGCTTGCGCTCGGCACGGCCTGGCATGTCGGTGGCTCCCCTTGCTCTCCGCGGGCGGACCCCGGGCCCGTCGCGGGCACCGGCGGCGGCCCGCGCGGATGCTGTGTCGGCCCGGTGCGGGGCCTGTGATGCGTGGACGTTCGTACGAAAGACGCGTGTTAGCCTCCCCCGCAGCCATGATCTATCGCAACGGGGGAGCGTGATGGGCGCGTCTTCGGACGGCTACACGGTCAGGTCCGGCATGTCCGGGCAGGCGAAGGAACTGGACGGGGCGGGCGACGACGCGGGACACATCCGCGAGGCGGTCAGCCCCGCCATGTGCTACACCGACGACGCGCTGGGCGGCTCCGAGCCGGCGGCGGCGTTCAACGCCTTCGCCGCGGCCTGGGAGACCGACGCGGCCACGCTGGAGTCGGCGCTGCACGAACTCGCGGGCAAGGTCCGCCTCGCCAAGGGCGCGTACACGGGCGGCGACCACGCCGTCGGCACCCGGGCCGAGGCGGTACGGGTGGGCGCCGACGGACTCACGACGATGCCGGCGCCCGCCGGGAACGACGTCACCACGATGCCGGCGCACGCCGGCCGGCCGTCGGCCCTGGCGCGGTACTGAGGACGGATCGATGACCGGATTCTTCGGGCTGCCCCTGCTGCCCACGGACACCCCCGCCGGCCGCCGCTCCTGGCTGGCCGGGCTGTGCGAGAGCATTCCCAAAGCCGGGTCCAAGAACGATCTGCTCGACCAGATCGACGGCGCGCTGTTCGCCTGCGCGCCGGTGGGCGACACGGCGACGCTGGAATCGCTGGGCAAGCGCTACCGGGGCCAGGTCGACAAGGCCGGGGACGTGCACGACCGCGTGCACAAGGTGGCCCGCAAGGGGCTGCCGGAGGTGTGGGTGGGTGACACCAGCGTCCTCGCCTCCGACGCGGTGGGTGCCGCGGGCCGGGCGGCGACGAAGATGGCCGAGGCGTTCGAGGGCGGCGCCAAGGCGCTGATCGCGCTGGCCGACGCGCTCACGGACGCGCAGAAGCAGGACACCGAGGGCCGCTCCCGGATGCGGCAGGCGAAGCAGCAGCTCGGTGGCAAGGACGGTTTCCTCGACCGGATGATCGAGACGGACGAGGAGAAGAAGGCCCTCGCGTCGGCCCGTTCCGTCGCCGCCGCCGGGGTCGACCTGATGCACAAGGCGGCCGTCGCCGCGGACGACGCCGTCCGTGCGGCGACCCGCGATCTGAACAAGTGGGCGGCCGAGGCCCGTGCCGGGAAGATACACACCGGTGAACTGTCCGCGGTGGACCGGCTGATGCTCGCCGACTCCAGTGGCCCGGCCGGTGCCGCTGACTACAACGAGATCCTCACCGCGGGCGACCTGGAACGCTCGGGCCGGGCCATGGACAGGCTTTCGGCGGCCGACCGGACCCGGATGGAGACCCTGCTGGCGCACGCGTCGTCCCCGCAGGAGAAGGCGTACCTGATGAAGGCCCTCGCCGCGGGCCACGGCGTCGACGACATCGCGGCGTTCGACGGGAAGATCCACGGCAAGGACCCGGCGTGGCTGCAGCAGCACCTGTCGCCGATCGTCACCAAGGGGGACAGCCTCAAGGACGAGGGCACCGACCCGGGCAACGGCGCCAACGTCAACACCGACCTGCAGAGTTTCGGCACGCAGCAGTGGTCCCAGGGCGGCGACGGCAGTGAGGGCACCTGTGTCGCCTCGTCCACCGTCACCGCCCGCGCCATGGTCGACCCGGTGTACGCCCTCTCGCTCACCGGCGGGCCGACGGGTCAGGAGAACGACCCGGCCGCCTTCCGGCGCCGCCTGGTGGACGAGCAGCACCGGGTGCACGAGGAGGGCCACGGCGGCGCCAACTACAACGGCATGGGCCAGGACGGCAAGACCGAGGTCGTCAACAAGGAGATCAGCCCCGAGACCGGGAGCTCGTACGAACTGCACGAGGTCCGGGACGCGGACGCCCGGCGCAACATCCTGCCGGACATCGAGAAGGCGGTGGCGGAGGGCAGGCCGGTGCCGATCGGCGTCGAGGGCTACGACGCCAAGGGCGAACGCTCCGGCCACGCCATGATGATCGTCGGCCAGGAGGGCGACAAGCTGGAGATCTACAACCCGTGGGGCCAGACCACATGGGTCAGCGAGAACGACTTCGTCAACGGCGGCATGGCGAAGGCCAGCAACAGCCGGCTGCCCGACGCGTACGCCGTCCACCTGCCCCAGGACTGACGGACCAGGACCGAGAGACCCAGGAACACCGATCGACCATGACCGCACGCCCCTCTCTTCTCGGCTCCGCCGCCCTCGTCTGCCTGCTCGCCCTCACCGGCTGCGGCGGCGGAGGCGGGACCGGCACGCCCGCCGCGAGCACCCCTGCCATCAGCACCCCCGCGCCCACGACGCCGGCCACGGGCACCCCGTCCACGGGCACCCCCTCCACCCGGTACGGCCCGCGGGACCGGACCATCACCGCCGCGCCGGGGGAGGCGATCACCCTCACCGTCCCGTCCGCCGCGACCCTCGGCCAGAACTGGTACCTCGCCGACCCCCGGCCGGACGCGGCCGTGCTGAGGTTCCGGGGCGACCGGAGTTCCGGGGACGGCGGTGACGCCGACGGCGGCACGGGCGGCAGCCAGTCCTTCGAGTTCTCCGCGGTCGCCGAGGGCAGGACGACCGTACGGCTGCTCTACTGCCCCCTGCACACGTGCACCGGACCCGGCCCCGACGACCGGTCCACCCTGGGGCCAACGCCCGACGGCACGGCGTCCCCGTCGCCGTACCCGACCGCCACCGGCACCCCGGACTCCCGCGCCGCCTACTACGTCTTCACGATCACCGTCCGCTGACCCGGACCGGAACCGAGGCCCTCATGTCCCCAGCTCCCGAAAGCCGCAGCGACGACGAGGTGCTGGCCGGCACGGACGTCACCATGCTGCTCCGTTACGGCCTGACCGAGGAGGCGTTCCGGACGGCCCTGTTCGGCGACGGCGCGATCGCCGCCGCGGTCACCCTCGACCGGCTCGGCGTGCTGCCCCGCTCGCTGGTCTTCGTCGCGGAGATCGTCCGCTCCGGCGGCCTCGCCTACGCCGCCGGGCTGCCCGAGCCGCTGCCGTCCCCCGAGCCGGCGGCCGTGCTGCGCGACTGGCTGAGCGGTGCGGCGCAGACCGCCACCGGCCCGGAGGCCGAGACGCGGGCCGCCCGCTGGCTGGAGGCGGTCGCCGAGATCGTCGCCCTGCGCCGGTCGGCCCGGGGCGGTCCCGCCTAGGCGTCCGCGTCGGCCAGCCAGTTGCCGTGGAAGCCGAACGGCACCCGGGCGGGCAGGTGGACCGTGGCGACCGGGGGCGCCGCTAGATCACCGGCGTCCAGGACCACCAGGTCGCTGCGGTCGGTGGCAGCGTCGTGCACGTACGTCAGCAGCCAGCCGGGTCCGCCGGGCGTCCCGTCGGCGGGGGCGAACGCCGCCTCCCCGGGGGTGCGGCCGGGACCGAAGTCGTGGGCGGTGGCGGCCCCGGTGGCCAGGTCGTAGCGGACCAGTGCGGTGCCGCTCGTCATGTGGCCGTGGCCGGAGTCGAGCCCGGTGAGCCGGTCGTCGACGCGCGGGAACTCGCCGGGCCGGTCGTCGACCTGCTCCTCGCGGACCGTGCCGCGGGCCGGGTCGACGGTCCACTTCCACAGCACGGCCTGCTGCGGGCCGGTACGGCCGTCGGCGGTGCGCCGCCACATCTCCGGGTAGCGCATCACGTGCAGGACGAGGGTGCCGTCCGGGACGTCGTGGGCGTTGACGACGTGGAAGACGTAGCAGGGGTCGACGGGGAACCAGTGGACCTCGCCGTGGGGGTCGTCGCGGCGCAGCACGCCGAGCCGGGCGCCGTACCCGTCGTCCCAGCTGTACGGCATCGTCCCGCCGGTCAGGGCGAGTTCGACGTCGAAGACGACCGGCAGGTCCATGAAGACGACGTGCCCGGCGGTGAGGGCGAAGTCGTGCAGCATGGTCGGCCCGGGCACCTCGACGGGCCGGCTGACGGTGAGCTCGCCCGCCGCGTCGGCCCGGTGGTAGGTCAGGTGGGTGGGCTCGACCATGCCGTAACCGAAGAAGTGCAGCTCGCCGGTGGCGGGACAGGTCTTTGGGTGGGCGGTCATCGCGGTCGACAGCCGCCCGTCGAAGTCGTACGGGCCCACGGTGTCGAGGCCGCGGGTCAGCTCGTAGGGCAGAGCGGTCTCGACCAGGGCGAGGGTGCGGCCGGCGTGCCGGACGACGTGGGTGTTGGCCGGGCCGGCCGTGAGGTCCCGGCGGCCCTGGCCGTCGTACATCCGGGCGTCGTCGGTGAAGCGGGTGGTGCGCACCCAGCGGTTGCGGTACGAGACGGCCCGGCCGCCCTCCAGGCGCACGCCGTGGACCATGCCGTCACCGAAGAACCAGTGGCCGGAGGCGGCGTCCGCCGGGTTCGGGCCGTTGCGCAGGTACCAGCCGGCCAGCTCGGGCGGGACCGTGCCGGTCACCGGCAGGTCGCGCGCGGTGAGTTCCTCGGTGACCGGGGCGTAGTTGCCGTTGAGGTGCTTCGGGGCGGCGGTCACCGGGCCACCTGCCCGGCGGCCCGGGCCTTCGCCTGGACGTGGGCGACGTAGCGGACGGTGAAGACCATCGGGACGGCGAAGCCGGCGATCTGCACGAGGGTGGCCGGCGTGGAGTGGGCGTCCCCGGCGTGGGCCAGCAGGGCGAGGACGGCGGCGGTCAGGGCGAACGCGGCGGTCCACACGGCGGTGATGACCGCGTTGGTCCGGATGAACGGCTTCAGGCCCCAGTACTCGCGCGGAGTGGTGCGCTTGGCGATGCCCAGGGTGAACGGCCGGCCGATGGCCAGGGAGACACCGGCGATGACGGCGAGCGAGCCCGAGGAGAGGGCGGCCGAGTAGCCGTGCACACCCGAGTGCGGGTCGGCGAACGCGACGGCGGCGAGGACGGCGAAGAAGACCGCCGAACCCGTCTCGATGATCAGCGCGTCGAAGCCGGCACCCGACCGCTTCTCCACGGCGATGAGCGCGACGGCGGCCACCAGGGCGGCCAGGGCGCCCCACTGCCAGTCCCGCGAGGGGATGACGGCGAAGACGATCCACGGCAAGAACGTGCGCAGGTACGACATGAGATCCCCCGGACGGTCGGAAGCGGTCGGTGTTCCGGTCTGCGGTGTGACTGTATTCCTTGTTCGACATGTCAAAACTAGAAGGTCGGCTCTCGACATGTCAATAGTGGAAGGTAAAGTGGAGGTATGAGCCTCAGACACGCACTGCTCGGCCTGCTCTCGGAACGTCCCGCCAGCGGCTACGACCTGCTGAAGACGTTCGAGACCTCGCTGGCCAACGTCTGGCCGGCGACCCAGAGCCAGATCTACACCGAGCTGACCAGACTGGCGGGCTCCGGGCTGATCACGGTGGCCGCCGAAGGCCCGCGCGGACGCAAGGAGTACCGGATCACCGACGAGGGCACGGCGGAGCTGCGCCACTGGCTCACCGAGGTCGCGCCCCAGCGCAACACCCGCAGCGACATCCTGCTGCGCGTCTTCTTCCTCGGCGTGCTCCGGCCCGACCAGGCGCACGCGTACCTCACCGAGCTGATCGCGATGTCCGAGGAGGGCCACGAGCGGCTGCGGCAGCTCCACGACTCCATCGACTGGGACGACGACAACCTCTCGGTCTACGGCCGGATCGCCCTGGAGTACGGGCTGCGCTTCAACGCGATGCGGCGCGATTGGGCCGAGTGGGCGGCGGACCAGATCAAGCAGCCGTGAGGAACACGGGGTTGGTGAACGCCGCCATCGCCCCGGGCAGCGGACCCGCCGCCGCCTCGTGCCGCAACTCCGCCCGCACGTAGGCGGCGTGGGCCGTGGTGGTGCGCCACTCGACCACACCGGCGCCGGAGACGGGCAGCGGGTCGCCGGTGAGCACCACGCCCTGGTCGGTCACCAGCCGCACGGAGCAGCGCGGGGCGCCGTGGACCTCCAGCCGTACCGTCACCGGGGCGCCGGCGGGGGCCGTCAGCCGCTCGCCGATCCCCGCACGTGCGCCCCCCTCGGCGGTCACGGTGAAGGCCAGGGAGACGGCCCGCGACTCGGCCACGTACGACCGCCCGGCCCGCAGGCCCTCGAGGATCGCCTCCCGGGTCAGATCCTCGGCCAGGACCACCGTCTGGGGGTGGCCGACCACGTCCGGGTCGCGATGGGCGTCACTGTCCCCCATGGCCGGCAGCCACGACCGGCCGGCGCGCGCCGAGGAGACCAGCCGGGCGTCCCAGGCGGCCAGGGTCACCTCGTCGTCGGGCGTCCACAGCCCGTTCCACACCTCGACGGCGTCCGCTTCCGCGAACCCGAACTTCCAGGCGCAGCCGACACAGTCGCCGTGCGGATGGGCCGGTACGGCCAGGCCGCCGGCGCGGCGGATCTCCCGGGCGAAGCGGGCCCAGCGGTGGTCCCGGGCCCGGTGGCGCCAGTCGACGAAGGTGCCCGGGTCGGTGCCGAGGGCCAGGACGTGACCGTTCCTGGTGGTGACCTCCTCGCCGAGCAGCACCAGCAGGTCGTCCCCGGCCGCGTCGGCCCAGTGGGCGTGCGCGGCCGTGGTGTTGTGGTCGGAGCTGTTGATGAAGTCCAGGCCGGCGGCGCGGGCCAGCGCCGCGATCTCGGCCGGGGTGCGTCGGCCGTCGGAGTGCCAGGAGTGCAGGTGGCAGTCGCCCCGGTACCAGTCGCGTCCCCGGCCGGCGGCCCGGGCGGGCGGATACGAGGGCGTCGGCGTCCGGCCGGGCTCGCCCTCGGTGAGCGTGACCGTCACCTCGTAGCGCAGCCCCTGGGGCGCGACCGTGTACGGGCCGAGGGCGATGTGCCAGGTGCCGGGGTTCAGCGGGCCGGGCAGATAGCCGGGCGTCGCCTCGTCGGCCCGCACCCGGAACTCCGTCCGGGCGCCGCCGGACCAGCCCCGGAAGCCGCGCCCGCCCAGCTCGGTGCCGCGTTCGTCGAAGAGCCCGATGTCGAGCGCGTTGCCGAGGGTGCCCGGCGGGACGGCGGGTCTGTCGTAGGTGTAGGAGACCTTCAACTCGGCCGTGCCGGGCGGGACTTCGAAGGGGAGGTAGACGTAGTCCGGTGCGCCGGGTGCGAGGGTGCCGCGCAGGGTGGTCACCGGTCCACGGTAGGCGCCCCGGTGACGGACGGGACAGGCCGACACCGAATGCCGACCAGTCGGTATGGACAGTTCCGGCCGCACCCGGTACAGATGGCCCATGCGTATCGCCGTCACGATCTTCCTCACGGACGAGACCATCACCCCCACCGCGCTCGCCCGCGAGCTCGAACAGCGCGGTTACGCCGGGCTCTACCTGCCCGAGCACACCCACATCCCCGTCGAACGGGCCACCCCCTACCCGGCCGGGGGCGAACTGCCGCCCGAGTACGGCCGTACCCTCGACCCCTTCGTGGCGCTCGGCCAGGCCGCGGCCGTCACCGAGCGCCTCGGCCTCGGCACCGGCGTCACCCTGGTCGCGCAGCACGACCCGATCGGCCTCGCCAAGCAGGTCGCCACCCTCGACCATCTGTCCGGCGGGCGCTTCACCCTCGGCCTCGGATTCGGCTGGAACGTGGAGGAAGCAGCCGACCACGGAGTGCGGTGGCGCACCCGGCGCGAGCTGGTCCGGGACCGGATGGCGCTGATGCGCGCGCTGTGGTCCGAGGAACCCCTCGCCCACGACGGCGAGTTCGCGAGCGTGCGGGCCAGCTTCGCCCACCCCAAACCGGCGCAGAAGCCGCGCGGCCCGGTCGTCGGGCCGCGCACGCTCGTCGGCGGAGCCGCCGGGCCCACGCTGTTCGCGCACATCGGCGAGTACGCCGACGGCTGGCTGCCGATCGGCGGCCGCGGACTGTCCGAATCGCTGCCGGTCCTGCGCGCGGCATGGACCGACGCGGGGCGCGACCCGGCCGCCCTCCAGGTCGTCCCGTACGCCGTCCTGCCCACCCCGGGCAAGCTCGCGCACTACGCCGGGCTGGGCATCGAGGAGGTCGTCCTCCAACTGCCCTCAGCCGGGGAGGCGGAGGTCCTGCGGGTGCTGGACGCGTACGCGGCCTTCCTGTGACCGGGCCGGCCGGCGCACGGCGCGGCGCGTGCCCGCGCGCGCCCCGCCCGTCCCGGCGGCACCCCCGACCTCGCTGAACAGTCCTTCCCCCTACGTATGCTCGAGAGATGACGACTTCCGCGACCTCCGGAACCGGCCCGACCGAGAACTCCATGCGTCGCGCCCTCAAACGTGCCCGGGACGGCGTCGCCCTCGACGTCGCCGAGGCCGCGGTGCTGCTCCAGGCGCGCGGCGAGGCCCTCACCGATCTCGCCGCGTCCGCCGCCCGGGTGCGGGACGCGGGACTCGACGCGGCGGGCAGGCCGGGCGTCATCACCTACTCGAAGAGCGTCTTCGTCCCCCTCACCCGGCTGTGCCGGGACAAGTGCCACTACTGCACCTTCGTCACCGTCCCCGGCAAGCTGCGCCGGGCGGGCCACGGGATGTTCATGTCCCCGGACGAGGTCCTCGACATCGCCCGCAAGGGCGCCGCGCTCGGCTGCAAGGAAGCCCTGATCACCCTCGGCGACAAGCCCGAGGACCGCTGGCCCGAGGCGCGCGAGTGGCTGGACGCGCACGGCTACGACGACACCATCGCCTACGTCCGCGCGATCTCCATCCGCGTCCTGGAGGAGACGGGCCTGCTGCCCCACCTCAACCCGGGCGTGCTGACCTGGACGGACTTCCAGCGTCTGAAGCCGGTGGCCCCCTCGATGGGCATGATGCTGGAGACGACCGCGACCCGGCTCTGGTCCGAGCCCGGCGGCCCGCACCACGGCTCCCCGGACAAGGAGCCGGCCGTGCGCCTGCGGGTGCTGGAGGACGCCGGCCGCTCCTCCGTCCCCTTCACCTCCGGTCTCCTCATCGGCATCGGGGAGACCTACGAGGAGCGCGCGGAGTCCGTGTTCGCGCTGCGGAAGGTGGCGCGGGCCCACCACGGCATCCAGGAACTGATCATCCAGAACTTCCGCGCCAAGCCGGACACGGCGATGCGCGGCATGCCGGACGCCGAACTCGACGACCTGGTCGCCACGGTGGCCGTCGCCCGGCACATCATGGGCCCGGGCGCCTGCCTCCAGGCCCCGCCGAACCTCGTGGCCGGCGAGTACGAGCGCCTGATCGGCGCCGGCATCGACGACTGGGGCGGGGTCTCCCCGCTCACCATCGACCACGTCAACCCCGAGCGCCCCTGGCCGCAGATCGATGAACTGGCCGCGAAGTCGGCGGCCGCGGGCTTCGAGCTGCGCGAACGCCTCTGCGTGTACCCGGAGTTCGTCCGCCGCGGCGAGCCCTGGCTGGACCCGCGGGTACGCCCGCACGTGGCCGCACTCGCCGACCCCGAGACCGGGCTGGCACTGCCCGGCGCCCTCCCGCGGGGTCTGCCGTGGCAGGAGCCGGAGGAGGCCTTCGTGCCGACCGGCCGCACGGACCTGCACCGCACCATCGACACCGAGGGCCGCACCCGCGACCGGCGCGACGACTTCGACGAGGTGTACGGCGACTGGGAGGCCCTGCGCGAGGCGGCGGTCCCCGGCATGGCACCGGAGCGCATCGACACGGACGTACGGCAGGCGCTGCGCACGGCGGCCGACGACCCGACCCGGCTGACCGACGCCGAGGCCCTGGCCCTGCTGCACGCGGACGGCCCGGCGCTGGACGCGCTGTGCCGGGTGGCGGACGACGTGCGCAGGACGGCGGTGGGCGACGACGTGACGTACATCGTCACGCGCAACATCAACTTCACCAACGTCTGCTACACCGGCTGCCGTTTCTGCGCCTTCGCCCAGCGCCGCACCGACGCGGACGCCTACACCCTGTCGCTGGAGCAGGTGGCGGACCGCGCCCGGCAGGCGTGGGACGTGGGCGCGGTCGAGGTCTGCATGCAGGGCGGCATCCACCCCGACCTGCCCGGCACGGCCTACTTCGACATCGCCAGGGCGGTCAAGGAGCGCGTCCCCGGCATGCACGTGCACGCCTTCTCGCCGATGGAGGTGGTGAACGGCGCGACCAGGACGGGGCTGTCCGTCCGCGAGTGGCTGACCGCCGCCAAGGAGGCCGGCCTGGACTCCGTGCCCGGCACGGCGGCGGAGATCCTGGACGACGAGGTCCGCTGGGTGCTGACCAAGGGCAAGCTGCCGGCGGCCACCTGGATCGAGGTGATCACGACGGCGCACGAACTGGGCATCCGCTCGTCGTCGACGATGATGTACGGCCACGTGGACCAGCCCCGCCACTGGCTCGGCCACCTGCGCACGCTCGCCGGGATCCAGCAGCGGACGGGCGGCTTCACGGAGTTCGTCACCCTCCCCTTCATCCACACCAACGCGCCGGTGTACCTGGCGGGCATCGCGCGCCCCGGCCCCTCGATGCGGGACAACCGCGCGGTGACCGCGATGGCCCGGCTGCTGCTGCACCCCTGGATCCCCAACATCCAGACGAGCTGGGTGAAACTGGGCACGGAGGGTGCGGCGGAGATGCTCCGCTCGGGCGCGAACGACGTCGGTGGGACCCTGATGGAGGAGACGATCTCCCGCATGGCGGGCTCCTCCTACGGCTCGTACAAGTCGGTCCGCGAGCTCGTCGCGGTCGCCGAGGCGGCCGGCCGGCCCGCCAGGCCGCGCACCACCCTCTACGGAGAGGTCCCCGAGGAACGGCGGCGGGCGGCCGAGGCGTCCGACGGGCACCTGCCGGATCTGCTGCCCGTCCTGGACTGAGTACGATGATCCGACCCCCGATCCCATGGGGGGACCCGTAGCGGAGGAGATGCGTACCCGTGGCTGCCCGACTGCCCTCGTGGGCCTGGGTCACCGGTCTGACGGCGGGAGCGACCGCGGCCGTGATCGCCCTTGCCGTCCAGGCGGACCACGGGCCGCATCCCACGGCCTCCTCGACGCCCAGGCCCAGCGCCACGGCGTCGGCGGGCGCCCACCCGTCCGCGAAGCCGAAGGCGCCGGCCGTACCCGCCCTGCCGGCCGGGTCCGGCACGGGCCGCCGGATCGTCTACTCGCTCGGCGAGAAGCGGGTGTGGCTGGTCGACGCGGGCGGCAAGGTCGCCCGCAGCTTCCCGGTGTGGCCGGGCACGGTGGCCCCGCGGCCCGGCAGCTACTCGATCACCCTGCGCACGCAGTCGCTCACGGGTTCGGACGGCATCGCGGTCGAGCACATCATGTACTTCAACAAGGTGTCGGGCGTGTCCATAGCCTTCTCCAACGCCCTCGACGGCGCCTCGCCGCCGCCCGCGAACGGCAAGAAGCTGGGCGCCGTCCGGCTGAACAAGCGGAACGGGTCCGCGCTGTGGGACTTCGGTGCCAAGGGGACGACGGTGGCGGTGGTCAGCTAGCGTCCCGGCGCACGGCGCCCGGCAGCTGGTTGACTATCAGCGCGACCCCGCTGAGCAGGAACACCCGGGTCGCCGCGTCCAGCCCGTTCCAGGTCTTCGACTGCCACATGGCGAACCACTCCCCGCCGACGGCGATGAACCCGGCGCCGAACAGCAGCACGAGCATCAGCAGACCGTAGGTGGACAGGCGCCGTGCGCGGTCGTGGTCCCGCCGCGCCCAGAACCAGGTGCCCCCGACGAGAACCAGCGCGGCCACGGTCTCCCACACGATGATCAGGACGTAGGCGGTGTCCTGGAGAGCGGTGCTCGTGACGGCCCGCCACATCAGGTCGTCGTCCTTGAACGTGGTGTCCATCGCGAGCACGTGCCGCACGAACTGCTGGTTCGTCCCGAAGTCGGTGATGTTCCCGAGGGCGACCAGGGCGATGTAGAGGGCGAGTATCCCGGTGAGGACGCCCGCGGCCAGCGGAAGGGCGGTACCGGAGGTGCGGCCGATGGGGGTGGTGGCGGTGGTGGGGGTGGTGGTCATGGCTGGATTCTCCCCGACGAACACCCGCTTCTCCCACGCGCATTGAGCCACAATCGGGCCGGTCCGGCCCGGCCGCGTGCGGCGACCGGAGCGTTCAGGGCCGGTCGGCAATGACCCGTCGGTGTCGGTTCGCCCGCTGAACTGACCGTTCCCGGTCGATTACAGTGCCTAGCGTCGTACGGGCGGGCGGTGTCGTGAGGAGATCTGGTGAGTGCGACGTCCGGCGCCGTGTGGGGCCGTGCCGAACAGCAGGACTTCCGCAGCAGGGTGCGTGGCACCCTGCTCGGGGTCGCCGTCGGTGATGCGCTGGGCGGTCCCGCCGACGCGCTGTCCCTGGAGGAGATCCGCTCGGCCTACGGTCCGGAGGGCCTGCTCGACCTCGCCTTCGGGCACGGGCGGCGCGGTACGGTCACCCACCACACCCAGCTCACCCTGTTCACCGTGGACGGGCTGATTCGCGCGCAGGTGCGCCGCGACACCGGCGCCTGGCACCCGCCGACCGATCTGCACCGGGCGTACCTGCGCTGGGCGGCCACGCAGCGGGACTGGGGACCCGACGAGCGCCGCAAGGACGACGGCTGGCTGGCGCGGGAGGAGTGGCTGTACGCCCGGCGTGAGCCGAGCCGCGCGCTGCTCATCGGTCTCGGCGACGAGACGATGGGCACGCTGGAGCAGCCCAAGAACCCCACGGAGCTCGGCCCGGAGGCCGTCGCCCGCTCGGGGCCCTTCGGTCTGCTGGTCGGCTGGGAGCCGCAGCTCGTCGTCCAGCTGGCCGTGGAGTGCGCGGCCCAGACGCACGGGCATCCCATCGCCAACCTGTCGGCGGGCGCGTACGCCGTGATCGTGCACGCGCTGGCCCGGGGCGAGAGCCTGGACGGTGCCGTGCAGCGGGCCCTCGCCCTTCTCGCCGTCCGCCCCGGGCACCAGCCCGTCTCCGACGCCCTCCAGCACGCCCTCGGCGCGGTGCGGCAGGGCATGCCCACCCCGACCCGGGTGGAGGAGCTGGCCGGGGACGGCACGGCGGACGGTCTGCTGGCCGCGTCCGTGTACTGCGCGCTGGTGGGGGAGGACGTACGGCACGGGCTGTGCCTCGCGGTGAACCAGAGCGGTCCCTCGGCCGCGGCCGGCGCCCTCACCGGCGGCCTGCTCGGCGCCCTGCACGGCGAGACGGCCCTCCCGCCGGCCTGGCTGGCCGAGCTGGAGGGCCGTCCGACCGTCCTGGAACTCGCCGACGACTTCGCGATGGAGATGACCCAGGGCCCGGCCCTGCACGGCCCGGCCGGCTCCTCCCCGGCCTGGCTGACCCGCTACCCCCGAGCCTGACCGTCCCCAGAAGCGCGGGGAACTGCGTGACCGGCCCCGACGCACCCGCACGGTCGATGCATCGGCAGGTGCGAGCGGCCCCCGTCGGCCGACGGTCCGGCGACTCCCCAGGGGCGCGGGGAACTGCGTGACTGGCTCCGACGCA
Source organism: Streptomyces sp. 1222.5 (assembly GCF_900105245.1). Classification (NCBI taxonomy): domain Bacteria; kingdom Bacillati; phylum Actinomycetota; class Actinomycetes; order Kitasatosporales; family Streptomycetaceae; genus Streptomyces; species Streptomyces sp. 1222.5. The sequence continues at coordinate 3,926,598 of NZ_FNSZ01000001.1, read as the reverse complement.
CCCGCACGGCCGATGCGTCGGCAGGTGCGAGCGGCCCCCGTCGGCCGACGGTCCGGTGATTCCCCAGGGGCGCGGGGAACTGCGTGACCAGCCCCCGCGCACCCGCGCCCGCGCCCCCGGCAGCAGTCCTACGACGCGTTCCCGCCGGGCGAGGACGCGGCAGCCGCGTCGTCGTCGGCACCCGCAGGCACCGGCACAGCCGGCGCAGCGCCCCCGTCCGTGTTGACCGTCTCGATGACGGCCAGGCGCTCCGGGGTGTCCTCCGGCTTGAGGTAGCCGATGAGGATGTACAGGACCAGCGAGACCGCGAGCGGCACCGAGACCTGGTACTGGAGCGGCACCCCGCCGTCGACGGCCCAGTTGATCGGGTAGTTGACCAGCCAGAAGGCCAGCAGGCCCGCCGCCCAGCTGGTCAGCGCCGCCGTGGGGCCGGAGCGGCGGAACGGGCGGAGCAGACCCAGCATCATCGGGATCGCGATCGGCCCCATGAGACCGGCCACCCACTTGATGACGACCGTGATGATGTCCTTGAAAGCGGGCGAGTTCACCTGCGTGGCCACCGCCATGGACAGCCCGAGGAAGACGACCGTGGTCACCCGGGCCGCGACCAGACCCGAACGCTCGCCCCACGCACGCGCCCTCGCCGACAGCACCGGCGCCACGTCACGGGTGAACACCGCCGCGATCGCGTTGGCGTCGGAGGAGCACATGGCCATGGTGTGAGAGAAGAAGCCGACGATGACCAGGCCCAGCAGGCCGTGCGGCAGCAACTGCTCGGTCATCAGCGCGTAGGAGTCCGAGCCGTCCGGCTTCTGCGCGTGGACCAGGAGCGGGGACATCCACATGGGGAAGAAGAGGACCACCGGCCAGACCAGCCACAGGATCGCCGACAGCCGCGCCGAGCGCTCGGCCTGGTGCGCGCTGCCCGTCGCCATGTAGCGCTGCGCCTGGTTGAGCATGCCGCCGTTGTACTCGAAGAGCTTGATGAAGAGGAACGCCAGCAGGAACACCGTCCCGTACGGCCCGACGAGCGGCTTGCCGTGGCCGTGCAGGGCGGGCTCGTCCCAGGCGCCGAAGAAGCCGATGTCCTTGTCGCTCAGCTTCAGCACGACCGCGACGAACATGGAGATGCCGGCCAGCAACTGGATGACGAACTGGCCGAGTTCGGTCAGCGCGTCCGCCCACAGACCGCCGATCGTGCAGTAGACGGCGGTGATCGCCCCGGTGATGAGGATGCCCTGGTTCAGGGACACCCCGGTGAACACCGACAACAGGGTCGCGATCGCCGCCCACTTGGCGCCCACGTCGACGATCTTCAGCAGCATGCCGGACCAGGCGAGCGCCTGCTGCGTGGGCAGGTTGTAGCGGTTCTTCAGATACTCCAGCGGAGAGGCCACGTGCAGCCGGGAGCGCAGCCGGTTGATCCGCGGCGCGAACAGCTTCGAGCCGATGGCGATGCCGAGCGCGATCGGGAACGACCAGGTGATGAAGGACGTGACGCCGTACGTGTAGGCGATGCCCGCGTACCCGGTGAACATCACCGCGCTGTAGCCCGACATGTGGTGCGAGATGCCGGAAAGCCACCAGGGCATCTTGCCGCCGGCCGTGAAGAAGTCGGAGACGTTGTCCACGCGCTTGTGCGACCAGACGCCGATCGCGACCATCACTCCGAAATAGCCGATCAGCACGGCCCAGTCGAGACCGTTCATGTGTCCCCTTCCAGGGTTCGCAGCCAGGGTCAGGCATGTGAACTCTGGTTTCGAACATGGACACAGGGCAAGGAAGGAGAAGGTCAAGAGCGCGTAAAATTGTTCGCCTAGATGACCTCTGTTCATCTATATGAACTCAACCGGCTCGCCAGGTCGGCTCAGTGCATCAGCTCACCCGCGTTGACCAGCAGCGACTGTCCCGTGATGGACCGCGCCCGGTCCGAGGCCAGGAACACCGCCGCGTCGGCCACGTCCCCGTCCGTCGCCAGCTCCGGCAGCGCCATGCGCTCCGTCAGCCGCGCCAGCACCTCGTCCTCCGGCACCCCCTCCGACTGCGCGGCGAACCGCACGTACGCCTGCACCGGCGGCCCCCACATCCACCCCGGCAGCACCGTGTTGACCCGGATCCGCTGCGGCCCCAGCTCCCGTGCCAGCGAGTACATCGCGCTGGTCAGCGCCCCCTTCGAGGCGGCGTACGCGGCCTGCTTCACCTGCGAGGGCGCGGCGACGGCCGACTGCGTCCCGATGAACACCACCGACCCGCCCCCGCCCGCCCTGAACGCCGGCAGACACGCCCGCGTCATCCGCAGCGTCCCCAGCAGGTTCACGTCGATGACCGACCGCCAGGTCGCGAAGTCCGCGTCCTCGACCCCGCCGAAATAGGAGTCCCAGGCGGCCACGTGCACCACGGCGTCGATCGAGCCGAACCGCTCCCGGGCCAGCGCGGCCAGCGCCTCGCACTGCCCCTCGTCGGTGATGTCGGTCGTCCGGTACGCCGTGCGGCCGCCGTCCGGATCGATGTCGGCCGCGCTCTTGGCGAGGTTCGCCTCGGTGCGGGCGCCGAGCACCGCGTTGCCGCCGTCCCGTACGACGGCCGCGGCCACCTGGTGGCCGAGCCCGGCCCCGACGCCCGAGACGACGACGGTCTTGCCGGTGAGCAGGGACATCGGTGCCTCCCGGGGTATGGCGTTCTGTCTGACGGAGCGTCAGAGTATGGGCGACCGCGGGAGGACGGAAGGGGAACCGCATGAGCGAGGACACCCGAAGCGAGCTGTACGGAGAACTGGCCGCCGTGGGCCCGTACGGCGTCCGCCCGGGCCACGCCCTGATCACCATGGTCGAACCGCATCCCGGCCACGAGTACGCCTACAACCGCTGGTACGAGGACGACCACTACTACGCCGGCGCGATGGCCATGCCGTGGATGTACGCCGGCCGCCGCTGGGTCGCGACCCGGGAGCTGCAACTGCTGCGCTACCCGGAGAAGTCCGCGATCGCCCAGCCGGTCACCGCCGGCTGCTACCTCTCCACCTACTGGATCACCGCCGGCCGCTACGCCGACCACATGAAGTGGACGGTCGCCGTCAACCGGCGCCTCAACCGCGACGCCCGGGTCTACCAGGACCGCACCCACGTCTTCACGGCCTTCCAGGACCACGCGGCGACCGTCTACCGGGACGGCGCCGCGGGGCCCAGGGACGTCCACGCGCTCGACCACCCGTACTCCGGGCTGGTGCTCCAGGTCGTCGACACCGACTCCCCGCGGCAGCGGGCCGAGCTGCTGGAGTGGCTGGCCGCCCGGCACCTGCCGCGCCGGCTCGCGGGGTCCCCGTCCGCCATGGTCACCGTGTTCCGGCCGACACCGCTGCCGGGCGACCGCATGACCTATGTGAAGCAGGTGGAGGGCGTGGACACCCGCCTGACCCTGCTGTGGTTCCTGGAGAAGGACCCGCGGGAGTGCTGGACGGACCACTTCACGGGCCTGGACGCGGACGTCGCGGGCTCGGGACTGGGGCGGGTGGAGCTGGTGGCCCCCTTCGTCCCGACGGTGCCGGGCACGGACCGCTACGTGACGGAGCTGCGCGGCACGGACTAGCTACTTCAGCTCGTCGGGGCAGGGGGTGCCGCGGGGCAGCTGGTAGGGCGCCGCCAGGTGGTAGGTGCCGGCCCGCGGGGCGAGCAGCGCCGTCCACTTGTCCCCGTTGGCGTCCTCCGGCGTCTCCATCAGACATCCGTTGACGTTGTCGTACGTCTTCGGCATGCCCTGCTCCCGGTGCCTGGACGACTCCGTCTCCTGCGGCGGCTTCAGGCTCTTGCCCTGCTCGTCGACGACGCTCAGCCACGGCGAGTAGGGGATCCGGATCAGGATCCGCCCGGCCTTGCGCACCTCCAGCGTCATCTCCCCCTGCTCCGCCCGGTCGACCACGGCGTTGGGCTCGGCGAGCGGCGCCGGGTCGGTCACCTGGAACAGCTGCCAGTTGGCGTCGCCCCACACCTGCTTCAGGTACGGCATCCCCCGCTGCAGCAGCTGCACCTCGCGCACACCGCCGTCGCCGTCGGGGTTGTCCTTGGGAAGCACCACGTAGTGGACGGCCCAGCGCTGGAGCCACTCGTGGTAGTTCGCCGAGTTGAGGGTGTCGTCGTAGAAGAGCGGGTTGCGCTCCATGTCGGCCTGACGGTTCCAGCCGCGGGCCAGGTTGACGTACGGCGCGAGCGCGGACGCCTCGCGGTGCGAGCGCGCCGGGACCACCTCGACGCGGCCCTTCTCGGCGCCGTTCTTCTGGAGCTCGTTGACCAGCGGGGCCAGCTCGCGGGCCCAGGAGGCGGCCGGGGTGGTGTGGATGATGTCGTCGACCGTCTTGAAGCCGATCCAGCCGACGAAGCCCAGGAACGCCAGCACGGTCACGTACCACTTGCGCGACTTCGGCACGGTGTACGGCAGTGCCGCGATCAGTGCCGCACCCGCGAAGAGCATCGGCAGCCGCGAGATGTTCGACCCGATCTGCGAGCTGATCAGCCACACCAGGACGACACCGAGGCTGTAGACGGCGGCCGTCAGCCGGACGGTCAGCCACTCCTTGGGCACCAGGAACAGGCAGAGCAGGCCGTAGAGCAGCGGCAGGATCACCGAGCCGATCGTCATCGGCTGGGTGCCGGAGAACGGGAACAGCCAGGCCGAGACCCCGACCACGGCCGCCGGCGCGAGACCCAGCGCCCAGGCGCCCGGCCGCCGCTTCTGCAGGAACAGCGCGACCGCGACCAGACCCACGAACAGCCCCGCGACCGGCGACGCCATCGTGGCGAGCCCGGCCAGCGGGGCGGCGACCAGCGCCTTCGCCCAGCGTTTGTACCGCCACCGGTACGGCCAGCAGTGCACGGCGGCGACCGCGCCGAGCGCGAACATCGTGCCGAGCCCGAAGGTCACGCGCCCGGATATCGCGTTGCACAGGAACGCGAAGACCCCGGCGAACGAGACCCACAGCGGGTTCCGCACCGCCCGGCTGCGTATCAGGATCAGCGTCAGCAGGCCCGCCGACACGGTCCCGGCGAGCATCATCGTCGTACGGACGCCGAGGACCGACATCAGGTACGGCGAGACCACGCTGTAGGACACCGGGTGCATGCCCCCGTACCAGGCGAGGTTGTACGCCGAGTCCGGGTGCCGGCCGACGAACTCGGCCCAGGCGTCCTGGGCCGCGAGGTCGCCGCCGCTGTTGGCGAAGGTGAAGAACCAGACGATGTGCAGCACGCCCGCGAGTGCGGTGACGGAGAGCACGGGGTGCAGCAGCAGCCGCTGACGAACGGGTTCCAGGGAGGCGAGAAGACGCGCGCGTCCGCCGGGCCGGTGCGCTGCCGCACGGTCGTCGTGATGACCGTGCGTGCTGCCCACCCTGTCCCGGTCCGGTGTGGACACACGTATTCGCGGGCCGGCTCCCGGGCCCGGATCGGCGTCGTCGGCGCGTGTCGGCTCCGCTGTGGCCACCTGAAGGCTCCCCGTTCCCGTCTTCTTTTCTCGGCCGTTTCCCTCAGTGTTCCCGGCCGCTTCTCGTCCAGTTCCCGGCCTTGTCCCCCTGACCGGCTAGCTGCCCCGATTCGTGACGCTAGCACGCACCCCGCCGACCGGCTCCCGGGTGGGCGCCGTCGACGGGGTGCGCGGGCGGGCGGAGGTGGTGCGGTCAGCCCAGACGGGTCAGCTTGGCGCCGAGACCGGGCTCGGCCAGATCCTTGGCCAGGGCCACCGGGACCTTCACCGCACCGGCCGAGCCGTCACCCACCGTGAGCGTGCCGACCTGGGTGCCGGCCTTCGCGGTGTGCGGCACCTCGTCGGCGGCGAACTCCAGCTCGACCTTCAGACCGGACCAGCCGGCCGCCTTGACGTCCCTCGTGGCCACGACCGGGGTACGGCCCCCGAGGCCGTCGTCCACGTAGCCGACGACGTCGCCCTTCTTCAGGATCGTCGCGGACTTCAGCGCCCCCTGCGCGGCCCGGATCAGCTTGTCGCTGTGGTCCAGGGCGGCGCTGAGGATGGTGTTCTCCGGGCCGCCCGCGGGCTGGCGCAGCACGGCACCCACGATGGTCCGCGTCTCGCCGCCGACGTCCTTCTTCGCCGCGAAGACGAGGTTGCCGAGGGCGGAGGTGGTGGTGCCGGTCTTGATGCCGACCACGTTGTTCCTGCCGACCAGGTGGTTCCAGTTGGAGTGGTTCTCGCCCTTGTAGTCGTCGTACGACATCATCGCCGCGACCTCGCGGAAGGCGGGCTCGGTCATGGCGGCCTTGGCCAGCTTCACCTGGTCCACAGCCGTGCTGACGGTGGAGTCCGTCAGACCGGAGGGGTCGGTGTACGTGCTGTTCGTCATGCCGAGGTCCTTGGCGGTGGCGTTCATCTTCGCCACGAACGCCTTCTCCGAACCGGCGTCCCAGCGGGCGAGCAGACGGGCCACGTTGTTCGCGGAGGCGATCAGGATGCTCTCCAGCGCCTCGCGCTGGGAGATCGAGTCACCGGCGGTGACGTGGACCGTGGACTCCTGGCCCGCGTTCGACTGCTGCTCGGCGGTCTTGTCGATCTTGATCTTGGGGCCGTCGGCGCCGCTCTTGAGCCGGTGGTCGCGCAGGATGATGTACGCGGTCATCACCTTCGCGACGCTCGCGATCGGCACGGGCTTCTGCGTGCCCGAGGAGCCGAAACTGCCGATGCCCTGGACGTCCAGCGCGGCCTGGCCGTCGGACGGCCACGGGATGCCGGCCTTCGCGTCGGAGCCGCCGAAGGTGTAGCTGTCCTTCGCGGTGAGGTCGAGGGTGGGCTGGGGGAGCGGGCGGAAGTTCTGCACGACCGCGAGGACGATCGCCAGGAGCAGGACCAGCGGGGTCCAGATCTTGACGCGGCGCACGGCGGTGCGGACCGGGGTCTCCGGGGGCGGTGGGGTGTTCGTCAGCTCCGCCAGCAGGTCCAGCGGGGGCTTGGGCGGCAGCGGCTGCTGGGTGGTGCGCTCGGGGCCGACCTGGGGGACGGCGGTGGTGACGTCCGGCTTGGCGGCCGCCGGCGCGGCGGCCGCGGGCTCGTCGCCGGCCGGCTTGCCGGTGCCGGGGGCGGCGGTGCCGGGCTTCGCGGGCGCGGGCCCCAGATCGTTCTTCAGCGCGACGAACTTGCTGGTGCGCTCGCTCTCGGGCGCGGGTGTCCGGGGCTTGCCGCCCAGCTTGAGCATGGTGGTCGGCTGGTCGACCTGCGGCGCCTTGGGACGTACGGCCTTGAAGACGGCGGTGGCCTGATCGACCCGCGGCCCGTCCCCACCGTCACGGTCCTCGGGCCTCGCGTCCTCCTTGGCGTCGGCTCCGTCATCGGTGCCGGCATCGGGCTTCGCGTCGAGGGGAGCCGCGTCGGTCTTGGCGTCGGCGGCGTCCGTGGGCTTCGCGTCGCTCTTCGCGTCGGTTCCGGACTCCGGCTTCGCGTCCGCCTCGGAGCCGGTGCCGGTGCCGGTCTCGGGAGCCGCGTCCGCCTTCGGGTCGGCGTCGGTGGGGGAGTCGGCGTCGGCCCCGGCGTCGCCGCCGGACTTCCGCTCCGAGTCGGCTGGTGCGTCGGCGGCAGCCGTCGGCGCCGCACCGGTCTTCGAGGCCGTTTCGGTGTCCCGGGCGGCGTCGGCCTTCGCACCGGAGCCGGCGTCAGAGCGCGCCCCCGCCTTGGCGTTCGCGCCACCGTGCGCCGCCTTCACGCGAGCGGCGGCCGCCACGCGGGCGTCGGACCTCACCGCCGCGTCCGCCTTCTCGACGGCGCCTGCCTTCGCCTTGCCGTCGGCGTCCTTGTCGGTCTCGTCGCCGTCGGCCTTCGAACCGGTGCCGGTCTGGACAGCCTCCCCGGACTCGGCCCCGGACCGGGACGCGGACCCGGCGTCCGTGTCGGCGTCGGCGTCGGCGGCGGAACTCGCCCCCGCCTCCGAGTCGGTACCGGCCTCGGCACCGTCGGCGGACTCCGCCCCCGCCTCGGCATCCGTGTCGGCCCCGGACTCCCGGCGCTCAGCGGTGTTTGCAGGTGCGTCGGCCTTCGCCTCCCGCTTGCCCGCGTCCGCCCCGCGCACCCACGCCGAGACGGCGTCGCGGAGCGCGATGTCCTCGTCGGGGGCGGCGTCGGCCGACGCCTCGGCGTCGGCGCCCTCGGAGCCCGCGGACTCCTCCGCCTCCGCCGGCTTCTCCGCCTCCGCCGGTGTCTTCAGGTCCCGGACCGACAGGATCTTCGTCGCGGTGTCCCTGCCACCACCCGAGGAATCCTTTTCGCGGGCGACCGCGAGACGCGGATCACGCGCCTCGGGAACCGAACCCCCGCTCCCCGACGTCGGTTCCGCCGACGACTCGCGCTGCTTCGACCTGTCGGGGGACTCGCCCGCCACCGATGCCTCCTCCATGCGCCGCACGCCTGTACGCGCGCCCTGTCCGAACCATGTACCAGTGTCCTGTGTGAGGGCTTGGCCCCTGTGGTAGACGAGAACGACATACCTGCCGGTTCCCTCACGAACCGGTCACGCACCCTCGACAGACCAATGTGAGAGGGGTCACCCTGTCATTCATCCACGCGGGGAGGCATGGATGGGCAGGAGCCGCAGAACACTTCCGGAGGAGCTTCTGCTGCTGGCATTGGACCCGACCACGGGTACCACTGCACAGCCGCAGTCGCTCGACCTCGGTCTGGCCGGAGCACAGCTAGTGGAGCTGGCGCTGGCCGGACGGATAGCCCCAGACGGGGATCGTATCGCCGTGGTGGCACCACGGCCGACTGGAGATCCGACTCTGGACTGCGCGTTGGAGTTGCTGCGAAGGCGTGGCGCTCCGGTACGTGCCGTCCATTGGATCGGCGGACCCCGGCTGGGGCTCCGTCAGACCTACCTCTCGCACCTGGAGCGGTGCGGCATGGTGCATGCCGTGGCGGGCCAGATGTGCGGGGTGCTGCCGACGACGCGCTATCAGGCGACGGACAACGAGATCAGCCGGGAGATCCGAGCCCGGCTGGATTCCGCGATCCGCACCGGTGTACCGCCGGACCCGCGGACCGCGGCGCTCGCCGCCCTGGCGCACGCCGTCGGGCTCGGCAAACATCTCTACCCCGGCAACGAGGGGCGTTCGTCCAGGTCCCGGCTGCGGGACCTGATCCGGCACGACCCGATGGGCGGGCTCGTCGCGCACGCCGTGATGGACGTGCAGAACGGCGCGGCCGCCCAGCCGCGCCGTGGCCCGGCCTCACCGGGCCGGCCGGGCGGGCCCGGAGGCAGGCCGACGGCGGAACCCGCACGCGGGGTTCCGATGCAGCCGCACCGCGGGTCCATGGCACGCGCCGTGGCCCACTGAGCCGCAACCCCGGTCCCCACAGACCCGATTCGGGAGCCGCTGGTCCGAGCGGGGCGGAGAGATCCTGTGATCTCTCCGCCCCGCTCGACTGCGTCCCCGCCGGCCTCGGGTTTTCGGATCTGTGCCCGAACTGACGCGTACGCGCCGCATATCCACCGTTTCCCAGCGGTAGAAAGCACCTTGGTGGCAGTCTGCTGAACAGCAGATACGGAAAGTGTCAAGAAACAGGCAGGCAGCCGGAGGTGCACGTCCCGTGGCGTCCAATGTGAATCCCACCGTCAGGCGGCGCCGGCTGGGTCAGGAGCTGCGCAGGCTCCGTGAGCTCAAGGGCATGACGGCCGAAGAGGTGGCGGAGCGGCTGCTCGTGTCGCAGTCGAAGATCAGTCGGCTGGAGAACGGCCGCAGAAGCATCAGCCAGCGCGACGTGCGCGACCTGTGCGGCGTGTACGAGGTGGACGACCAGCGGATCGTCGACTCGCTGATGGAGATGGCCCGGGACTCGCGGCAGCAGGGCTGGTGGCACACCTTCGGGGACATCCCCTACAGCGTGTACATCGGCCTGGAGACCGACGCCGAGTCCCTGCGGGTCTACGAACCCCAGCTGGTCACCGGTCTCCTGCAGACCCGTGCCTACGCGGAGGCCCTGGTGCAGGGCGCGTTGCCGGAGACGTCGACGGCCGAGATCGAGAAGCGCGTGCAGGTGCGCATGCGGCGACAGGAACGTATCACCGCCGAGGGGAACCCCCTGCGGCTGTGGGTGGTGCTGGACGAGGCGGCGCTGCGCCGGGTCGTCGGCAGCAAGCTGGTGATGCGCGAGCAGCTCGAGCACCTGATCGAGCTGTCCCAGCTGCCGCACGTCACCGTGCAGGTGCTGCCCTTCGAGGTGGGCGCGCACCCGGGCCTCAACGGCCAGTACGCGATCCTCGAGTTCACCGACGCGGCCGACTCCAGCGTGGTGTACCTGGAGGGCGTCACCAGCGACCTGTACCTGGAGAAGGCGCAGGACGTGCAGAAGTACGCCGTGATGTACGAGCATCTGCGGGCACAGTCCCTCAATGTGGAGCAATCCCGACAGTTCATTGCGGAACGGGCCAAAGACTACGCGGAATGAGCTGCTGTCACAGAGGGCGCCGGATCGTACACCGTCGGTCCACTCTATTGGAAGGCTCACCTGGAATATGCCATCCGGTTGAGTGAACGACTACGCCGGCGGGGGCAGTTGCCCGGTAGCGTCGATCACGCCAATCAGTCGACAAGGTTGGCGTGAACCGCACTATCGCAACTCGCAACAGGAGTGGACATGGCACTGATTCAGGGCGCTTCGGAGACGTGGATGAAGTCTTCCTATTCCGCGGGCAACGGCGCCTGCGTCGAGGTCAAGTCGCCCACCACCGCCGAACTCGCCGTCCGCGACTCCAAGGTCCTCGAGGGCCCGGTCCTGGCCTTCCCGACCGACGCGTGGAACGCCTTCGTGGCCTCGGTGAAGGCGTAGGCAGACCTTCCCTGACCCTGGTCCGCGGACGAGCCGGACGCTCCGGTCCGGCCCCCACAACCGCACAAGCACCACTGGGAACGCCCTCTCGACCAGACGCCGTCCTTGCCGAGAGGGCTCACCTGTCTCCGCGGGCCCGGTGCGCCTACTCCGCGGTCACCGCGGACCGGTGCACCGGGAACGCCACGTCGCACACGGGGTCACCGGGCCCGGCCGCGTCCCAGTCGGCGAAGTAGATCTCCCGGCAGGGCCCCGCGATCGACAGCCCCTCCCCGGCCGTCCACTGCTCCACCGCCTCGAAGGCGGCCAGGATCTGCGGATGGGCCACCTGCGCCTTGGTGATCCGGGTGTAGGCCAGCCGTGCCGCCGGCTCCACCCGCACCGTCGTCTCCCGGGCCCGCCCCTGCCGTCCGGCCCATGCGCGGGCCGCGGCCCCGTCCGCCACCGGCACACAGGACTCGGCCGGCCCGTCGCTCTCCATCGACACCTCGGAGTGGTAGACGACGAACGGCGCGCCCGTCACGCCCCCGCACTCCCGCGCGCCCGCCTCCAGCCGCCCCAGGGACGCGCCGATCCAGGCCGGCAACTCGTCCGCGAGCGTGTGCCGCGACTCGGTGATCACCACCTGCGCCGGCACGTCGATGATTTCGATCGCAAATTTCTCGTACATCTCGGAGCTCCTCCCCGACAGTCGTCCACGGAGGTACTCGACGAGGGTCCGCTGCCCGGCCACCCGGGCCTCCACGTCCGCCCAGTAGGCGGCGAGCCGCTCGGCGGCCTCGGCGCCCCCGGCCCCGGTCACCTCGGCGATCCGGGCGAGCGGCATGTCGAGCTGCCGCAGCAGGGCCACCAGCCGAGCGTGCTCGACCTGGTCCGCGCGGTAGTAGCGGTAACCACTGGCGGCGTCGACGTGCGCCGGCGCCAGCAGGCCCAGCCGGTCGTACAGCCGCAGGGCCTTGGCCGAGAGCCGGGCCCGCGCGGCGAACGCGCCGATGGTGAGCAGCTCCTCGTTCACGGTGTCCGTCCCTCGTGCCGAGCGGACCGCCCTGCGGCCTTCTCGCTCCTCCGTCACCGGGCGGCCTCTCCGCCCGGTGACGGGAACGCTCGTCCCTGCCCCAGGGGCAGGGTCAACCGCCTAGGCCAGCTGGCCCTCGATGGCGGCCACGACCTCCGCCGACTCCGGCTCGGTCTGCGGCGAGAAGCGCGCGACGACCCGGCCGTCCCGGCCGACGAGGAACTTCTCGAAGTTCCAGCGGATGTCGCCGGTGTGCCCCTCGGCGTCGGCGAAGCCCACGAGCCGCTCGTACAGCGGGTGCCGGCCCTCGCCGTTCACCTCCACCTTCTCGGTCAGCGGGAAGGACACGCCGTACGTCGCGGAGCAGAACTCCGCGATCTCCTCGGCGGTCCCGGGCTCCTGCCCGAGGAACTGGTTGCAGGGCACGCCCAGCACGGTGAAGCCCTGCTCGGCGTACCGCTCCTGCAGCTTCTCCAGGCCCGTGTACTGCGGGGTCAGCCCGCACTTCGAGGCCACGTTCACGATCAGTACGGCCTTGCCGGTGAACTGCGGCAGGTCCGCGGAGCCGCCCTTGAGGGCCCCGATCTCGGTGTCCAGCACGGAACCGTTGTGGTCAGTAGTCGTCATGCCCCGGATGCTAGCCCCGCCCGTGCACGCCCCCGGCGCGCGGCCCCGTCGCCCCGCCCGGGTCCGAGGCCGGGCCCGCCGCCTCCACCAGGACCTCGCCCGCCGCCGTCCGGGTGTAGAGCACCGAACGGGCCGCCCGGCGGCGGGTCACCAGCCCCGCCTCCCGCAGCACCTTCAGATGCCGGCCGACCGAGCCCAGCCCCTGGCCGGTCACCGCGGTCAGCTGGCTCGTGCTCATGGGGGAGTCCAGCAGCACCAGCACCCCGGCCCGGGCCGCCCCGAGCAGCGCGCCGAGGCTCGCGGGCACGGCACGGTCCCCGGCGTCGGCGAGGACTCCGGCGCACGGGTAGATCACCGCGTACCGTTCGCCGTCCTCCCAGGCCACCCAGCCGTGCCGCTGCGGGGTCACCGGCACGAAGAGCATCTCGGCCCCGGAGATCTCGCGCGGCGGATACTCGTGCAGATTGACCTGGAGCCGGTTCTCCCCGAGCCACCGGGTGCGCCCCGGCCGCAGCGAGTCCAGCGCACTCGCCCAGCCGCCCCGGCTCACCTGCGCGGTCCGTGCCACCACGTCCGCCTCCAGCACGCGCCGGCGCCGCTCCCAGTACGGCCGTACCGTCTCCCGCCACACCCACTCCAGCAGTACGGCCGCCCGCTCGGGCAGGTCGTCCCGGTCGAGGGCGTCCGGGAGCGGACCGGCGAGGGCGGTGCGCAGATGGGCGCGGGCCGCGGCGGGCGCCACCGACCGCACCCGGGCGACCTCGTCCTCGAACGTCTCCCCTCCGCGGGGCGTGGGCGTCAGGAAGTCGGCGATCCACTCCCGGCCGAGTCCGGCCCGCACCAGCAGCGCCGTCACCGGGTCGGCGGCCGGCCGGGCCCGGTAGCCGGGCAGGTGGGCGCGCAGCCAGTCCCGCTCTCCGGGATGCGCTCCCTCACCGGCGTGCAGCAGCTTGAGACAGGCGAAGGTCTCCGCGAGCGGCGAGAGGACGAACCGGCTGCGGGCCACGGTGTCGGCGTTCAGCTGCCACCACCCCACCGGACCCGCCCCCCTCCGGCCGTAGGACCTTTCGCGCTGCCGCGAAACAATAACCGCCCCGACCCGGACCGCCCGAGACTCCCGGGCATGCCCAGCTACCGATCCCTGGTCCGCACCCCCGAGTTCACCCCGCTCTTCCTCGGCTCCGCCGCCCAGACCGCCGCCCAGACCGTCGGCGGTCTCGCCCTCGGCACGCTCGTGTACCGGGCGACCGGCTCCCCGCTGCTGTCGGCGGTGAGCATGTTCGGCCCCTCCCTCGCCCAGGTGCTGGGCGCGACCGTGCTGCTCTCGGGCGCCGACCGGCTGCCCCCGCGTACGGCCCTGTCGGCGATCGCGCTGGCCTTCGCGGCCGGGACGGCGGTGCAGGCCCTGCCCGGCCTGCCCGTCGGCGCGGTCTTCGCCGTCCTCCTCGCGCTGGGCCTGGTGGCCTCCCTCGGCGGAGGCGTCCGCTGGGGCCTGCTGAACGAGATCCTCACCAAGGACGGTTACCTGCCCGGGCGTTCGCTGTTCAACATGATGAACGGACTCATGCAGGTGGCCGGGTTCGCCACCGGCGGCGCCCTGCTCGCCGCCCTGTCGCCGCGGGCCTGCCTGCTGCTGTCGGCGGCCCTCCATCTGACGGCCGCACTCGTCCTGCGGCTGGGCCTGTCCGCCCGCCGGCCCCGGACCACGGGCCGCCCCTCCCCGTCGGCGACCTGGCGCGCCAACGCCCTGCTGTGGTCCTCCCGCCCGCGCCGCCTCACCTATTTGGGCCTGTGGCTGCCCAACGGCCTGGTCGTCGGCTGCGAGTCCCTCTACGTGCCGTACGCCCCGCACGCGGCCGGCACCCTGTTCGCCTGCGGGGCGCTCGGCATGTTCGCCGGGGACGTGACGGTCGGCCGCCTGCTGCGGCCCGAGGTACGGCGCCGGCTGGCCACTCCGCTCCTGCTGCTGCTCGCGGTGCCGTTCCTGGTGTTCTGCGCCCGCCCGCCGCTGCTCGTGGCCGCGGTGTGCGTGACGGTCGCCTCGGCCGGCTTCGGCGCGAGTCTCGTGCAGCAGGAACGGCTGATGGAGCTGACCCCCGGCGAACTCGCCGGTCAGGCGCTCGGGCTGCACTCGGCCGGCATGCTCACCCTCCAGGGTGTCGGCGCGGCGCTGGCCGGGGCGGTGGCCCAGTTCACCTCGCCCGCCGCCGCGATGACCGGGACGGCGGCGGGCTCGGTGTGCGTGACGCTGGCGCTGGCTACGGCCGCTCGGCGGACTCCGGGCCGCCGGTCTCCTGCTCCACCGGCCCAGGCTGTGCCTCCGCCTGCGTCTGCGCCGGAACGCTCGCCGTCCTGAGGCCGGCGTCGATCCGCGCCGTGGCCCGGTCGAAGTACCGCAGCAGCTCCACCGGGAACGGCATCACGAGTGTGGAGTTCTTCTCGGCGGCCACCTCGACGACGGTCTGGAGGAGCCGCAGCTGCATCGCCTCGGGCGTGTCCGACATGATCCGCGAGGCGTTGGCGAGCTGCTGCGCGGCCTGGAACTCACCGTCCGCGGTGATGACCCGGGCCCGCCGCTCCCGCTCCGCCTCGGCCTGCCGCGACATGGACCGCTTCAGCGACTCCGGCAGCTGTACGTCCTTGATCTCGACGCGGTCGATGTGGATGCCCCACCCGGCCGCCGGGCTGTCGATCATCAGGGCGAGCCCCTCGTGCAGCCGCTCCCGGTCGCTCAGCAGGTCGTCCAGGTCGCTCTTGCCGATGATGGACCGCAGGGACGACTGGGCGACCTGGCCGACGGCGAAGCTGTAGTCCTGCACCTCGATGGCCGCGCGGACCGGGTCGGTCACCCTGAAGTAGACGACCGCGTCGACCTTCACGGACACGTTGTCCCGGGTGATGCCCTCCTGCGTGGGCACCGGCATGGTCACGACCTGCACGTTCACCTTGCGCATCCGGTCGGCGAACGGGATGAGGAAGGTGATGCCGGGCTGCCGGTGGCTCGGCAGCGCCTTCCCGAACCGGAACACCACCCCGCGCTCCACCTGGTTGACGACGCGCATCCCGCTCCTGAGGACGAGCAGAAGCAGGCCGACGACCACCACTGCGACGACGGTGCCTTCCATGGCACTCCCCTCTCCGACATGACTACCGCCAGTTGCGGACAACGGGGAGGACACCGCCACGGGACCGATGGATGCGGTGGGGGCGTCAGGGAACGGTAAAGAAACCACCTCGGGCGGCGCACGCGGCGGTTGCCCGGCCGCCGTGGGCCGACCGCGGGGAGTCAGCCGGCCCCGGACGCCGCTCGCCCGGCCTCCTCGGCCGCCCGGCAGGCCGTACAGATGATCTGCGCACCGCGGCCGTAGCGGCGGGTGAGCCCCTGGCAGCGGGGGCAGTAGCCGACCTCGTCCGGCGCGCAGCCCAGCATGCGCGCCGCGGCGGTCCGGTCCGTCGAGGGCTCGATGCGCTGCGGCGTCCCGTCCATGCGTCCGACGGTACGTACGGCCGCCCCGCACGGCAGCTCGTGGACGGCCACCGGGCTCACGGCGGTCCCCCGGCCGGCCGCCGGCTCACGCCAGGTCCGTGCCCAGCTCCGTGTCGGGCCGGCAGAACGGGCACGGCTCGCCGTTCGGGTCGGTGAGCGCGGCCCGCGCCTCGTCGGCCCGGATGTGGCTCGGGGTGCCGTCGATCATCGTGCACAGGGCCCGGTGGACGACGGCGGGCTCGCGCCCGTGCGGGGTGCGCTTCCGCTCGACGACGTACCCGCTCCTCGGCGCCGACGCGGCAGGGCCGGGCGGCGGCCCGCCGCTCTCCCCGCCGCTGTCGCCCCCGCGCCTCGCCCGCCGGCGCGCGGGGCGTCCGCCCCCCTCGGTGCGGGCGAGCGCGGCGAGTACGGCCTCCCGCTGGAGCCGGAGGTAGACGGCGACGGTCTCGTTCTGGGCGAGCCGCTCGTCCAGGTGGGCGAGGATCGCCCGGAGCCGGCGCGGATCAGGCGGCAGCAGGGACACGGCACGCACCATCCCCGCCGCCCGACACGGCGCACCGGACGCGGCCGTACATCACCGGCTCCTTCCACCCCGCCCCGAGACGGACAACGCCGACCGGGCGGCCGTACCGCGTCCCTGCCAGTACGGGTGGAACAGCACCTGGGACGACAGGCGGATCAGCCGCCGCCGCAGCGCGGTGCGCGGGCGCACGGCGAGCTGCCGGTAGGTGGCGTGCCACTCCTCCTGCGCGTGGGCGAGGTCGTCGGGAATCGGTCGCATGGCTGAATTCAATCATGTGTTCGATTTCTGGCGCGAGCCGTGACGGGAGCGGGGTGGCGAGGCGGCGTGACGGAGGGGGAGGGCTCCGCCAGGTCGCCGGGAGGTCCGGTCCCCGTCGCGGCGCCGACTTCGCCCGGGTACCTGACACGGCCCGGGGTACCCGCTTCGCAGTACACCCCCGGCCCAGCCCGAATGCGGTGACAGCAGGTGACAGCAACGGAGAAGCAGATGAAGGCCCGCCGATCAGCAGCCCTGCCGGCTCCCGCGCCGGTCCCCGCGGACCCGCAGTCCGCCCAAGTCCTCTGCGGCCGCTACCGGTTGGGCTCGAGAATCGGTTCCGGAGGGATGGCCGACGTCTACGAAGGCGTCGACACGCGTCTGCGCCGGCCCGTGGCCGTCAAGGTCTTCCGGCCGGGCTCCGATCCGCAGGCCGAGGACCGTCTCGCCGCGGAGGCCGTCTTCCTCGCCCGTCTGCAGCATCCCGGACTGGTCACCGTCTACGACGCCGGCCGCCACGACGACCGCGCCTACCTGGTCATGCAACTCGTCGAGGGCCCCACCCTGCGCGGCCTGTTGACGTGCGGGGCACTGCCCAGGCGGCGCGTGACCGAGCTGGGCACCGCCCTCGCACGGGCGCTCGCCCATGTGCACCGGGCCGGCATCGTGCACCGCGACGTCAAACCGTCGAACGTCCTGCTCGACACGACCGGCGACCCCTATCTGGCGGACTTCGGCATCGCCCGCCTGGCGAACGCCACCCGTCACACGGCACCTGACGTACTGACAGGGACCGCCGCCTATCTGGCGCCCGAACAGGTCGAGGGCGGGCGCGTCGGACCGGCCGCGGACGTCTACGCGCTCGGGCTGGTCCTCCTGGAGTGCCTGAAAGGGGACTTGGAGTACCACGGCACCCCGCTGGAGGCCGCGGTGGCCCGTCTCCACCGTCCGCCCACGGTCCCCGCCTGGCTCTCCTCGGACCTGGCCGCCCTGATACGGGCCATGACCGACCGGGACCCGGAGGCACGTCCGGACGCCGAGCAATGTGCGCGGGCGCTCTCCTCCCTGACGTCCGGGCCCGGCGGGCGCGGGCCGTCCCCGTCCGCCGCCGCGGTCCGCCCGCCGCTGCCCCGCGCGGCTCGACCCGACGAGAACGAGCCCGTGCGTACGGAGGAGTTGGCGGTCACCGGGCGGTCCGGCCCGCCGCGTGGCCCCCGAGGCGTCCGGCACGGCCGCCGCCTGGCCGTGGGGACCGTACTGGCCGCGATCTCCGTGGCCCTGGGGACGACGCTCGCGGTCGCCCCGGACACGAGCGGCAGCAGCGACGACCGCGCCGACGCGGCCTCGACGGCCACGCACCCGCCGTCCGGCACGGCGACACCGGGCGGCGGGCCGAGTGCGGCCCCGTCGAGCGGATCCCACGGCGCTCGGCCCGCGGCCGGAAGCGCGTCGGGCCCGGCGTCCGCGACGACCGGCACCCGTGCCGAGCCGGTCTCCATGAGCCGGGGCTCCTCCGACCGGGCAGCCCCGGCGGGCCGCCACCACGGCGCCGATCCGCACAAGCCGAACTCGCCCCACCCCCGGGACGATCACCCCCGTCACAAGCCGCACAGGAACCACGGATCACCCGCGAAGGCCGGCAAGTCCCCCAGGAAGACACACGAGGAGAACGAGGACGACTGAGCGGTGCGGGGAACCGCGGGCGCGGTGATCGATGTCGTGCTGTGTCGTGGACACAGCCAAGCCGAGATCCGACTCCCCTCTCCCCTGGGCGGGCTCCGCGCTCTTCGGGGCCGCCATGGGCTGCGCCGCCTGGTCGCTGACCGTATGGGCACGGGCGTACTGCGACGCGGGGTACGACGCCGGCGGCCGTTTCGAACTCAACTTCCTGCTCCCCGTGGTCGTGGCGGCCGAAGCAGTCGTCGGGCTCGCGGCGCGGGCCGTCGGCCGGCGGCTGGCGCTCGGGGTGGTCATGGCTCCGAGGAGGCCGTCGGGATCCTGAAGGAGGTCTCCCGGACGGCCGACGTCAGGCTGCGGACGGTCGCGGAGCAGGTCCTCGCAGCGGTGCAGGGCACGAGCCTCCCGGAGAAGACCGGTCGGGCACTGCTCACCGCGCGGGCACGGGCCGTGGCGGGTCAGGAGGCCGCGGCCTCCTCGACCGAGTCGCGGACGTCCAGCACGGAGTCCGCCCCGGTGAGCCGCAGCAGCCGCCGCAGCTGCGGCGCAGGCTCGGCCACTCGAAGTTTGGTCGTGGGGTTGACTCTGAGCAGCAGGTTCACGAACGTCGAGTCCGCGAAGGTGAGCCGAGAGGCGTCCACCACCACCTTGGAGTACCTCTCGGACGCGATCTCCAGGGCCTCGGCCAGGGACGCGATGCATCCGGCGTCGTACTCGCCGTACGCGACGATCACCCACGCGGCGTCCCACTCGTACTGGATGACCGCAGCCGCCCTCGGCACAGGCCTCCCGACCTGCTCCCTGGCCCCGCCATCACCCGTGCGAGCCGCACTCACACCCTCAGTATGACCCCGGAGCAGGAGAGAAGATGATCAAGCGAGCGGGCTTCACCGGGAAGTCCGGCAACTTCCTCCGCGACGCCGTGAGGGCCGTCGGGGAACGGGACGAGGACAGGCTCGTCGCCTACCTGGAATCGTCCACCGAGATCTACTCCGTCATGGGGGCGGAACGGGACGTGGTCACCGGGGACACATGGATCCCCGGCGCCGGGTCCCTCGTCACCGACGGAACCTGGCTGTGGCCGGCCGAGCTGGCGCACTACGTCCGCCGGCACCACGTCCTGCTGCCCGCCGACTTCGTCGCGCACATCAGGGACAACGGCTATGTGTGCCCCGCCCTGCCCGAGGAACGGGCCCGTGCGATCTTCGACGAGCACTTCGGCCGGGACGGCGCGACCGGTGCCGACGCACGGGACGCCACTCCGGAACCGTTCTTCCTCTGGTACGTGCCGAGGCTGACGCGGGCCGCGAGTCTCACGTTGATCAAGCAGCTCGGCGCCGCGGGACTGTCCGTCGTACATCCGCTCACGGACGCCCTCTTCGGCTCCCGCGAGACGTCGGACGGCGGGCGAGCCCCGCTGCTCGGCGGTCCCGACGTGCTGGCGGACTCCCTGGCCGACGACCGGTACCACGAGGTCGAGTTCCAGTGCTGGATGGGGTACGACCGGCCCGTCCCGGCACGGGTCCGGCGCCTTGCCCCGTCCGTGCAGAGGGTCACGGTCCGGATCGCCGACGTCCCTGAATCCGAGCGGGAGGAGGCCGTCGCCGCACTGGTGCGCACACTCGACCGGTACGGCCCCCTCGCGGTGTTCCACCGGGCCGAGCGGTGATCACCGGCACGCGGTGATGCCGCAGGCGGACGGCGAAGGCCCCCGACCGACACCGGTCGAGGGCCTCTGCGCTCAGTGCACTCGGCGGGCGCCGCTAGTCGACGTCCACCGGACCGTCGTTCGACTTCCTGCCCTTGCTGGTGGGCAGCTGGAGGAGGCTGTTGCCCTCGCCCTCCGTGGAGCGGTGACCGTCGGCGTCCGGACCGTTCAGGTTCTGCCGGACCGAGTCGAGGATCGTCAGGCCCTGGGACACCAGGCCGGCGGCGATCTCGCCCAGACCGTCCGCACCGTTGAGGACGTTGACGTTGGCGCCCGCCAGACCGCCCGCGGCCTCCTTGACGATCTGCGGGAGCTGGTCGATCAGCATCCGGTCGAGCGCGACCCGGTCGTACGAGGCGGCGGCCTCCGCCTGGATCTTCATCCGCTGCGCCTCGGCGGCCGCGAGGATCCTGACCCGCTCGGCCTCGGCCTCGGCGGGCTTCACGACCTCGGCCACCAGCTGCTGCTGGCGCAGCTTGGCCTGGCGCTCGGCCAGCTCCGTCTGGGCGGCGAGCACCTCCTGCTGGGCGTGTGCCTGCGCCAGCGGTCCGGCCTGCCCGGCCTGCGCCTGCGCACGGTCCACCTCGGCCGAGTACTCGGCCTTGACGATGGCGGTCTGCCGGGCGTACTCGGCCTGCTTGCGGGCCGCCGCCTGCTCCGCCTCGACCGCGGCCTGGGTGGCCTGCGCCTGGGCGATCTGCGCCTGCCGCTGGATGGCCGCCTTGTGCGGGGCGGACATCGCGTCGATGTAACCGGTGTCGCCGTCGTCGATCGACTGGATCTGCAGCGAGTCGACGATCAGACCGATCTTCGCCATCTCGGTCTTGGAGGTGTCCAGGACCTCGGCGGCGAGCTTCTGCCGCTCCGTGACGATCTCCTCGACCGTCATCGAGCCGACGATGGCCCGCAGGTGACCGGCGAAGATCCGGCCGGTGAGCACCGACATCTGCTCCTGGTCGGAGAGGAACCGCTGGCCGGCGTTGATGATGCTCTCGTGGTCGTTGCCGACCTTGAAGGCGATGACGGCGCGGACGTGCAACGCGATGCCCTGCCTGGTCACGCAGGTCTCGGTGACCTCCGCCTCGCACATGGCGAGAGTGAGGAACCGGACCTTCCTGAACACCGGCAGCACGAACTTCCCGTGCCCGGTGACCACTCGGAACGGCGCGCCCCCCAATCCCCGCCTGCCCCCCGAGATCAACATCGCCTCGTCGGGAGCGGGAACGCGGTATCCGAACATGCACGTACTCCTCAGTCGGCGCCGGCGGTGTCCCCGCCGAGCGCGTCCAATGGATCCACCCACTCGATGACGCCGACCTCGCGGCATCCTCGTGATTCGATCACAAGCACGGTCGTACCCACGGCCAGGGGGGTTTCCGACCAGGCGAGGAAGGTCTCCGAACCGCCTCTGACCCGCACCAGGACCTCGCCGGGCCCTGTGGAACCGCGCGTTCCGATGAGTACCTTCCCCGTGCAGCCGATCACGGCCTCGTCCTGCGGCATCACCGGCCGTCCTCCTCTTCCTGGCCCCATGATTCCGACGATAGACCCAGTCCGGCCGGGACCCAACGGGCCGGAGGACCGGCGCCGCGCCCCCCGGACGCCGGCGCCTCTCGCGCACGCTAGGAGTCGGCCGGCACCCACTGGCGCACCCCGTGGTCGTTCGTGCCGTACCAGTAGCGGGGCAGGCCCTTGATGCCGCTGGTGCGGAACGGCCGGCCGTGGTCGTCGACGCGGACCGTACCGGTGCGGCCCTGGGCGGACCAGTCCAGTTCCAGGTACCAGTCGCAGTGGTGGGCCTCGGTCGTCGCGGTGACCAGCAGCACCTCCGGGTCCTCGGCGGAGACGCGGTAGGGGAACCGCACGGCGGGGATGGGCCTGCCGGCGTCGTTGCCGGGACGCGCGTGGGCGAGCGGCCGGTCGACGTCCAGGTTCACCGAGAACTCACGAGGCGTCAGGTCACCGCCGCAGCCCTGCTCCATGTCGTACGCGGTACCGGGGAGCGGGGTGCCGCGGCTGACGACACGGACCCGGAGGGCCGTGAGGACCACGGCCGTGGACGACTTCCCCTGCACCGAGATCTGCACCATCGTCTGCCGCCCGTGCACCGCGCCCTGTGTCGCCGCCCACGCCCCGGCGTCCTGCTGCACCGGCGGCGGGGGCACCTGGTCGGGCTTCTTGTCGATCACGTAGTCGTGCTCGCAACCGCCCTGCCAGACCTGCGAGTCGGCGGTCCAGGTGAGCGGCACGCCGGCCGGCACGGGGGCGTCGCTCTTCGCACCCGCCGACGGTTCGCCCTTCACCTCGGGTCGCCCCGAGGCCCGTGCCTTCGCGGAGGGCGGTGCCGACGAGCGGCTGCTGGGGGAGGGGCTGGTCGAGGCGGCCGAGGGACGAACTGACGTACCGGTTCCCGTCGTACGGGACCGAACGGGGGCCTTGGCCGCCGGGTCGCCGTCGGACCCGCCGGTGGACAGCGCGGGGAGACTGCCCAGCGTCGCCAGCAGGACGGTCGCCACGGCGGCGCCGACGACGGTACGGCGACGGCGGTACCAGGGCCGTACGGTGGAGCGGCGGTCCGCATCCGCATCCGCGTGAAGCGTCGGCTCGGGACTGCCCGGCCGGGGTGCGTCGGAGGCGGACGGCCCGGTGCCGGGCGCGCTGCCGTTGTTGCTGACGCTGTCGCCGGGCCTGCCCCCCTGTGCCGCCCGGCGGTCCGGGCCCGGAGCCCGCTCGCCCCCTGCCGGCTCCGGCACCCCCTCCGCCCTGGCCTCCTCCGCCGCAGCGTCACCGGCCTTCGGCCGCTGGCGCGCCGTCACCTGCCGTGCCGTCAGTGCGAGCAGCCACAGGCGGTGCAGTTCGAGGCGTTCCTCGGGTGTCGCCCCGCAGAAGGCGGCCAGGCGCTCCACCGGGGCGTAGTCCTGCGGGACCGCCTCGCCCGCGCAGTAGCGGTGCAGCGTGGAGGTGTTCATGTTGACGCGCCGGGCCAGGGAGCCGTAGCTCCGGTCCGTGCGGTCCTTCAGCCGGCGCAGCAGCGCCGCGAACTGCTCGACGTCGTCCCCGGTCGACACCGCTGCCCCCGTCTCCCCCATGTCCCCGCATCCCAGGCGGCCCATATACCTGCACGTCAGATGGGCTGGGATGGTTCCACCGTCGCCGGACGGGCTTCCGGCGTTGCGCCGGGCCGCCCTGACGGCCAATGCTCTTGGTGTCGCACCGATCAGGGCCCGACCGACCAGCAGACGGCGAGCGACAGACGACACCCATGCACTCATCCACGGGGGACACCCATGCCCAAGAGCACCCGAGCAGGCGCGCTTCTCGCTCTCGCCGTCACGGGCCTCGCCCTCGGCGCGACGCTCGCCACACCGGCGAACGCCGCCGCGGCCAAGGCGCCCGGCTTCCTCAAGGCAGCCGATCTCCCGCCGCACCCGAGCTCGACCTGGACGGCCGGCAAGGTGACCGCCGGCGTACCGGAGGCGGTGGAACAGGACCGCTGCCTGAGCATGGCCCTGGGCGGCGGCTCGAACACCTGGTACCGGGAGTTCCGTACCGACCTCGACACGAGCGCCCGTCAGGTCAGCGTGCGGTCGTCCACGACGGCTGCGGCGAAGGGCCGCTTCTCGCGGCTGAACAAGGACATCAAGTCCTGTGCGGCACGCATCGAGAAGGCCGACCCGGAGACCGAGGCCACGCTGCGGGACTACGGCACGCTCCCGGTCGAGGAGGGCGCCCATGTCTACGGCCTGCACACGGTGACCACCTGGGGCGCCTCCGACATCCGTCTGCTCTCCATCGGCCGGGACGGCAGGACCGTCACGGTCGTGGACTGGGGGCAGCTGGGCGGCTTCAGGGGCGCGCCGGTGAAGGCCTTCAAGAAGACGACTGTCACGGCCGTGAACAAGCTCGACTGACCGAGCGACCGGGGCCGCTCTCCGCCACGGGGGTGGGGAGAACGGCCCACCGACCACCGCCGGCGCCGTTCGACGCGATCCGGCACGACTCCGAAAACGGGGAACTCACATGAACAGCAAGACCCGCACCGTCCTGACCGCCGGCGTCCTCGCCGCAGCCCTCGGCCTCGGCGCCACCGCCCAGGCCTCCGCGGGCGCCCCGCGCAGCGTCAGCGGCAAGACGACCGACAACATCACGCGCATCGCCAACTTCTACGGCACCTACATCGACGCGGTGCTCGACGAGGACAGCGGCAAGCTCGGCAAGGACCTGCGCAGCCACTACCTCACCCCCGCCTTCCAGAAGGAGCTGGCGGCCTGGGAGAACCGGGAGCACGCCGACGGCGTCCTGCGCGCCCAGAACGTCCCGCTGGCCTGGAAGGTCACCGAGAGCGGCTCCACCCGCACCAGGACGGAGGCCGTGGTCACCCTCACCTGGAGCCGGGGCAGCACGACCAAGCTGGTCGTCGACATGAGCCGCAGCAGCCACAAGATCGTCCACATAGGCGAGAAGGGCGCGGCCCACAAGTAGGTCCCCGGGACGCGCGTCGCACGTGCGCCGACCCGTACGCCGAGGGGCCGCCTACGGAGTCCGTAGGTGGCCCTTCCTGCGCGGCCCGCCCGTTCTGGGACGGATCTGCAAAGGGCAGCTCGCGGCACTTACGGTGCTTATGGCTCGAGGGATGCGGGGGGGGGGCACGTGCTGATGTCGGCTGTTGTGGCCGGTGAAGTGATGGCTCTGACGATGGGCGTGACAGGTGTGCCGGCCGTCGCGACCGGGCGCGCGGCGTTTCCGCGGGCGGCATCCGTCGGATGTGCGCTCTGCGCGAACTCCGCCGGGTTCGTGAGGGCCGCTGGAATCCTGGCGACAGCGACCTACGGAGGATCACCATGATCGTGGAATACGTCCGCTACCGCATCGCCGAAGCCGAACGTCGTGCCGGCTTCGAGAAGGCCTACGCGGCTGCCGCCCAGCAGCTGGACCTCGCCCCCCAGTGCCTCGGATACGAGCTCTCCCACGGCATCGAGGAACCCGACCGCTACATCCTGCGGATCGAATGGACCTCCGTCGAGGACCACGAGCAGGGCTTCCGCGGCGGCCCGCACTTCCCCCCGTTCCTCGCCGAGATCCGCTCCTACATCGGCGACATCGAGGAGATGAAGCACTACACGAGGACGTCCGTGGCATCCACCGCGGGAGGAACGGCATGACCGAGCGCGCCGAGAGCGTTTCCGCCGGCCGCTGGCCGAAGGCACTCCACTAGAGGGCGAGGACGTGGAGGTGGTCGGTGTGGGCGCGTCGGGCGAAGGGCGGGACGGAGGGGTGTTGGGGGCCCTGACAACGTGCTTGCCTTGGCGGCGCGTTCATGGCCCCGCCGGTGAATGCCACCGCCCGACAATCATTTCAGGCCGTGCAAGGACCACAAATCGGCCAAGCCTTGACCGCCACAGCGCCCTCGTACAAGATCCCTCTTGGCCCTCGATAGTGGGGGCGGAAAAGGGGGAAACGTGAATAAGGTTGGAAAGTCGATACTCTTCGGCATTTCGGGCGCCGCGCTTGCGGTTTCCGGATTTGCCAGCCCGGCAGCGGCCTACGGCCCTCAGGGTGGAACCGGTAACGCCGACACCGTAGTTGCGGCCGGCGGTGGCCTCAAAGTCGGGCAGCCCGTCATCCATAAGAGGGGTGACGGCGTCAAGCCGCCGGCGGAGCTGGGCAACCCCGCCGAGTGGGGCGTGGTAAAGCTGGAAATCAAGCCTTCGGCCGTTCGAGCGCAAGATAATACCTGCGAGAATGTGACTCATGGCAAGTGGTGCTATGGGTCCGAATCGCTGTCGGCTGGAACCAAAAAGAAGTGCTACTCGAACTACATCGCGGATGTGAAGCACAAGTCGACGGTCAGGGTCGTCAACATCGACCACTCGAGTGGCTGGGTGGCGAAGGGCGAGACTTCCTACGCCAACCACACGCAGGGTGCGGCATACACCTGCTATGCATATTACGATAATGCATAAATTTGTCCGTTGTGAGGGTTGACCTCCCTCGGGTGCGGCATTACTCCGGGCACACGGGCCCGGAGTAATGCCGCACCAGTTTCGGGGTGCTCGGGCCGCGTCGTTCGCGGTGCCGCTCGGGCTTGGCTTGTTGCTTGGACTGATAGGGCCTACCGCTGAGCAGAGACCTCCGTGCGTCTGGAGACGGAGTCGCGCGGGCCGGTGGAGGTCTCGCCGTATTCGTCCCGCCGAGGTGGGCGTTGGCCACTGAGGTTTTTCAGCGTGACCACTGATCGAGTGACGACGTAACCGTCCGCAACGGAAAAGGCTCCCGTACCGTTGGGGGGGCGACGCCTCGACTCGTCCGCGCAGGAGCCCTGTCGGTTTCCGGTCCTGCCGCACTCGACCTGCCCCAGCGGGTGACGATGAGCAGGGTGACCCACTCGACCAGGGCAAGTGATCGGCCTGCTCACGGACCGTGCGCCCGGCCTACGGCACGCGCTATGCGAAGCCGCCCCCGACTACGTCCTGCTGGACGGCACCCTTGCGGAGCGCGACCGGGTCGGCCGGGCCGCTCGTCATCGACCTGGACCGCGACCGGCCGCCCGACAGGCGACTTGCGACACCCGCTTCAGGAGTGCGATCCGCGATAACAGCGGCCATGGATCGCTACGGCTGCATGACTGCACCTACTCCGCCGAGAACCGCGGCGATCCGGTGGTGTCTGCTGTCGTTGCTGTCAGGCGCGGATGTCAGCTTGCCTCTCGATGCCTGTGGTCGGTCGTCTTGCTCGTTCGGGTGCGTACCTCGTGCATGTTCTAGCCCATATGCCCAGACTCGACCTCGCGATATGTCTCCTGGTGGAGGTGAAAGAACATGCCGACGTACGTCACCTTGCTGAGCTGGACCGATCAAGGGGTCCGAAACTACAAGGACACCGCGAAGCGCGCCGAGACCTTCGGCTCAGCGGTACAGAACCTCGGGGCGAAGGTGCTGAGCATCTACTGGACCGTCGGTCCATACGACCTCGTGGCCATCGTCGAGGCGCCCGACGACGAAACTGCCACTGCAGCACTCCTGCAGCTCGGTGGGGTGGGCAACGTCCGTTCCACGACTCTGCGGGCCTTCGATCGAGAGGAGATGGAGCGCATCATCGCCAAGGCGGCCGGCTGACGATCTCTGACCACGTCGCACAGTGGGCTCTGGGCGGCCATGGCGTGGTGACCTCTTCGTCCCGACGCAACTCGGGCGGGGCCTCCGCCTCGGGCTGGTGCGCCTCTCACCTGCTGCGACGGTCCGCAGACGTCCGCGCTTGTCCGCTGCTTGTCTGGCGGCGTCGTCACGCAGTGACGCAGTGAGACACTCACCGCGTCGCACCCGGGTGCGGCATGGCCCTTGCCAGAGGGTGTCTCCCTGGCGTGGCAGGTCTCTGCTGTCCGCCATGGCTTGCCCGAGCTCTTGCAGAACGCGGTGAAGCTCCACTGAGCGCCAGGGGCTGGCGCGAACGAGGCGAAGGACCCCACGTGTTCGCCACTCACGGCTACATCCGACGTGCCCGGCTCGCCTGTGCGTGCACTCGGACAGTCTCGAAGGTCCCGAGCGAACATGGGCCTGGTCTGTCTTCCATCACCCAGCCATGCGCCCCAGTAGATCGTTCGGTCTGTAAGGAACAGGACACCGTGATGTGCCACCGGCGCTTGGAACCACCGCACCGTCGACGCGAGTGCCGACGGGGGATTGCAGTGCTTGGCCACGCCCTCGGTGGTACAGCTCAGCCACAACTGATCGCTGGCGGCCGTGACCTGCGGCCGCCTCACCGATCAACGCTTCGACCTGCTGCCGAGCTGTCGGCACCTGTCGACGACGGTCACCATTGAGCGCCCTGCCACGGCCCGAGGACGGCCCGGGAGGGCGCTCGTGCGTTGGAGGGAGACCCTGCCCTTGGCGAGGGTTTCGCTTCCCGGCAGTGGTCAGGTGCTTAGAAGATGCGGGCAGACCTTGGTGCTCCGACCCGATCGGCCTATGACAGCACCGTGCTGGACTGCTGAGTCACCCACCGGCCGCCTAGCAGTTCCTGGAGGGCGCCTTGGTCACAGCTACCGCTTCGCACGGGCGGCTGAGGCTTGCAGAGTGTCCGCGCCGGAGCTGACGTGTCGCTGGGTCTCCTGAGGGCCGTGCCAGTCCAGGCACATCACGGTGGCATCGTCTTCGAGCTGGCCGCCGGCAGCGTCCAGGACTGCGGAGGTCAGCGTCAGCGCGGCCTCCCGCGGGTGCAGATCCCGGGTCTTCGCCAGCAGGGCAGGCAGGTCGATCTGCCCCCCGTGATGTTCGAGCATGCCGTCGGTCAGCATGAGCAGACGGTCACCGGGGCGCAGATCAAGGTCTTGAACGCGGTAGGGGTGGGGCACACGCACGGACAGCCCGAAGGGATGGTCCACCTCGCAGGTGATCGTCTCCGCGGTGCCCTCTCGCATGCGCAGTGGCCAAGGGTGACCGGCGTTGACGAGTTGTGCCCGCCCGGTGTGAAGGTTGATGCGCAGCAACTGCCCGGTGGCGTGACCGTGGCTGTGGTCGGCCAGAGCCTGGTCGGCCAGGTGGGCCTGCTCGGCCAGGCCGGCTCCTGCCCGGCGGGCACCGCGCAGAGCGCCCACCAGAACCGTGGCGGCCAGGGCGGCGTCGATGTCGTGGCCCATGGGATCGGTCACCGACACGTGCAGGGTGTCGCGGTCGAGGGCGTAGTCGAAGGTGTCGCCGCTGAGGTCTTCGGAGGGCTCCAGGCTCCCGCACAGTGTGAACTGTGCAGCCTCGCACGACAGTGACGCAGGCAGCAGCTGGTACTGGATCTCGGCGGCCAGGGTGGGGGGCCTGGAGCGTTTGCCCCAGGTGTACAGGTCGGTGAAGCGGCCGTTGGCGATCACGACGTAGGCCAGCACGTGGGCGGCTTCCCCGACCGCTTCAAGGACACCCTCACTGGGAGCGGCCGGCAGGAGCAGCTCCAGCAGCCCGATAGCGTCGCCCCGGTTGGTGACCGGCACGATCACCCACTGTCCCTGGCCAGTCGCTTCCTGGTACAGCTGCTGGGTGCGGATCACCTTGTCGTAGACGCTGCCGAACATCGGGATCCGCTCCCGCCCCGCTTCCGCGGCACCGGCGGTGGACAGCCGCACCACCGCTTTCCCCGTGAGGTCCACGAGGAGGAAAGAGACCTTTCGGGCCCTGAAACGCCGCTGCAGGTCCCCCGCGATCACATCGACGGCCTCCACAGGCGCTGCCCTCTCCGCTGCCGTCAGCAGTCGGGGGAGCTCACTCCTTCCACCACTCACGATCACGATCCTTTCCACCGGCCCCTGCTACCAGCGTGGACACCGCCACGGTGAGCGTCAATGCATGGCTGTCACGGCAAGTGAAGACGGTCGATATGGGTCGGTCGCGGTGCCCGCCCGGAGGCGCAGCTCTCACAGCTGCTCCGGCACGAGGCCGGCAGAGCCGAGACTCTCACCGGCCCCCGGTCGTTTCGAGGCGCCGGCGTCTCATGAGACCCGGCAAAGTTGTGCCTGAAGCCGTGGAGCCGACAGCCACAGAGGGTTTTCTCTGCTCTGCCCGCTGCACGTAGGCCGCGCCGCAGGCGGCGCGTGCCCGCGCCGTGCGCGGGCCTTGACGAGGTAGAGAAACCCGTAACAGCTCTTGGTTATGGGGCGTTTCAGTCGTCCAGAGGTGGCGTGAGTCGGCGGCCGGCGTGGCTCCGGATGGAGGGTGCCTCGTCGCGCATGGCGTCCTGGACGCGGATCGCGTAGATGTCAAAGACCCCGGACCATGATCGGTCCGGGGCCTTTTGGCTGGTGCCCCCGGCAGGATTCGAACCTGCGACACCCGCTTTAGGAGTTCGACCGCGCCATCTGCTCGCCTGGGTGGCGAACCTATGGCCCGGTGCAGTGCGTGCCCTGAGACGCGAACAAGTCCGTCCCGGTCTGCCGACGTTGCCGTCAGAGACTGCCGTCATTCGACTCGTAGAGGGCCCGCGTGATGGCCGAGCGGGACGTCGCGCATGCGCACGGCAGGTACGACGCCGATCCGCTGAGGCCGGCAGATTTACAGTCCGCGCCCAGCGTGCCCGCGGACCAGGCACTTCCTCAGTCGCTGGGTGTGGCGCCCCACACCGACCCCAGAGGGCACCCCAACTCGTTCGTCAGGGGGCGGCCGACGCCGTCGGCCGCCCCCCGGTCACTCCGTGCGCTGCCGTGGTTCGAACTGCCCGGTGCCGCTCTCGGTGAGAGCCGTGCGCGCGGCCTGCAGTAGTTCTTCGGAGATCGGGTTGCCCCGGGTGGCGCGGGCGAGGGCGAGGGCACCGACCATGGTGCAGAGCTGGGCCATGCCGTCGTCAGCGCTGGTGGCCAGCCGAGCGGCACGGTTGCGTACCCCCTTGATGTAGGCGTGGCGGGCGCGGGCGGCCTCGTCGGGCTCGCGCCCCAGGTCGGCGGCGAATCCGGAGACGGGGCAGCCGTCCCCGGGGTGATCGCGGTGCCAGACCGAGAGGTAGTCCTCGATCAGCGCCCGGCGGGCAGCCTCGTGCTCCCCGGCGTGCTCCTCGATCTTCACCGCCTGCTCGTCGAAGGCGTGGGCGATGGCCTCGTCGATCAGGTCCACCTTCGAGACGAACTGCTTGTGGAACCCGCCACGGGTGAGCCCGGCGGCCTTCATCAGGTCGGCGACGCTGACCGCGGTGCCTTTCTCGCGGAACATCCGGGAAGCGGTGGCTACGACGCGCTGCCGGTTCTCCTGTGCTTGCGCCTGGGACACGCGGCCCATGGAGTCACTCTCCTCAGATGGATGTCGGTTGACATCTATTCTAGCCTCCATTTAGATTCCTAGTGACATCTATTTGATGCCGATGAGGTCACCGGTAGGTCAAGCGGGGCCTTGCACTGCCTCCCACCGTCTGAGGTCGACCGCCCCCGCCCGGCAATCGCAGAACCACCGACAGCACTGGAGACCCCTGTGGCATCGCCACCCTCGCCCACCGAGTCCTCGACGCCCGCGGCGTCCACACCACCCGTGCCGCCTGCCCAGCCACGAGGCGTTTCCGAGGCGGTCCACCGCCGACGCTGGGCCATCCTGACCGTGCTCGCGTTCAGCCTCCTGGTGGTGATGCTGGACAACTCGATCCTCAACGTGGCGATGAAGACCATCGCCCAGCCCGCTCCCACCGGACTCGGCTCCACCCAGAGCCAACTGGAGTGGGCGGTCAACTCCTACACGTTGGTCTTCGCCGGGCTGCTCTTCACCGCGGGCCTGCTCGGTGACCGGCTCGGCCGCAAGAAGGTGCTGCTCTTCGGCATGCTGGTGTTCGGCGTGGGATCCGCGCTGTCCGCGCTGTCGGACTCCTCCGGGCAGCTCATCACCTTCCGCGCCGTGATGGGCTTCGGCGGCGCCTTCATCCTGCCCGCCACCCTCGCGATCATCATGAACGTCTTCGAGCGCGAGGAGCAGCCCAAGGCCATCGGCATTTGGACCGGTGTGGTCGGTTTCGCCATCGCCGCCGGCCCGATCGCCGGCGGCGTTCTGCTGGAGCACTTCTGGTGGGGCTCGGTCTTCCTGGTCAATGTGCCGATCGTGGTCGCCGCGATGGTCGCGATGGTGGCGATCGTCCCCAACTCCAAGGACCCCAGGCCCGGCAAGCTCGACCCGTTCGGCGTGCTGCTGTCGATCGTCGGTCTGGCGCTGCTGGTCTACGGCATCATCAAGGGCGGCCAGCTGGGCGACTTCACCCGGCCCGAGTCCTTGGCGACGATCCTCGGCGGCCTGGCAGTCCTCGCCGGCTTCGTGGTGTACGAGGCCCGCAGCGACCATCCGGCCCTCGACGTCACCTACTTCCGCAACCGGCGGTTCTCCGCGTCCGTCGCCGCCATCGGCCTGGTCTTCTTCGCCCTCATGGGCGTCACGTTCTTCAGCGTCTTCTACAACCAGAGCGTTCGGGGCTACAGCGTCCTGCAGTCCGGCCTGCTCGTGCTGCCGCTGGCCGCCTCCCAGATGTTCTTCGCCCCGCGAGCGCGGCTGGTCGTCAACCGCTTCGGTACCCGAGCCGTGTGCGCCACCGGCCTCGTCCTGACCGCCGTAGCCTTCGCCGGCTTCCTGCTGCTCGGCCAGGACACCCCCATCTGGGTGCTGGAGGTGCTGTTCTTCCTGATGGGCACGGGGATGGCCCATGTCATGCCCCCCGCCACCGTCATGATCATGTCGTCGCTGCCGCGGGAGAAGGCCGGCTCCGGATCCGCGGTCAACAACACCTTCCGGCAGGTCGGCGGGGCCATGGGGGTCGCCGTGCTGGGGTCACTGCTGTCCACCACCTACCGCAACGGCATCGACGGCCACCTGGGCGTACTGCCCGCCTCCGACCAGCACGCCGCAGGCGAATCCGTCCAGGCGACCCTGGCCGTCGCCGAGAAGCTGGGACCCGCCGGCAGGGCGCTGGTACGGCCCGCGAACGACGCCTTCATCCATGCCATGCACATCACCGCAATTGGTTCGGCGGCCGTCGCCCTGGTCGGCGCGGTCGTCGTGCTGATCTTCCTGCCGGGCAAGGACGCCACCTTGGCCGCCGGCAGTGATAAGTCCCAGCGCCAGACCATCCGAGCCCAACGGTGATCTCCCTGGGTGAGCCTACGCCGGAGCCACCTGCGGCCGCGCAGGTGAGGCCTGTGCCGACTTCGGTGCCGCTGGCCTCCTCCGCCCGGCAATCGCAGAACCATCGACAGCACCGGAGACCCCTGAAATCGCCGCCCGGATCAGCGGTGACATCGCCGAGGCCAACGCCTTGCTGGCAGCTCCGCTGACGCTCTGATCACACCTCAACTCAGATATTCCATTACTCCGAAGGAGATCGACTGATGATTACCAGCAACCTTGTTCTTATCCCCGGTGCCGGCGGCGTGGGCCGGACGGTCTTCGATCAATTGCGTTCTCAGGATGTACCGGTCCGTTTCATGGTCCGCCGCGAGGACGAGCGCGCAGCTGAGCTGCGGGCGCTCGGCGCGGAGGTCGTCATCGGCGACCTGACCCGGCCCGAGACGGTAGCGGCCGCGCTGCAGGGCGTGACGCGGATGTACTTCGCGATGCGCGTGTCGCCGGACCACCTGCTGGCGGCGACCGTGGTGGCCTCCGTTGCAAGGGAGTACGGGAAGCTGGATGCCCTGGTCGACCTGTCGCAGATGACGGTGTCGCAGATGACCGCCACCAGCACCGAGGAGTCGCACCAGCAGCGGCTGCACTGGCTGGCGGAGCAGGTACTGAACTGGTCCGGCCTGCCCGTGGTGCACATCCGGCCGACGGCGTTCCTCGACACTCCGCTATTCACCACGATGGCAGCGCGTTCGATCCAGGAGAACGGCACGATCGCGCTGCCGTTCGGCACCGGACGCACCTCGCCAATCGCCGTGGACGACGTCGCCCGGGTCCTCGCCACCGTGCTCCGCGACCCGGCTCCGCACATCGGGCAGGTCTACGAGCTCACCGGACCGCGCTCGGTCGACATGACGGAGCTGGCCAAGGAATTCTCTCGGGCGCTGGGACGACCGGTGACCTACGTGGACATGCCCCCGGAGAGGTGGGAAGCTCAGCTCCCGAAGCTGGGGATGCCGCCGCACCTTGAACAGCACGTCGCCACCATGGCCCAGCTGCACAGGGACAACCGTTACGACCGCACGACCGACGGCGTCGAGCGCGTGACAGGCATCCCCCCGCAGTCGATCGAGGCGTTCGTGGCCGCCCGAAAGGACTTCTATCTGGGCTGAGCCGCGTCCCATAGCTGGGGGAAGAGAGGGGCCAGTTCGTCGTTGCGCTACACCCCAACTGACCTGCTGCCGACACTTTTCGACCTCGACAACCCGCTGATCGACCGGCATACGGGCCTTGAGGATTGGGTCCCGCTTTGTGCGCGTTCGGTGCCTGCCCCGGGAGGCGGTGTCCATCATTTGCGATCGGCTCCGGGAGCGGGCTTACCCGAGCGCGGACGCGGCAAGGACGCCGTGGCCGTAGTCCATCGGCCGAAGCGTGTAGTGATGCCGAAGGATTCGGGTGTCAGACAACCCGTATCGCGTAGCGGTCGCCTGCTTGCCAGCTGTGGGTCGGTGCCGTCAAAACGCCCCGGACCATCCCGGCCCGGGGCGTTTCCCCTGGTCATGCTTGTGCCCCCGGCAGGATTCGAACCTGCGACACCCGCTTTAGGAGAGCGGTGCTCTATCCCCTGAGCTACGAAGGCAGTGCCTCTGTTGCCCTTGGCAGGTGGCGCGGGTCAGTGGTTGGTCCCGGCCTCCTCCCAGGGGTGGGAGAGGTACCGGGGACAGCCTAGCGGACGGGGGAGGGAACGTGCTGGGGTGATCCTGTCGGGGTGGTCAGGTTCCGACGGGGGACTCCTCGCCCCGGGCGCGGGTCGGAGGGGCCGGCGCGGGGGCCGGGGGCGGCAGGGTGCCGGTCAGTCTGAGGAGGGGGGCCGTCATGAGGGTCGTCACCAGGGCCACCACGGTGAGCAGGGCGAACATGCGGTCGTCGATGATGTGGGCCTCGTGGCCGATCTGCAGGACCACGAGTTCGGTCAGGCCCCGTGTGTTCATGAGGATGCCGACCGCGAGGGACTCGGTCCACGGCAGGCCGGCGTACCGTGCGCCGAGGCCGGTGCCGCCGATCTTCGCGAGGACGGCCGCGGCCAGCAGCGCGGCGAGGACGAGGCCCGCGCCCGTGGACAGGCGCAGGGCGCCCAGGTCCACGCCGAGCCCGTAGCCCATGAAGAAGAAGGGGAGCAGGACGGTCTTGGCGGTGGCGGTGAGGGGGGCCGCCGCCGTGGCGGCCGCACGGTTGCCGGCCGGCCAGACCAGGCCGACGAGGAACGCGCCGATCAGCTGGTGCAGCCCCAGGGCGGCCGTCATCGCCGCGGACGCGCCGATCGACACGACGAGGGTGACGGTCAGGGTGGCGGGGCCGACGCGGTCCGCGCGGCGGGCGAACCAGACGGCCACGAGCCGCCGTACCGGGCCGAGACAGATCGCGATCACCGCGACCGAGACGAGGGCCCGCATCACGGCGTCCATCGGGCCGGAGCCGTGCGCCAGGGCCAGCACGGCGGAGAGGGCCAGCCAGCTGCCGCCGTCCCCGACCGCCGCGGCGAACAGGCTCAGCCGGCCCGGTCGCGTCCGGGAGATGTCGAGGTCCTCCAGCATGCGTGCCAGTACCGGGAACGCGGTGATGCTGACCGCGCAGCCGACGAAGAGCACGAAGGCCGTCGGGGAGGTTCCGGCGGGGGCGTAGTCGCCCGCCAGCGGCATGGCGACCAGGGCTCCCGCCCCGAAGGGCAGCAGGAGGGACGCCTGGCTGATCGTCAGTCCCTGGCGCGAGGCTCCGCGTACGCGCATCGAGGCGAGTTCCTGCCCGGTCCCGAACATGAACAGGGCGAGCCCGATCTGCGCGAGTCCGTTGAGCATCGGCAGGATCGCCGGCGGGAACAGCCAGGCGGCGGTCTGCGGACTGAGGGCGCCCAGGACGGAGGGGCCGAGCGTGATGCCGGCGCCGACCTCTCCTATGACGCGTGGCTGGCCCAGCCGCACCGCCAGGACTCCCGCGAGGTGGGAGAGCGCGAGGACGGCGGCCGCGCCGAGGAAGAAGTGTCCGGTCGTGTCGAGAAGCATGGTGGGCTCCGGTGACGGGGCAGGGGCAGTGGCAGTGGCAGGGGGCCGGGCTCCGCGGAGCCCGGCCCCCTGCCACTGCGGGTGGACGTGTTCCTGCCGCTGGGGTGCGGTCAGTGGCGCGGGCGGCGGCCCAGGGCCATGCCGGCGAAGAGGAAGACGACACCGAGGACGCCCGCCACGACGGCCGCGGTCGTCTGGGCCGGCTTCTGGCTGGCGTTGACGACCGCCGTCACGACGCCCATCACGCCGCTGATGTAGCAGAAGATCGTCACGAAGATCTTGAGGTTCGGGTTCATCGAGGGTCTGGTCCAATCCGGTTGTTCTGGTGAGGTGCCGGGCCGCCGGCCCGGCGGGCATCAGCGGGGTGCGGTGCCCGCGGCGGTGAAGCCGAGGAGCATCACGTGGGCGTCGGGGTCGGCGCGGAAGCGGTTCCAGCAGTCCGCGGCGAGCGCGAACTCGCGCAGCGTCAGCACGCCCGAGGCCACCAGCGGCTGCAGGCGGCCGGGGCCCAGGTGCGGGGCGAAGTCCTCGGTGGGACGGTCGTCGTTGGTCGTCGCGAACGGGCGCATGACGACGTCCTCGAACCCCGTGGCGCGCAGCAGGCGGGTCAGCCGCCGTGCGATCGTCCGGTCGCCGCCCGCCGACGACTGGGCCTGGGCCAGCTTGGCGTGCACCGCAGCCAGTTCGGGGAACGCCGGGTCGGCCACGCCCCAGCAGGAGGCGTCCACCTCGGTGACGGCGATGCGGCCGCCCGGCCGCAGGACGCGCAGTGCCTCCGCGAGGACGGGCCGCGGGTCGGACAGGTGCTGCAGCACGTAGCGCAGCAGGACGTGGCCGGCCGAGGCGTCCGCCAGGGGCAGCGCGGCGCCGTCCGCCACGACCAGGTCGGCGCCAGAGCCCGCCGCGTGGGCGAGCAGCTCGCCGTCGATGTCGACGGCGGTGACGGCGAGGCCGGGCAGGGCGGTACGCAGTCTGCGGGTGACCGCGCCCGAACCGGCCCCGATCTCGACCAGCGGCCCGGCCTCCGCGGCCAGCCCCAGCTCCCGCAGGATGCGCAGTTCCGCGTCGAAGGAGAGGGCGGCCTGCGCCTCCAGGCGTGCCAGCTCGCCGCCGAGCCCTCCGGCGGTGGTGGCGGCGGGGTCGTAGGAGCCGCCGACCGGTCGGGTGCCGGCGGGGGAGGAGAGGGGGAGGCCGACCGGCCGGGCGCCGGCGGGGGAGGACGGGAGGGTGGCCGGTCGTGCGGGGTCGCCGGTGGGGGCGGGTGCGGCCGGGGTGGGAGGGGACGTGGTCATCGGGGCCTCGCAGTCATTCGCATGCCGTGCTTCGGGCGCAGGGTCACAAGGGCTTCCGGCTCCACCGGGAAGCCGGGCTCCAGCTCCAGGCGGGCCGAGCGCATCAGGACGGCCAGGACGAGGGTCGCCTCGACCAGGGCGAGGTGGCGGCCGATGCAGGTGCGCTCGCCGCCGCCGAACGGCAGGTAGAGGTGGTTCGGCGGTGATGCGTCGGCGAACCGCGCGGGTACGTACGCATCGGGCCGCTCCCAGTGGTCGGGGTGGCGGTGCAGCACCCACTGGCTGACGCAGACGAGCGCCCCGGCCGGGATGTCGTACCCGCCGATGCTGTCCGGGCCGGTCGCCCGGCGGGAGATCAGCCACACCGGCGGGTAGAGCCGCATGGCCTCCTCGATGGCGTGCCGGCAGTGCACGAGGGAGGGGAGGTCCGCGGCGGTGGGGGTGCGGTCGCCCAGCACCTCGTCGATCTCCGCCCGCACCCGGTCGGCCTCCTCGGGGTGGCGGTCCAGGAGGTACAGCGTCCAGGTGAGGGCCTTGGCGGTGGTCTCGTGTCCCGCCATGACCAGCGTGAGCACCTGGTCGCGCAGGGCTTCGTCGTCCAGTTCGCCGATCATCGCGTCCAGCAGCGACCCGGTGTCGTGCGACGGGGGCTGCCCGATGCCCGCCGCGCGCCGCGACGCGATCACCGTACGGGCGATCAACTGGAGGAAGTTGCGGGCCTGTACGTATCCGCGGCGGCGCAGCGCCGTGTCCTGCGGGTCCGGGTCGGGATCGGGTACGTAGTGGCCCATGAACCGGTTCACGGCGTCCACGGAGCGGCCGAACCCCTCGCCCGCCGCGCCCAGGTCCACACCGAGTACGGCACGGGTGAGGATGGCCAGGGTCAGGGAGGTCAGGTGGTGCTCGACGGGCAGCGCGCCGCCCTCGCGCATGGCCGGCCGCCAGCGCTCCAGGAGCGCCTCGGTCTCCTCGGTGATGATGCCGTCGAAGGTGCTGACCGCGGTGCGGCGGAACGCGGGTGCGCACAGCCGGCGCTGCCGTGCCCATTCCTCGCCGTTGCTGGTGAGCAGTCCGTTGCCGAGCAGCGGACGCAGCATCGCGTCGTCCGGGGTGTGCGCCTTGGTGTAGTTGCCGACGTTGTCCTTGAGTACGTGCCGTACCAGGTCGGGCCGGTGCAGCATGAACACCCGCTCGCCGTCGCCGAGATGGCTGGTGATGTCGCCGTAGCGGCGGTTCATCCAGGTCACGAAGGAGAGCGGGTCGGCTCGCATCCGGGCCATGTCCACGGGGGCTGCGGGCCCCGGCGGGACGGTGCCCGCCGGTGCGGTGGTGGCTGTCACATGAACCTCCGTGGCTGCTGGAGCCGCGTACGTAAGCCGGGTACGTAACGGCGGTCTTCGGATACGTACCGGGTGTCGGTAATTCCGTAATCGGTGCGCGAATTCCCGCGGTGGCCCACCGGTCGGGCGCCTTGCGGCGTCCGACATGAGAGCATGCATGACGCGGGCGGGTACAACCGGTCTGCGGGCGTGGGCGATTGGCAACATTATCCCCCGGGTGCGGACCGGCTCAATGCTTATCGAAAGCGGGGGAGTACTCAGCTCGACGAGGGGGATTACTCAGCTTTCGACGCTCTCCGGATTACGTTCCCTTGCGACTTGGCGGCGCCGTTGCGGCCGTGTGAATGTTTTCTCGTCGCCGGCACAACGACCGAATCGCAATTCAGGAAAACGCTAGGAAGGGAGAGCCAACATGGCGCTCGATCCGCAGCAGCGGGCAGAGTTCGTGAACGCCTACACCCGCGTGCTCATCAGCTCGTGGTCCGACGAGGCGTACGCCACCCGGCTCCAGTCCGAGCCGCGTGAGGCGCTTGCCGAGTCCGGCATCGAACTCCCCGCCGGCGCCCAGGTCGTCATCGTCACCGAGGCGCCCGAGGGCCACGAGGAGGGCAACCTGGACGTCCAGGTCGCGCTCTGGGAGACCGGCCTGGAGACCGGCCGCTACGAGTTCCACATCCCCGCCACGCCGACGGTCGACGCCGCCGAGCTGAGCGAGGGTGACCTGTCGGACGTCGCGGCGGGCTGCAACTACTGCTGCTGCCCGTGCTGCTGCTGCACCTGACAGGCGCAGACGCACCCATTCCCACTTCGCTGGAGCGTTTTCATGCCCACTGCGCAGACGGCACATCCCGTTTCCGTCCGCGGACTCTCCAAGCAGTACGGTGAAGTCCATGCCGTGCGGGATCTCAACCTGGACATCCACCAGGGCGAGGTGTTCGCACTGCTCGGGCCGAACGGCGCGGGAAAGACCACGACCGTCGACATTCTGACGGGAGTGCAGCGGCGCACCGGTGGAGAAGTGCGGGTCCTCGGCCATGATCCGGCCGAGGACCCGCGGGAATGGCGGGCGAAAATCGGCGTGGTGCCCCAGACGACGGGCGCCTATGCGGATCTGACCGTCCGGGAGGTCGTCGCGCATTTCGCCGCCATGTATCCGGCGCCGCTGCCGGTGGGCGAGGTGCTCGACATGGTGGGCCTCGGCGGCCACCACACCAAGCAGGCCGCCGCGCTGTCCGGCGGCCAGCAGCGCCGGCTGGACGTCGCGGTGGGCGTCATCGGCGACCCGGAGCTGATCTTCCTGGACGAGCCGACGACGGGTCTCGACCCGGTGGCCCGGCGCGAGGCCTGGGAGCTGGTCCGCTACTTCGCGGACCGCGGCCGTACGACCGTACTGACCACGCACTACCTCGACGAGGCCGAGGAGCTGGCCCAGCGGGCCGGCGTCGTCATCGGCGGACGGCTCGTCGAGTGCGGGCCGCTCGCCTCGCTGGGCGGCCGCGACACGACCCCCGCGAACGTGACCTTCCGCCGCTGCGCCCTACTGGCCGACCTCGACCTGCCCGCCCTGCCGCCGGGCACCGAGGTGGTGCCGGGCGTCGCGGGCACCCTGACGCTCCGCACCCCCGTGCCCTCGCAGGTCCTCGGTGTCCTGCTGGCCTGGGCGCGCGAGGCGGGTGTGACCGAACTCGCCGAGCTGCGCGTGCACCGGCCCACGCTCGAAGAGATCTACCTGAACCTCATCGACAGGGAGACCGTCGCATGCCCCTGACCGAGGCCGCCGGTGTCCGGCCGTCCGTCGCCGCTCCCGCCCGCCCGGCCGCGCGCGGTGCGCGGGGACTGGGGCGGGCGTGCGCGGCGCGCGCGTCCGTCGAACTGAAGGCGTTCTTCCGTAACAAGCAGTCGCTGGTCTTCACCCTGTTCTTCCCGGTGCTGCTGCTCGTCGTCTTCGGCTCGATCTTCTCCGGGAAGGTCGAGGGCACCGACACCGACTTCCGGCAGGTCTTCATGGCCGGGGTGATCGCCGCGGGCGTGATGAGCACGGCGTTCTCGGGCCTGGCCATCAACGTGGCGATCGAGCGGGACACCGGGACGGTGCGCCGGCTCGCACTCACGCCGATGCCGAAGTCGGCGTACTTCGTGGGCAAACTGGTCCGGGTGGTGGTGACCACCGTGCTGGAGACGGTGCTGCTCATCGGCATCGCCGTCACCGCGTTCGGGCTGCCGCTGCCGGGGACCGCGCAGCGGTGGGCCACGCTCGGCTGGTGCCTGGCGCTCGGTACCGCGGCGTGCGCCCTCGCCGGGATCGCCTACAGCGCCCTCATCCCCAACAGCCGGTCCGCGGCGGCGGTCGTGACGCCCGTCTTCATGGTCCTGCAGTTCATCTCCGGTGTGTTCTACCCGTTCGACAAGCTGCCGCTGTGGATGCAGAACACGGCCGCGCTGTTCCCCGTCAAGTGGATGGCGCAGGGCTTCCGTTCGGTCTTCCTCCCGGACTCCTTCACGGCCGTGGAGCCGGCCGGGTCCTGGGAACTGGGCCGCATCGCGCTGGTCCTCACCGCGTGGGCGGTGGGCGGCCTGCTGGCCACGACGCTGACGTTCGGCTGGCGCGGACCGCGGGTGCGCTGAGCGCGCGGGCCCGTCGTACATGCGGGTTCGCGCCGCGCTGAGAAGGAGAACGCCTACATGACCAGACCGCCCGGACCGCCCGCCCAGCCGGCGCACCCCTTCAGCCCGGCCGGGCGGGTCGACCCGTACCCGGCGTACGACTGGCTGCGCGCGCACGAGCCCGTGCACCGCGACCCGATGACCGGCATGTGGCTGGTCACCGGATACGCGGACTGCGTGGCGCTGCTCAAGGACCCGGCCTTCTCCGCGGCCGCGGGACAGCGCGAGCGGTCCCGGGACGACGACCTGCCGGTGTCCATGCTGACCACGGACGGCGCCGACCACGCGCGGCTGCGCGCCCCCGGTTCGCTGCTGCTGGGCACGGGCGCCCTGGCGTCCGTTGCCGACGGCATCGCCGCCGACACCGACGCGCTGCTGGACCGGGCCGCCGGGCACGGGGTGCTCGCCGACGCCGTGGAGGAACTCGGCGTGCCGCTCGCCACCGCCGTACTGGCCCGGCTGATCGGCCTCGGCGCGGACCAGCACGGGACGCTGGCCGAGCTGGCGCGTGCGGCCTCCGTCAACCTCGATCCGCTCGCCCCGCCGCACGTCGCCCGGCTGGGCCGGGCCGCGATGGGCGAGCTGACCCGCTTCCTCGACGCCCACATCGACACCCTCGGCCACCCGGAGCCGGGCGGTTCGCCGGAGGCCGGCGGCACCCAGGGGAGTCCGCTCGCCCGGTTCGCCGCCGATCCCCGGCTGTCCCGGCGCGAGATGCTCGGCGTCCTGGGTCTTGCCGTGGTGGGCGGCTGGCAGCCGCTCGCCGAGGCCGTCGGCAACGCCCTGTACTGGCTGCTGCCCCGCCCCGACGTGCGCGAGGCCCTGCGCGCCGGCGGCCGGGAGGCGGCCGAGACGGCCATGGACGAGCTGCTGCGCCTGGAGGCGCCCATCCCCTTCACCGCCCGCGTCACCGTGCGGGACGCCGAGCTTCCGGGCGGCCGCGTCCCGGCGGGGCAGCGGGTCCTGGCGGTGCTGGCCGCCGCCAACCGCGACCCGGCCGTGTTCGCCGACCCCGGTGCCCTCGTGTGGGACCGCAGTCCCAATCCGCACCTCGCCTTCGGCGGCGGCCCGCACTTCTGCCTGGCCGCCCGCCTCGTGAAGCAGTCAGGTGCCCTGCTGCTCGGCCGGATCGTGCGCCGGTTCCCCGAGGCGGCTCTCAGCGGGGCCGAACCGCGCTGGGCCGCGACCCTGATCCCGCGCCGCCTCACCGGGCTCGGCGTCGACCTGGGAGCGTGCGCGCCACGGCGGACGGGGAGTGGGCCGGCGGAGTCCGCGCGGGCGTCCGGCCGGGAGTCCTGTACGGAGGCGGAGGCCGCGCATGCCTGAGGTGATCGTGGTCGGCGCGGGCGTCGCGGGCCTGGCGTGTGCCGCGCGGCTCGCGGAGGCGGGCGTCGACACCCTCGTCCTGGAGGCCAGGGCGCGTGTCGGCGGCCGTGTCCGCACCTTCCGCCCGGCCGACGGCGGGCCGGCCCTCGAACTCGGCGCGCAGATCGTGCACGGCGACCGCAACCCGGCGCACACCGTGCTGGGCCCGCAGCCCGCCGCTCCGCGCCCGGAGGCGGCGTACGTGGTGTCCGGACGTGTCGCCCGCCCCATGGCGCTCCTGGCGCGTGGCGGCCATCCGCCGTGGCTGCTGGAGTCCCGGCTCGCCGGCTGTACGGCGCAGGGCGGGACGAACCCGGCCGACGGCGGGGACCCGGCCGGCTCCCCGCACGGACCGACCGTCGGTGCCTGGCTGGCCCGCAGCGGTGCCACGCCAGCCGAGGTGGCCACGGGCCGCGAGTGGGTGCGGCAGACCTGGGCGGCCGATCCCGACCGGCTCGACGCCCCGGCCGTGGCCGCCGCCGTGCGGCAGGATCCCGGCGGACGCGGCGAGTTCACCGTGCCCGGCGGCCTGGACCTGCTTCCGGCACGGCTCGCCGAGGGGCTGCGGGTGCGCACCGGCGAGCCGGTCCGCCGGATCGGGGCCGGGCCGGGCGGGACCGGCGTCCGGCTGCTCACCGAGGACGGTGAGCTGACCGCGGACCGGGTCGTCGTCGCCGTACCGCCCGCCGTGGTGGACCGGGGGCTGCTGACCGTCGACGGACTCGGCCCGGACCGCGCCGCGGCCGTCCGGACGCTAGCCCCGGGGGACGGGTTCTGCGCCGTGGTCACCCTGACCGGCACCGCCCCGCGGACCGCCTCCGTCTTCGACGCGGACGGGGTCGGCGGGTTCGTCTCCTGCCGGCGCGGCCGGCCCGAGGTGCTGATCGTCGCCAAGGACACCGCGGCGGCGTGCGTACGTGAGGCGGCGGGGTCCGGGGCCCGTCTCGGCGCGCTGCTGGCGGTGGCACTGCCGTGGACCGCGGGAACGGAGATCGCCGGCGTCGAGACGGCCGACTGGGCCGCCGACCCGTGGAGCGGGGGCGCGTTCTGCGCCCCGGGGCCCGGCGCGGTCCGGGCGGCCCGGGAGTGGGCGCGGCCGCTGGACGGACGGGTGTTCTTCGCGGGCGAGGCCGCGGTGACCGGCCGGGCGCTGCCCTGGCTGCAGGGGGCGTACGCCGACGGGCGGCGGGCGGCCGAAGAGGTTCTGGAGGCGGGGAAGCAGTGACAGCGAACGTCCACTCGGGGTGGTATCTGGCCGCCTTCGCGTCCGAACTGGACGCCGAGGTGGTGCCGTTGGACATCGGGACACGCCGGCTGGTGGCCGTACGCGGAGAGGACGGCGGCCTGCGGGTGTACGACGCCGACTGCCCGCACCGCGGCGCGCACCTCGGCCACGGCGGCCGCCTGGAGCGCGGCTGTCTGGTCTGCCCGTTCCACGGGCGGCGCGTGGGGCTCGGGGAGCCGGCGGGGGAGGGCAGCCGGCCCTGGGTGCGCGAGCACGAGGCGATCGTGTGCGGCGACGCCGTGTTCGTACGCCTCACCGACGGGCCGGAGG
Organism: Streptomyces sp. 1222.5; assembly: GCF_900105245.1. Taxonomy (NCBI): domain Bacteria; kingdom Bacillati; phylum Actinomycetota; class Actinomycetes; order Kitasatosporales; family Streptomycetaceae; genus Streptomyces; species Streptomyces sp. 1222.5. The sequence continues at coordinate 3,882,662 of NZ_FNSZ01000001.1, read as the reverse complement.
ACGACCGGGGGCTGCGGGCGACGCTCAAGGAGCTGTCCGCGGCCAAGCCGCTGGTGAAGGCCGTGGAGCGGCCGGTCGCCGCCGCCGCCGACCTGATCGTCGAGAACGCCTTCGACACCGACCACTTCACCGCCCTGCACAAGGTGCACCGGGTGCGCGGGATGCTTCACTCCATGGGTGCGCACGGCGAGTTGGTGATGGACGGTGAGTTCCCGATGCCCGCCTCGCCGTGGGGCGGCCAGGGCGCGGGGCGGCCCGCGGCCGCCGCGCCGGCGTACGTGCCGCGGTTCCACGCGCGCGCGTTCAGCCCGGGCGTGGTGGTCACCGAGTTCGGGCCGAGCCACGAGGTGCACGTCATCGTCACCGGTGCGGTGCCCGACGGGCGCGGCGGCTGTGTCGCGCGCGTCGCCGTCGGGGTGGGCGAGGGCCGCGAGGACCAGCTGCCGATGCTGATCGCCGGCAGCGAGCGGGCGCTGGCCGAGGACATCGCCGTCTGGGAGCACCTGAACCCGCGCGTGACGCCCCGCTACGACGCGGCGGACGCGGCCGTCGTCGCCTACCGGGAGTTCTGCGCGGGCTTCACCGACCTCGACCCCCGGGAGGCGCCGTGAGCGAGACCGCCACGACCCGGCACGACGACGCCCCCGACGAGCCGCTGCCCGGCGAGCTGCGGGGCACGTACGACGGACTGCACACCCGCACCTACGGCAGCGGCCCCACCGTGCTGTGGGTGCACGGGTACACCATGGACGCCACGCTCTGGCGGCCCCTGTGGCGGCTGCTGCCCGGGTTCCGTCACGTCGGTGTGGACCTGCCCGGACACGGACGCTCCGAGCCGCTGTCACCGGGGGTGACGCTGCCCGGACTCGCCGCCCGGGTGCGGGATCTGGCCCGTGCCGAGGAGGCGAGGCGCTGGGTCGGGCTGTCCTTCGGCTCCACCGTCGTGCTCCAGATGGCGATCGACGCCCCGGACGCGGTGGACCGCCTCGCCGTCGGCGCGCCCACCCCGGCCGGAGGCCCGCCCGATCCGGCGGCACGCAAGCGCTACATGGAGCTGCTGATGCTGCGCCGGATGCGGGGCGCGGCGGCCGCCGGCCAGCTCGCCGACCTGTGGATGGCCGCGCCGCCGGACATCTTCCGCGGCACGGAGAGCCGTCCGGAGGTCCGGGCCCGGGTGCGGGCGGTCGTCGCCAGGCACTCCTGGGCCGAGCTGGACAACGGCGCGATGGCGGCGCTCAGCGGCCATGTGCACACGGCGGAGGAGCTGTCCCGGATCACGGCCGACACGCTCGCCCTGACCGGCGAGGACGACATGCCGGTCTTCCACGAGAACGCCGCCCTGCTGGTCCGTGCGCTGCCCCGCTGCCGCGGCGAAGTCGTGCCGGGCGCGGGCCATCTGCCCTTCCTGGAGCTGCCCCGGACCACGGCCGCTTCGCTGGCGGGCCACCTGGGTGTGAAATTTTCGGACGGAACATTCGACGACCGAGGAGTTTCCGTGCCCACGCACGCCCGTATAAAATGATCAACGGCAGAAATCGGGGGGACTGGGGGACATGCCGATATTCGTGCTGGAGTTTTTCGGGACGATTCACCAGGTGATGGGGGCGGTGGACACCGCCGACCTCGCTTTCTTCTTCGGACCGCACCTGCTGGGGGAGCGGGCGGTCTCGGAACGGGCCGCGCTGAGCCTGCACTTCGCCCCGCGCGCCGGGGCGGGCCGCCGGGACCGCGAGGTACGGGTCCTCGACGGGGAGGGACGGCTGCTGCGCCGCTGGGCCTTCCACGGCATCGGCGGCATCCCGCCGATGCTGCCGCCGTTCGCCGTCATGAACCAGCGGTACGCGCTCGTCCAGGCGGCCGTGCTGGCCAAGGGCGACAGCGTGGTCGCGCTCATCGGCGGGGTGGGGTCCCCGCGCAACTCGGTGGCGCTCGCCCTGGGCGGACGCGGCTGGCGGATGGTCTCCGGGCGGTACCTGGTCGTCGACCGTGTCACCGGGCGCACGCTGCCGTACCAGCTGCCGCTCGAACTGCGCGGCGCCGCCCTGGAGAGCGCCCGCGCGGCCGGTCTCACCGACGGGCCGTCGGACGATCTGCGTCCCGTCTGCTCGCCGTTGACGGGGTCGTCCGTGCAGGTCCGCCCGGAGCGGCTGCTCGCGACGGCGGCCGTCGACGAGGCCCTGGCACCGGCCGCACTGGTCCGGCTGTGCACCGGCGGGGCCTACGGATGCCGGCTGGAGGACTGGGACTTCGCCCCGTCGGTCTGGCCGTCCGAGGCCGCCGCGGACCTGGCGGCCGCGCCCCGCATGCGGCTGCTGATGCCCGAGTCGGGCGGCGCGGAGGAAGCCGCCGACCTGCTGGACGAACGACTGACCGCGCCCGCCGCGAAGGGAGCCCCGCCGTGCCCCGCCGTACCGCCTACACCGAGGGAACGCCCTGCTGGATCGGCTACGCGGGGGTCGACCCCACCGGGGCGAAGGACTTCTACGCGCGCCTCTTCGGTTGGGAGTTCCGATCCGAGGGCGGCCGCGGCCATCACCTGATCCTGCTCGGCGACGACCTCGTCGGCGGCCTCGGACCGAGTCCCGCCGGGCCCCGGTTCGGCTCCTCGTGGACCGTCTACCTCGCGGCGAAGGACCTCGACGCCGCCCACCGGGGCGCCGAGCGGCAGGGCGGCCGGATCCTCGTCCGCGGGGTCCCGGCCGGCGCCGACGGCCGGCTGAGCCTCGCCGTGGACCCGCTGGGCGCGTCCTTCGGCCTGTGGCAGGGGGCGCACGACGAGGGCGTGGTCCTCGTCGACGAGCCCGGCGCGCTGACGGGCGCCGTCCTGCGGACGCCCCGACCGGAGGCGTCCGCGGCCTTCTACCGCGAGGTGTGCCGCACCGACGCGTCGACCGGCGCGGTGACCGAGGGGGCGACGGCCGCGGGCTGGGTGCCGTACCTGGGGGTCGCCGATGCCGCCGCCTTCGAGGACCGCGCCCTCGCGGCCGGCGCGCGGCGGCTCGCGCCCGGCCTGCTGGCCGACCCGTGGGGTGCCGCGTTCGGCGTCACCGACCGGTTCGGAGCCGTCCGGGCCGACTGACGGCCGCCGCGTCTACGCATTCGTCCGGCCGTTCCGGGCGATACGTAATCGGCGCAGTGCGCATCGCATTCCATTCAGCTGGGCTTCCCGGACGTGCAAGGGTTCTTTCCGAGAAACGACCGGAAAACGGTCGGGGAACGAAGAGCACCCGCTGGGGAAATTCCGTCGGACGCTTCGGTGCGGATCGGAATTCGGCGGAGATGCCACCGGGGGACCAGGTGGGGAAGGGGAATGCGATGGCACCCGAGATCGTGGTTGTCGGCGGGGGGCCCGCCGGCTCCATAGCGGCGGCACTGCTGGCCCGGCAGGGGGCACGTGTGCAGCTCCTCGAACGCGCGCACTTCCCGCGCTATCACGTCGGGGAGTCGGTGGCGACGTCCTGCCGCGCCATCATCGAACTGGCCGGTGCCCTGGAGAAGGTGGCCGAGCGCGGCTACATGGTGAAGGAGGGCCTGCTGCTGCGCTGGGGTGCCGAACGCGACTGGGTCGTCGACTGGCCGGAGATCTTCGGCACCGAGGCACAGAGCTCCTGGCAGGTCGACCGCGCGGACTTCGACGACGTCCTGCTGCGGCACGCCGCCTCCCAGGGCGTCGAGGTGATCGAGGGCGCCCAGGCCCGCAAGGTGCTCTTCGAGGACGGGCGCGCGTGCGGCGTCGAATGGACCCACGAGGGCCAGGAGCGCACCAGCCGCGCCGACTTCGTCATCGACGCGTCGGGGCGCGCCGGACTGATGTCCGTGCGCCACCTCGGCAACCGCACGCCGCACGACGTGTTCCGCAACATCGCCGTCTGGGGCTACTACCAGGGCGGTGGCCTGCTGCCGCGGACGCCCCGCGGAGGCATCAACGTCATCTCCTCGCCCGAGGGCTGGTACTGGGTCATCCCGCTCAAGGACGACGTGTTCAGCGTGGGCTTCGTGACCCACCAGGACCACTTCCGCAAGCGCAAGGAGAGGTACGCCGACATGGAGTCCCTCTTCCTGGACGCCGTGCGGGAGTCGGAGACGGTACGGGACCTGGTGGCGGACGGGGTGTTCCAGCACGACGTCCGCGTCGAGCAGGACTTCTCGTACACGGCGGACAGCTTCTGCGGCCCCGGCTACTTCCTCGCCGGCGACTCCGCCTGCTTCCTGGACCCGCTGCTGTCGACCGGCGTCCACCTGGCCATGTACAGCGGGATGCTCGCCGCCGCGTCGATCCTCGCACAGGACGCCGGCGAGGTGACCGAGGACGAGGCGCTGTCGTTCTACGAGTCCCTCTACCGCAACGCCTACGCGCGCATGTTCTCGATGGTGGCCGGCTTCTACGAGCAGTACCGCGGCAAGGCCACCTACTTCTGGCTCGCCCAGCGGCTGGCCCGCGGCCGCCACCCCGAGCTGATGAACCAGCGCCCCGCTCCCGAGCCGATGCGGTCCGCGCCCGACAGCGAGGCCTTCGCCGCGCTCACCGCCGGCGTCCTCGACCTGGACGACGCGGCGCGGGCGGGCGGCGCGCGGCCGCTGCCGCACGAGGTGCTGGCCGCGCGCATGTCCCGGCAGCACGACCTGAACAACGCGGACGCGGCCACCGGGCTGTACCTGAGGACCACTCCGCGGCTGGGCATCGGCCGGGCCGGCCGGGCCGCGGAGACGGCGCACGCCTGACCCCCGCGGGCGGTGCGCGGGTGGGCGGGGCCACTGCGGCCCCGCCCACCGCCGTGCTGCGCGGTTCCGCTGCGGCAGCGGGACCGCACGCTCAGAGCTGGAGTTCCGCGCCGAGCGCCCCGGTCAGCTCGTGGCGGCTGTGGATGCCGAGCTTGCGGTAGATACGGCCCAGGTGCGTGTCGACGGTGCGCTTGCTGAGGAAGAGCTTCTCGGCCACCTCCTGGCTCGAGTGCCCACGCACCACCAGCTCCACGACCCTGAGCTCCGCCGGGCTGAGCAGCGCCCGCTCGCCCTGCGACACCGGCCGCGCGGCCGACGCCGGCTGCTCACGGGGCGCGCCGTCGAGGATGGTCGCCGCTGCCGCGTCCTCGCCGAGCGCCAGATAGGACCGGGCGGCCTGCGTCCGCCACGGCAGGCAGGCCGGGTTGGTGATGCCGCGCAGGGCGAGCCGGTGCCCGCAGTCCAGGAAGAGCCCGGCGGCGGCCGCGTGCTCGCCCCGCGCCGCGGCGACCGTGCCGCGTGCCTGGAGGAACAGCGCCTTGATGAACGGGTGCGCGTCACCGGCCACCTGCTCGCCGTCCAGGAGAGCGGCCGCCTCGTCCGTACGGCCCAGGCCGGTCAGGGCGCGCGCCGTACAGGCCAGCGCCGCACCGGTCAGGGCCGAGGCGTTGAGCCGCCGGGCGAGGCGCAGCGCGGTCGTGGCCTCCGCGTAGGCGGCCTCGTGGTCCCCCAGCCGTTCGGCGGCGTCGCTGCACACGAGATGGGCGAGCAGGGCGCCGGCCAGGTCGTCGGCCGCGCGGGCGGCGCCGGCCAGCCGGGTGGCCAGCGATCTGCCGCCCTCGACGTCCCCGGTCCAGATGAGCGCCAGGGCGGCGCCGACCAGTCCGGCCGCCGCGGCGGGCGCCATCGCCTCCGGATCACGGACCGCGCCGGCGACGACCCGTGCGGCCATCCGCCGTGCGGTGCTCAGCCGGCCGCCCGCCGCCGCGGCCGCGGCGAGAGCCCCGCCGAAGGTGCGTGCCGCCGCGTCCGCGGGGGCGGCGGCCGCGAGCCGGGCGGCCCGGCGCAGCCCGGACCGGTGCCCGGTGAGCAGGCTCTGGGCGGTGAGCCGCAGCAGGTGCTCCCGCGGCGGCGCCGGCAGCGCCGCCAGCTCCCCGCACACCCGGACGAAGGGCTGAGCCCCCTCCACGGTGGCGACGAGGGCCGGTGAGGCCATGCGGACCAGGGCCTCGGCGCGCCGGAGCGGGCCGGGGGCGCCGTCGGCGGCGGCGACGGCGTGCCGTGCGCAGGCGTCCAGATCGCGGTGGAGTTCGACCGCGCCCAGCCGCACGGTGAGGTCGAGAAACGATTCGTCTCTGTCCGCGTCGGCCCCGCCGGCCCGCTCGTCCCGGTCGGCCGCCTCGTCCTGCTCCGCGTCGCCGGCATCGTCCAACAGGGCCAGGGCGCGTCGCAGATAGCGGGCCGCGGCCTCGTGGTCACCGGCTGCCGCGGCCTGGGTGCCGGCGGCGCGCAGCACGTCGAGCCCCCAGTCGCAGCCGCCCTTGAGCAGGTGCTCCGCGGTCTGCCGGGCCGGGGCGCCGAGGCGGGCGAGGACGGCGGCCGCCCGCCCGTGCAGCGCGAGCCGCTCGTGTGCCGGTACCCGGGCGAGCACGGCAGGCCGGACGGCGGGGTGCGGGAACCGGACGGGCGGGCCGGACTCCAGGAGGCCCGCCCGGACGAGCGTCTCCCGCGCGTGCTGCTCGTGCACCTCGCCGCGCTGCGACAGCGCCCCGCACACGGCCGGATCGGTCTCCGGCCCGAGGACGGCCAGCAGGGCGAGCAGTTCACCGGCGGCCGGCTCGTCCTCATCGAGCCAGGCCAGCACGGTCTCCGACAGGGCCTGCGCGCCGATCGGAAGCACCTGCTCGGGGTCGGGTGAACCCGGCGGTACGTGGGTGCGGCGCAGCCGGGTCACGAGGTCGTGCAGCACCAACGGGTTGCCGTGCGCGAGCGCGTGGCACAGCGCCGCCAGCTCCTGGTCGACGGGGCTGTCGAAGGCGCGGTCCACGAGCTCCGTCGTACAGGTCGGACACAGCGGCTCGGGCCACAGGCTCAGCAGGTACGGCAGCGGACCGAGGTCCTCCGTGACCTGCGCCGCCGCCCTCGACGGCAGCGTCGCCACCATCAGCACCGGCAGGTCGTCCAGGCGCCGCGCGATGTAGGAGAACCAGCGCAGCGAGGGCTCGTCGGCCTGCGTCAGGTCGTCGACCAGGATGGCGACCGGCCGGTCCACCGCGAGGGACCGGGTGGTGCGCAGCAGACCGAGCAGCGCCTCGTGGGTGGGCCGGGTGCCGGGCCACGCGCCCTCGCCGCCGAGCCCGGTCCCGTCCGTCCGGTGCGGGTTCCCCGCGTCGTGGCCGGCCCCGGCGGCCTCGCGCCCGCCGAGCACCGGATCGAAGAGCTGGCGCACCATGCTGTACGGGAACTGGGTCTCGCTGGGATGGCAGCGGGCCCGCAGGACGAGGGCGTCGGCCGGAAGCAGCCGGGGCACGGCGCCCAGCAGCGCGGATTTCCCTATGCCGCGCGGTCCTTGCACGGTGGCCACGGTCGGACGGCCCAGTGCCAGTGCGTCGACAGCCTGTTGGAGGAGGGATATCTCCTGCTCTCTGTGGTACAGATCCCCGTTCGGTGCATGCATCAGGCCAATGTGGCATTCTCCACCGGGCAGTTCAAGCCAACATCGTTGCCACCGAAGCGGATTCGGGTCCGAACACCCAGGTTTCGCGGGTTCACACTCCGCCCGCTGCCGCGTTACGTATATGCCACCCGCGCAGGGATACGTATGAATGGGCCCGGTGCGTATCGGATGAAGCATTTACCCGCAGCTGTCCCCGTGTTTGGGTTGCCGACGTGACGCCACGTCAGGGCTGATCCGTACGACAAGGGGGACCGATGGAAAAGCCGCGTCTCAAGGCGCATTTCCACGTCGACGTGGTGGAGGGCGAAAGGGTCTTCCTCTACGCGGAGGGCCAGGACTACCTGGTGCCCGGCAAGGCGGCGGCGGCGGTGGTGCCGTACCTCGACGGCCGTCGCACCGTCATGGAGATCGTGCAGGAGCTCGCCGGCACGCTGCCCATCCCCGCCGTGTTCCAGGCGCTCACCCGCTTCAAGGCCGCCGGGCACCTGGCCGAGGGCCGCCCCGACCTGCCGGAGAACACGCTCGCCTACTGGGACGCCCTCGGCATCGACCCCGCGGCGACCCTGGGCACGGCGCCGGTCACCGTCTCCGCCGCTCCCGGCACGGACCCCGGGCCGGTCCTCGACGCGCTGCGCGCGCTCGGACTGACCGCCCGCACCGGGCCGTTCGACGAGGTGCCCGCCGAGGGCGTGGCCGTCGTCCTCGTCGACGACTACCTCGACCCGGCCCTGGAGCGGCGCAACGAGCGCCAGCTGGCCGCCGAGCGGCCCTGGCTGCTGGCCCGCACCGGCGGCGTCGCCCCCTGGATCGGTCCCTTCCTCGACCCGGACCACACCGGCTGCTGGGCCTGTCTGGCCCAGCGTCTGTCCGGCAACCGCCAGTTGGAGCGCTACCTGGCCGGCAAGCGCGGCGAGTCCGTGCCCCGCCACCCGGCGCGCGCCGGCATCGCCGCCGGCCCGATGGCCGCCGCGGGCCTCATCGCCGCGGAGGCCGCCCGGATCGCCGCCACCGGCGAACCCGGCGCCCTGTGCGGCCAGATGGTCACCCTCGACCTCGCCACCCTGAGCACCGAGACCCACCGGCTGATCCGCCAGCCGCAGTGCCCCTCCTGCGGCAACCCGGCCCTCGTCACCGAGCGCAGCCCCAAGATCGTGCTGCACGCGGAAGAGGCCCGCCACACCAGCGACGGCGGCTACCGCGTCACCAGCCCCGAGGCCACCCTCGCCCGTCTGGAGCGGCACATCAGCCCGCATCTGGGCGCCATCACCAAGCTGGTGTCGCACACCCCCGAGAACAACACGCTGACCTACAGCTTCGCCGCCGGCCACAACTTCGCCATGGTCAACGACAGCATGGACCTGCTGCGCCGCAACCTGCGCGGCCAGAGCGGCGGCAAGGGCCGCTCCGAGGTGCAGGCCAAGGTCAGCGCCGTCTGCGAGGCCATCGAGCGCTACGTCGGCGTCTGGCGCGGCGACGAGCCCGTGCTGCGCTCGGCCTACCGCGACCTCGACCCCCGTACGGCCGTCCATCCGCGCAGCCTGCTGCACTTCTCCGAGACGCAGCTCGCCGGGCGCGAGGCGTGGAACCGGGACCCCGCCAACCGGCTGCACAAGGTCCCCGACCCGTTCCCCGAGGACGCGTCCGTCGACTGGACCCGCGGCTGGTCGCTCACCCACGACGAGGAGCGGCTGATCCCGGCCGCGTACGCCTGGTACGGCCACCCGGACCTCAAGGACCACTTCTTCTGCATCGCCGACTCCAACGGCAGCGCCGCCGGCAACACCCTTGAGGAAGCGATCCTGCAAGGGCTGTGCGAGCTGACCGAGCGCGACGCCGTCGCCCTGTGGTGGTACAACCGGCTGCGCCGTCCGGCCTTCGACATGGACTCGCTCGACGACCCGTACGTCGACCGGCTGCGCGCCTTCTACGACGCCCAGGACCGCGACCTGTGGATGCTCGACATCAGCTGCGACCTCGGGATGCCGGTGTACGTGGCCGCCTCGCGGCGCCGCCACAGCGTCGAGGACGTCATGGTCGGCTTCGGCGCCCACCCGGACCCGCGCGTCGCCGCGTTCCGGGCGCTCACCGAGCTCAACCAGTTCCTGCCGATGATCGAGAACCGCGACGCCGACGGGAACACCGCCTACCTCGTCGACGACCTGGAGACCCTGACCTGGCTCAAGGAGGCCACGGTCGAGAAGGAGCCCTGGCTGCTGCCCGACCCGGAGCTGCCCGCCACCCGGGTCGGACCCCAGGCCGGATTCGACCTCGCGGCCCGGATCCGCGAGCAGGTCGCCCGCATCCAGGAGGCCGGCTCCGAGGTGATCGTCATCGACCAGACCCGCCCCGACCTGGAGCTCAACGTCGTCAAGGTGATCGCACCCGGCCTGCGCCACTTCTGGCGCCGGCTGGGCCCGGGCCGGCTCTACGACGCGCCCGTGCGCCTCGGGCTGCTCGCCGAACCCACCGCCGAGGCGGACCTGAACAGCTGGAACGTCTTCTTCTGATCGCGTGTCGCACCGCGGGCCACGGCACCTTCGTGGCCCGCACCTCATCAGGCGGGGGAGCCATGACCATCACCACCACAGATCCGGGCACGACGGCCGCCACGTACACCGGGACCACCCGGCTGGTCCGGGGCGCCGCGTTCGAGGACGGGCAGCTCACCACCCGGTTCGGCACCCTGCGCCTCAAGGCCCTGCCGGCCGGCGCCGAGGCGGCACTGCGCGCCCTCACCGAGGGCGACCTGGACGAGGCCGCGATCAGCGGCCTCGTCGTCGCCGGCGACGGCGAGGCGGGCCTGCTGCGCTGGCAGATGCTGCGCGGCCGGCTCGACGCCATGGGCCTGCTCGAACACGCGGTGACCGGCCCGGACGGCGCGCCCCTCGCCCGTCTCGTCGCCGTCGGCCGGGGCGGCACCACCCTGCGGCCCGCCCCGCGCGGCCCGGCCCGCCTCTCCCGGCACGCCCTGCTGCTGCCCGCCGACGGCGTCCTCACCCTGCGCGCGCCCGGCAGCCCGCTGGCCGTGGAACTGTCCGCCGGCGCGGCCGAGTTCCTCACCCGGCTGACCGACTGGACCGAGCGGACCCCGGCCCCCCTGCTGCGGCTGCTGGCGACCGCCGGCGCCCTGAACCCCGGCGGTCCGGACGCCGACCCCGAGACCGGGCGCGGCGCCGTGCAGTGGGACCCGGTCGACCTCGCCTTCCACGCCCGTACCCGCACCCCGGCGGCCGCGCCGGGCTACGGCGGCACCTACCCGCACGCGGACCGGTTCCCGCCCGAGCCGGCCGCCGCGCCCGCGGGCGGCGGCCCCGCCGTACCGCTGCCCGTGCCGGACCTCGACGCGATCGCCGCGCGGGAGCCCTCCCTCACCGAGGTCCTCGAGGGCCGCACCTCCACCCGCGCCCACGACCCCGAGGCGCCCCTGACCCTGGCCCAGCTCGGCGAACTCCTCTACCGGACCGTCCGGATCCGCTCCACGTTCACCGGGAGCGACGGGCAGGAACTCGCGGACCGTCCCATGCCCAGCGGCGGCTCCGTGCACGAGCTGGAGGTCTACCCGCTGGTGACGAACTGCGCCGGGCTGGAACCGGGGCTCTACCGCTACGCGCCCGACCGGCACGAGCTCCAGCCGGTCGCCGCGCCGGGCCCGGCCACCGTGCCCCTGGTCAAGGAGGCCCGGGACGCCGCGATGATGACCGGCGACCCCCAGGTCGTGCTGCTGGTCGCGGCCCGCTTCGGCCGGGTCATGTGGAAGTACGAGACGGTCGCCTACCCGCTGATCCTCAAGCACGTGGGCGTGCTCTACCAGACCGTTTACCTGGTGGCCACCGCCATGGGGCTCGCCGTCTGCGGCCTCGGCGGCGGTGACACCACCGCGTTCGCCGCCGCGACCGGCCGCGACCCGCTGCTGGAGGGTTCCGTCGGCGAACTCGTCCTGGGCAGCCGCCCGCCCGCGCAGCCCGAACCGTCCGCCGTCGCGGGCGACTGACCACCGAAGGGGGGAAGCGGACCCGTGCAGTTCCGCTACCAGGCGCTGCAGCGCAAGCGGGAGCCGGACGAGCTGGACGCACCCGTCCTGCTCGCCGCCCCCCGCGGCTGGATCGCCGTCTTCGTCGTGATGATCATGATCGCGGGTGCCTGCGTGTGGGCGCTGGCCGCACGGCTCGAGGTCACCGTCGACGCCCCGGGCGTCCTCACCCATCCGGGCGGCACCAGCCAGGTCCAGAGCCCCTACACGGGACTCGCCCGCGAACTCCTCGTACGCCCCGCCGAGCAGGTGCGGGCCGGGCAGCCCGTGGCCCGGCTCACCGACGGCGCCGGGCACACCCGGACCGTCACCAGCCCCTTCACGGGCAAAGTCATCAGCGCCGCGCTGACCACCGGGCAGTACGTCCACGCCGGCTCGACCGTCGCCACGGTGGAACGCACCGACCTGCCCGACGACCGGCTCGTCGCCCTGGTCTTCGTCCCCGCGGACCAGGCCGCCCGGCTCGTGCCCGGCCGCCCCGTCGACCTGTCGGTGTCGACGGCGCCCCCGGCCGCCTACGGCCTGCTGCGCGGCAGGGTGACCGCCGTCGACCCCTATCCGCTCACCCGCGAAGGCCTCGCCGCGATCGCCGGCGGGGAGCTGGCGGCGGAGACCTTCCACCAGGGACAGGCGCCGCGCCTGGTCACCGTCGACCTGATCCCCGACCCCGGCTCCGCGTCCGGCTACACCTGGAGCACCGCCAAGACCCCTCCCGTGCGGCTCGGGTCCCAGACCTCCGTCTCCGCCTCGATCGAGCTGCGCACCCAGTCGCCGTTCGACCTGGTGCTGGGGCGCTGACCAGGCCCGAAGGCCCCCGGTAGCCGCGGAAGCGGGGTGCCGGCGACGGCCCCGGGCGCCGAAGGAGCTGACGAAACGGCACCATGAGCGACACCAAGAGCACTACCCGCGCCCCCTCCCGGCGGGCCGCCCGGCGCAGCTCGCGCCGGACGCGGCGCACCGCCGCACGCACCCGGCGCTGGGCCCGCCGCCGCGCCCACCGGGTCCCCACCGTCCTGCAGATGGAGTCCGTCGAGTGCGGCGCCGCCAGCCTGGCGATGATCCTCGCGCACTACGGACGCCATGTGCCGCTGGAGGAACTGCGGGCGCTGTGCGGGGTCTCCCGGGACGGCGCGAAGGCCAGCTCCGTCATGGCCGCGGCCCGGTCCTTCGGCCTGGTCGCCCGCGGCTTCCAGGCCGAGACCGACCTGCTGCTGGAGAAGATCCGCACCGGTCCGGTCATCATCTTCTGGGCGTTCCAGCACTTCATGGTGGTGGAGGGCGTCACCACCCGGTTCGGGCGCACCCAGGTCGCCGTGAACGACCCGGCCGGCGGCCCGCGGCTGATGGAGTGGTCGGAGTTCGACTCCGGGTTCACCGGCATCGTCCTCACCTTCGAACCGGGCCCCGACTTCCGGCCCGGCGGCCGGCGCAGCAGCACGGCGGCCGCCCTCCTCGACCGCCGCCTGCCGTCGGGCCGCGCCCTGCCGCTGGTCCTCCTGGCGAGCCTGCTCCTGGTGGTGCCGGGCATCGTCGGCGCCGCCTACAGCCGGGTGTTCGTCGACCGGGTGCTCGCCTCGGACTCGCCCACCGCGGTGCTGCCGCTCGCCGTCGCGATGGCCGTCACCGCCCTGATGGTGTTCGTGCTCACCTCCGTGCAGCAGCACTACCTGCTGCGCATGGAGATCCGCACCGGGCTGGTCGCCTCGGCCCGCTTCTTCCGCCATCTGCTGCGGCTGCCGATCGAGTTCTTCCTCCAGCGCCGGCCGGCCGAGGTCGCCAAGCGGGTGGCGAGCAACGACACCGTCGCGATGATCCTCTCCCGCGACGTGGCCGCCACCACCATCAACCTCGCCCTGGTCGTCTTCTACGGCACCCTGATGGTCCGCTACGACGTGCTGCTCGGCGTCCTCGGACTCACCACCGCCGGCCTCAACGTGGCCGTGCTGCAACTCGTCGCGCGCTCCCGCAAGGACGCGGTGGCCGCCCTGCGCGCCGACCGCGGCAACCTCGTCGGCACCACCTTCGCGACCCTGTCCACCATCGAGTCCGTCAAGGCGACCGGTGCCGAGCCGGACGCCTTCACCCGCTGGGCCGGATTCCTCGCCAAGGTGACCAGCGCGCAGCAGCGGCTGGGCCGGACCACCGCGGTGCTGACCACCCTGCCCCCGCTGCTGGCCGTCGCCAACATCGGTGTGCTGCTGCTCGTCGGCGGACTGCGCGTGGTCGACGGCACGCTCAGCGTCGGCCTGCTCGTCACCTTCCAGACGCTGCTCGCCGCCCTCAGCCGTCCCGTCACCCAGCTGACCAACCTGGGTACCCGGCTCCAGGACATGAACGCCGACCTCAAGCGCATCCACGACGTGGAGAAGTACCCGCAGGCCCGCTGCTTCGAGCCGGGCCGGGACGAGACCGCGGCGGACGCCTCGACGGGCCGCCTCGACGGCGAACTCAGCCTGATCGACGTCACGTTCGGCTACGGCCCGCTGGCCGCACCCGTCGTCACCGGACTCAGCCTCACCCTCGCGCCCGGCTCGCGCACCGCCATCGTCGGCGGCTCCGGCAGCGGCAAGTCCACCGTGGGCCGCCTGGTGACCGGCCTGTACGAGCCGCGCTCCGGCCGGATCCTCATCAGCGGCCGGCCCCGCGACGAGGTACCGCGCACCGTGCTCGCCGCGTCCATGGCCTACGTCGACCAGGACGTCGCCCTGTTCGCCGGCACGGTCCGCGACAACCTCACCCTGTGGGACGGCACCGTCCCCGACGAGGTGGTCCTCGACGCGCTGCAGGACGCCGCCGTCTTCGACGAGGTCATGTCCCGCCCCGGCGGCCTCAACGCCCGGGTGTGGGAACAGGGCGGCAACTTCAGCGGCGGCCAGCGCCAGCGCCTCGAACTCGCCCGCGCGCTCGCCGCCCGGCCGACCCTGCTCGTCCTGGACGAGGCCACCAGCGCACTCGACCCCGCCACCGAGCGCACCGTCATGGACAACCTGCGCCGGCGCGGCTGTGCCTGCCTGATCATCGCCCACCGGCTGTCCACCGTGCGCGACGCCGACGAGATCATCGTGCTCGACCGGGGCACCGTCGCCGAACGCGGCACCCACGACGAACTCCTCGCCGTCGGCGGCCTGTACGCCCGACTGTTCGAGTCCAGCCGCGCCGAGGAGAGGGACACGCTGTGAGCACGCCCGCCACGACGACCGCACCGGCCCGCACGGTGTGCCTCGACGACCCCACGACGCTGCTCTACGTGGAGGCCGGCAGCGCCGACCTGTTCGCGGTGGACCGCGGCGACGACCCCGACGGCCCCGGCGGGCACGGGCCGGAGCGCGGACGCCGGTACTTCCTGTGCCGGGCCGAGGCCGGGATGCTCCTCGCCTGCGGGACCGGCCGGGACAGCCGCCACACCGTGGTCGCGAGGCCCGTCCTGGACGCCCGCCTCACCCTGCTGCCCCTGTCGGTGCTGGACGACGTACGCCTGGGCCGGGCCACCCTGCCGCGGCCCGCGGTGGGACGTACGCCCGAGGTGGACCACGCCCGGGTCCTCGACGGTCTGACGGCCGGCTTCACCGCACTGGCGGAGGCCCTGCCGGGCACGCTGCCGCCCCGCCAGTTCACCTCCCTGGCCGCCACCGGCCGCACGGAGCTCGCCGCCCGGGGCGTGGCCCGCTCCGTGGACGGCGTGCGGTTCGTGCGCGTGGAGTCCGGCGTCCTCGACCCGGGCGATCCGGCCACCGAGGCGCTCCGCCCCGGCACGGACGGCGACGGCCCCGAGCGGTACCGCGGCGCCCTGGAGCCGGCCGGCCCCGGCGACGAACTGGTGCTGACGGAACGGGACTGGCTGCGCGCCCGTGAGCCCGCCCGGCTCGCCACCGCCTCCCTCCTCGAGGTCTACCGGCAGGGCCGGCTGACCTCGGCGCTGACCGGGTACGCCGTCCGGCTCCGGGCGACCGTGGACCACCGGCTCGCCGTGGCGAGGGCCCGCGAGCGCGCCGAACTCGCGGCCCGTCAGGTGCAGGACGGCAAGGTCCTCGCCACCGCCGTACGCGGCTTCGACGCCGTCCTGCACGACACCGACACCCGGGTGCGGCTCGCCGACGTCGCCGCGGATCCGCCGCTGCTCGCCGCCGTCCGGCTCGTCGCGTCCCGGCAGGGCTTCGCCGTACGGCCTCCGGTGCGCGGGCGCGGCGGCGGCCGCGCGCAGGACGACCTGCGGGCCATCGCCCTCGCCTCCGGGGCCCGCACGCGCACCGTCCGGCTGGAGGACCGCTGGTGGACCCGGGACCTGGGGCCGTTGCTCGGCTACCGCACCACCGGGCGGCCCGTCGCGCTGCTGCCGCTCGGCCGCGGCTACGTCATGGTCGACGACGGCGAGGTGGCCCCGGTCACCGACCGGGCCGCGGCCCGGCTGAGCAACACCGCCGTCGTCCTCTACCGTCCGCTGCCCGCCCGGGTCCGGGACGTACCCGGGTTGCTGCGGTTCGGCTTCTCACCGTCCCTGGGGCACGGCCGCGACCTGGTCCGGCTCGCCGTCACCGGGGTCCTCGTCGCCCTGCTCGGACTGATCATCCCCGTGATGACCGGCAAGGTCCTCGGCAGGTTCGTGGCCGAGGCCGACCGCGGTCTCATCGTGCAGGGGGCGCTGCTCGTCATCGGCTCGGGCCTGGTGACGGCCGCGCTGTCCGTCGTGCAGAACATCGCGGTGCTCCGCGTGGAGAGCCGTACGGGCGCCGCCATGCAGGCCGGACTGTGGAACCGGCTGCTGTCCCTGCCCGCCTCGTTCTTCACCCGCTACTCCACGGGCGAGCTCGGCACCACCGTCCTCGGCGTGACCGCCGCCCAGGAACTCCTGTCCGGCATGCTCACCACGGCGACGCTCGCCCTGCTCACCGGCCTCGCCAACCTGGTCCTGGTCTTCTGCTACGACCTGACCCTCGCGCTGGTCGCCACCGCCCTCACCGCGTTCGGCATCGGCTTCGCCGCGGTCGCGGGCCGCTTCCAACTGCGTTGGGCACGGCGGGAGTACGTGCACGAGCAGGCGATGTCCTCCATGGTGTTCCAGATGCTCACCGCCATGCCGAAGCTGCGGGTGGCCGCCGCCGAGGAGCGGGCGTTCGCCGAGTGGAGCAGGCTCGCCGCCGGCGGGCACTCCCTGTCGGCCCGGGTACGGCGGGTGCAGAACGCGGTCACCACCTTCAACGCCGGTTTCCCGCTGGTGTGTTCGGCGATCGTGTTCGCCGTGACGGCGGGCCCGCTGCACGGCCGGGTGTCCCTCGCGGTGTTCCTGCCGTTCTACGCGGCCTTCAACCTGCTGCTCTCGGCGGGCCTGCAGTTCACCGCCTCCGCCGTCACCGCGGTCGGCACCGTGCCGATGCTGGAGCGGCTCCGGCCGATCCTGGAGGCGGCACCGGAGAACGACGGCACCAAGGCGGACCCCGGGGACCTGTCCGGCCGCATCACCGTCTCCCACCTGTCGTTCCGCTACGGACAGGACGGACCGCTCGTCCTCGACGACGTCAGCCTCACCGTGCAGCCGGGCGAGTTCGTCGCCGTCGTCGGCGCCTCGGGCAGCGGAAAGTCCACGCTGCTGCGGCTGCTGCTCGGCTTCGAGACCCCGCTGGCCGGCAGCGTCCTGTACGACGGGCAGGACCTCGCCGAACTCGACATCTCCGCGGTGCGCCGGCAGTGCGGCGTGGTGCTGCAGAACGGCGCGCTCCAGGCGGGTGACGTCCTCGCCAACATCGTCGGCACGAGCGGCTACACGCTCGACGAGGCGTGGGCGGCGGCCGAGATGGCGGGTCTCGCGGACGACGTCCGTGCCATGCCGATGGGCATGAACACGATGCTCTCGGAGGGCACCAACACCCTCTCCGGCGGCCAGCGCCAGCGCCTGATGATCGCCCGTGCCCTGGTGGCCCGGCCGCGCCTGGTCTTCTTCGACGAGGCGACCAGCGCTCTCGACAACCCCACCCAGGGCCTCGTGGCCGAGAGCACGCGCCGGCTGAACGCGACCAGGCTCGTCATCGCGCACCGGCTGTCCACCGTGGTCGACGCCGACCGCATCGTCGTCATGGACCGCGGGCGGGTGGTGCAGCAGGGCACCTACGAGGAACTGCTGGCGGACGCCGACGGTCTGTTCGCCCGCCTGGCGGGCCCTCAGTTGTCCTGAATCGACGAACAGGTTCCGGCACCGTGGCCGGGATGACATGATCAGGCCCGTACGACAACAGTCCACGTCGGACGTCTTCCACCGCCCATCCGACCTTCGGCGGGGAGCGCAGACAAAGGAAGCAGGGGGAACCATGGAGCAGACCTCGCGAGCGGGCCTCAACCTCAACTGGCTGCTGCCCGCCGTCTACGGGGTTGCCGTCGCGCTCACCGCCGTCTTCGGATCGGGCAAGGCGGTCACCGCCGTCGCGGTGATCGGCGGCGTGCTGATCGGCCTCTACTACGGTTTCGGCCGCCGCCGGGGCGCCCGCGGCTGACCCCGGACCCGGGCAGCCCCTCCGTCACAGGAGCGGCACCCGGGTGAAGCGGTCGGCGGTGCGCAGGTCGTCCTGGACCCGGTCGGCGGTCGCACGCAGTTCGGGGAGCAGCTCGCGCACGCAGTCCTCCAGCGTGCGGCGGGCAGCGTGGGTGGACACGTTCACCGCGGCGACGGCCCGGCCCGTCCGGTCCCGAACCGGTACGGCGATCGACCGCAGCCCGGACTCCAGCTCCTCGTCGACGAGGGCGTAACCCCGCGTTCGGACCGCCTCCAGCTCCTCGTCGGGGAGGGCGTGTGCGCGCGTGCGGGTCGGCTTCCGATCCGGGGACGCCGGGCCGGTGGTGTCGGCCAGGAGGACCCGGCCGAGTGAGGTCGCGGCGGCGGGCAGCCGGGTGCCGACGGCGATGTGCACGGTCAGCACGCGGCTCGCGGCCGCCCCGGCCGTGTACTGGATCTCCGTGCCGCCGCCCGTCAGTACCGCGAGCGCCGTCGGCTCGTGCAACCGGTCGGCGAGCGCCCGCAGATGGGGCTCGGCGAGCCGGGGCAGCGTGCTGCGTGACAGCGGCGGGAAGCCCAGGTCCAGCACGCGTGGGGTGAGGGCGAAGGTGTGGTCGGGGCGCGCGGTCACCAGGCCGAGGTGTTCGTGGGTGATCAGGGCCCGGCGCGCGGTGGCGCGGGACAGCCCGGTCGCCCGTGCCACCTCGGCGAGCGGCAGCGCGGGCCGGCCCTCGCCGAACGCGGTGAGCACGGTCAGACCCCGGGCCAGGGACTCCACGAAATCCCGGCCCAGTTCGAGTTTGGACGCCCCCGTCCAGGCGGCCAGTTCCGAGGGCGGCGGCCCGGGCTCGGGGGCCGGCGCCGTGCGCAGTTCGGCCTCCATCGCCGTCACCGCCGTACGCAGCCGGGGGAGCAGGGCGGTGCGCAGGCCGGCCGCCGTGTGCCGGCTGGTGTGGCTGACCACGCTCGCCACGCACGCGATGCGGCCGGTGTCCGGTGCGCGCACCGGCACGGACACCGCGACCAGTCCCGGCTCGACCAGTTGGTCGTCCAGCGCCCAGCCGTCCCGGCGGGCCCGCTCCACCCGGGCCGCGAAGTCGCCGGCGGCGGACGGGGACCGGGGCGGTACGGCGGGGAAGAAGGCGTCCGACGGGTCCTCGGCGTGCCGGGCGTGCCACCGCCGCCAGTCCGACGGATCCCACTCGGTCGCGAACAGCGCCCCGGGGGCGGTGCGTTCGGCCGGCAGCAGGTCGCCGATGCGGAAGCTCACGGACATCGCGCGGCGGCGGGTCGCCTGGTGGATGAAGCGGATGCCGTCGAGGTCGGCCACCGCCAGGGACACGGACTCGTCCAGTTCGTCGGCGACGGCGTCGGCGTGCGCGCCGAGCAGCGCGGGCAGGCGCAGGGCGGCCAGGTAGGCGTTGCCCAGCTCCATCACGCGCGGAGTGAGGGCGACGTCCCGGCCGTCGAGGCGGACGTGTCCCATGCGGGCCAGGGTCGCGGTGATCCGGTCGACGGTGGACCGGGCGAGTCCGGTGGCCCGTTCCAGCGCGCTGGGGCTCATCCTGCCGCCGGCCTCGGTGAGCCGCCGCAGTACCGCGACCCCGCGCAGCAGCGGCCCGACCGCCTCCGCGGGCGGCCCGTCCGCCCCCGCCCTCGCCCCGACCGTCCGCGTCGGCCCGTCCGTCCCCGCCGGGGGCCGGGGCTCGGCACGGCTGCCGGAATCCTGGGCGGTCTGCGCGGGCATCGTCTCTCCGGTACGGCGTGCGTCGGACGCCTACCGTAAACCCGGTGTTCGGCGTGCGTCGGACGCCTACGGTAATCCCCGTCCGGTGGCCCGCCGCGCCCGCGCGGCTAGCCCCGCGTGATCCGCACCCGGTAGTTCCCGTCCGCGTCCGTGCCGACCACGTGGACCGCGATGGCGTGCTTGGGGTCCTTGAAGGTCTCGCCGGGGGTGAAGGGTGCGTCGGAGAGCTCCGTGTGGACGTTGGGGCTGCGGGTGCAGCCGCCGCTGCCCCGCGTGCTGTCGTAGACGGTGACCGGTCCGCGCCCGGTGTCCACGGTCGCGTCGACCTTGTAGATGAGGAGGCCCGGCCGGCACACCACCTCGTCGTTGCCGCCCTGCACGCGTACCTCCAGCGCGTAGGCGGTCCGCACGTCCACGGGTACGAGGATCAGCTTGCCGCCGCCCGGCTTGTACAGCGGGGACAGCGTGTACTCGACGCTCCCGTCGGCCGTCGCGCAGCCGACCTGACCGCCGTCGAGCCAGCCCAGCTTCCACTTGTGCCAGCCGAGCAGGTCGTTGTTGGCACCCCAGTCCTCGCTCATGATGTCCCAGTGCCCGACCGTGCCCCCGCCCTCCTGCGTGTACAGGTCGGGCAGGCCGAAGGTGTGGCCGTTCTCGTGGGGCAGGACGCGGTAGCCGGTTCGGTCGTAGGAGCCGGAACCGTCGTCCTGGCGGGAGTAGACGAAGGAGGCGTTGGCGACGGGCACCCCGTCGGCGACCGGGGCCTCCCCGTTCCCGGCGAACGTCACGGACAGAACGGTGTCCAGGGCGGACGGTCCGGCGTTCGGGGTGACGAGCACGTTCAGCAGGTCGTACGAGCGGAAGTCCACGGTGGGGTCGGCCGCGGCCACTATGTCCTGCACCAGCTGCCGGTAGCCGGGGTCGAAGGGGGCGCCGCGCTCTATGCCGTACTCGCGGAACGACTTCGGCATCCGCAGCCAGCCGGTGACGGGGGTCTCGGGCCGGTAGTCGAGGCGGCCGTATGAGGCGGTGCGGAACCATTCCTGGGTCTGCGGGAAGAACTCGTGGAAGCGGTCCATGGCGCTGCCCTGGCCGGGCGCGTCGGAGAAGTCGACCATGAGGGTCAGGGCGTGGACCGTGCCCGTGGAGCGGGAGTAGCCGTGCGGGGTGGGGACGCCCTCGGTCATCTGCACGTCGAGGCCGCCGTGGATCAGGCAGGGGGAGAGGGCGGCGGAGCGGTCCAGGCCGACGGGCCCGGCGGTGGTGGGCGCCGGCAGATGCCCGGTCCCGGCCGAGGTGCTGACCGCCATGGTCAGCACGGTCACGAAGGCCAGGGCGGCCACGCGGCGCGGGCGTATGTGACGGCGGGGCGGCTGCGGCGGCATGCACGGGCCCTTCGCTCCACGGCAGCCGCCGGTCGCCGACTGCACCCTTGCGATCACCCTGGGTCGACGGGGTGGCGGGCGCGCGCTGGAGGAGACCGATCGTGGGAAAGCGGGGCCGCACGAGGGTGAATCCCGGCGGACGTTGAGTGTGGCTCAGATCACAGCGATCTTTTTCCGGTACCGGGAAATAACCGGGGACCCTCTCCCCGTTTAGCCCTGTGTCCGAGCGAAACGGGGACTGCCTCCCCGGATCGCCCTCACCGCGAACCGGATCGTTCTCCTCACCCGAACCGGATCGTCCTCAAACGCCTGAAGGAGTACGCCGTGCCGACCGCGACCGCATCCCCCGCGCAGCGCAAGGTGCCCCGGCCCCGTGCCGACGCCGTGCGCAACCGGGAGCGGATCGTCACCGCCGCCCGGGACATGTTCGTCGAGCACGGTCCGGACGTGCCGCTCGACGAGATCGCCCGCCGCGCCGGCGTCGGCAACGCCACGGTGTACCGCAACTTCCCCGACCGTGAGGCCCTCGTGCGCGAGGTCGTCTGCTCCGTCATGGACCGTACGGCCGAGGCGGCCGAGGCAGCCCTCACGGAGACCGGGGACGCCTTCGCCGCGCTGGAGCGCTTCGTGCACACCTCCGCGGACGAGCGGCTCAGCGCGCTGTGCCCGATGATGTCCGACACCTTCGACAAGCACCATCCCGACCTGGAGGCCTCGCGGGAGCGCGTCGAGCAGCTCGTCGAGGAGGTCATGGGCCGGGCGAAGGCGGCCGGGCAGCTACGCCCCGACGTCGGCGTCGGCGACCTGATGATCGTCGCGGCCCAGCTCAGCCGGCCCCCGGCCGGTACGGACTGCATTCGCGGCGACCGCTTCGTCCACCGCCATCTCCAGCTGTTCCTCGACGGCCTGCGGGCGCCCGCCCGCTCCGCCCTGCCGGGCACGGCCGTCACCATCGAGGAGCTGCGCTCACCCTGACCGACCGGCCCGGCTCCGACGAGTCCGGCCCCCGATCACCGTCCACCTGACACGGCAGCCCTCCCGGCCGCCGCATTCCTGCCCTGCTCCGTTTTCTCGCCATTCATCGCCGTTTCCCGGTTCCTCCTCGCTTTTCCTCAGATCTTCCCTGTTTTTCCGCGCCTTTTTCCGTCACGAAGTCCCGAAGTGGGTATCCCCATGTCCGAAACAGCCCTCAAGGCTCCCGGCGCCGCCGCACCGAGCGGTGACACCAACCGCTGGAAGGCGCTCGTCTTCATCGCGCTCGCCCAGCTGATGGTCGTCCTCGACGCCACCATCGTGAACATCGCCCTTCCCTCCGCCCAGCAGGACCTCGGGATATCCGACGGCAACCGGCAGTGGGTCGTCACGGCCTACGCCCTGGCCTTCGGTGGTCTGCTGCTCTTCGGCGGCCGCATCGCCGACCTGTGGGGCCGCAAGCGCGCGTTCGTGCTCGGACTGGCCGGCTTCGCCGCCGCGTCCGCGCTCGGCGGTGCCGCCACCACCGGCGCGATGATGTTCGGCGCCCGCGCCCTCCAGGGCGTGTTCGGCGCCCTGCTCGCCCCGGCCGCGCTCTCGCTGCTGGCCGTGATGTTCACCGACGCCAAGGAGCGCGCCAAGGCGTTCGGCATCTACGGCGCGATCGCGGGCGGCGGCGGTGCCGTCGGCCTGATCCTCGGCGGCTTCCTCACCGAGTACCTGAACTGGCGCTGGACCTTCTTCGTCAACGTCCCGTTCGCCGTCGTCGCCGCGGCCGGCGCCTACTTCGTCGTCCGTGAGCCCGAGGGCGGCCGCAACCGCTCCCCGCTCGACGTCCCCGGCGTGATCCTGTCCACCCTCGGCCTGGTCTCCCTCGTCTACGGCTTCACGCGTGCCGAGTCCGACGGCTGGGGCGACGCCGTGACCGTCTCGATGTTCGTCGCGTCCGGCGTGCTGCTGCTCGCCTTCGTTCTGGTCGAGTCCCGGGTCAAGGCCCCGCTGCTGCCGCTGCGCGTGGTGACCGACCGCAACCGCGGCGGCATCTACCTCTCCCTGGGTCTCGCGATCATCGGCATGTTCGGCCTGTTCCTCTTCCTGACCTACTACCTCCAGGTCGTGAAGGGCTACTCCCCGGTCAAGACCGGCTTCGCCTTCCTGCCGATGGTGGTCGGCATGATCACCGGCTCCACCCAGATCGGCACCCGGCTGATGACCCGGATCCCGGCCCGCTTCCTGATGGGCCCCGGCTTCCTCGTCGCCGCGCTCGGCATGCTGCTGCTGACGCAGCTGGAGATCGACTCCTCGTACGGCGCCCTGCTGCTGCCGGCGATGGTGCTGCTGGGCCTCGGCATGGGCACCGCGTTCATGCCGGCCATGTCGCTGGCCACGCAGGGCGTCGAGCCCCGGGACGCCGGTGTCGCCTCCGCGATGGTCAACACCTCGCAGCAGGTGGGCGGCGCGATCGGCACCGCCCTGCTGAACACCATCGCCGCGTCCGCGACCACCTCGTACATCAAGGACCACATCGCCGGTGCCACCGCCAAGCCGCAGGCGGAGCTGGTGAAGCTCCAGGGCATGGTGCACGGCTACACCAGCGCGATCTGGTTCGCCGTCGGCATCCTGGCGCTCGCCTCCCTGATCGCCTTCACCTTCGTCAATGCGGGCCGTCCGGGCAGCACCACGGTGGCCTCCGGCGAGGGTGTCGAGGACGAGCTGCCGGTGCCGGTGGTGGCCCACTGACCCGGGGCCGCTAGCGGAGCCAGGGCAGGTCCGCACCCGCTTCGTTGGGCTGGAGGCCCTCGGCGACGATCTCCATGATCTCGCCGAGGGCCTTCTGCTGTGCCGGCGTGAGCCGGTCGAACAGCGCCTGCCGTACGGCGGTCACATGGCCCGGCGCGGTGCGCCGCAGCACCTCCACACCCTCGTCGGTGAGCACCGCGAACTGGCCGCGCTTGTCGGAGGGGCAGTCCTCGCGGCGCACCCAGCCGTTCTTCTCCAGACGGGCGACGGCGTGCGACAGCCGGGAGCGGGTGATCTTCGCCTGCATCGCCAGCTCGGTCATCCGCAGCCGGCGGCGCGGTGCCTCGGCGAGGCCGACGAGCAGGCCGTAGTAGATGTGCGGCATACCCGCGTCACGCTGCAACTGCCGGTCGAGGTGGTCCTCCAGCAGGGTGGAGGCGTGCAGGTAGGCGCGCCACACGCGCTGTTCCTCGTCGGTGAGCCAGCGGTGCCCCGCCGCGGAGTCCGGTGCCGTGTTCATGGGTCCCACTGTACGAGGCAGCTCCTTGAAACTTGAACAAGTCGGCCGTATTCTGAAGGAGAACTTGAGAGTTAAAGCAACAGGATGTTGGGAGCCGCGACCATGTCCGTCACCGCCCAGGAGCGCATGCCCGCCCTGTACCTCAGCCATGGCGCCCCGCCGCTCGCGGACGACCCGGTCTGGCCCGGCCAGCTCGCCGCCTGGTCCGCCGGCCTGCCCCGGCCGAAGGCGATCCTGATGGTCTCCGCCCACTGGGAGGAGGCCCCGCTCGCGCTCGGCGCGGTGGAGACCGTCCCGCTCGTCTACGACTTCTGGGGCTTCCCCGAGCACTACTACCGGGTCCGGTACGCCGCCCCCGGCGCCCCCGCGCTCGCCGAGTCCGTCCGCAAGCTGCTGCGCGCCCCCGGCACCCCCGTCCAGGACATCCCCGACCGCGGCCTCGACCACGGCGCCTACGTCCCCCTCGTCGAGATGTTCCCGGCCGCCGACATACCCGTCCTGCAGGTCTCGCTGCCCACCCTCGACCCGGTCCGCCTGATAGACATCGGCCGCAGGCTCGCCCCGCTGCGCGACGAGGGCGTCCTCATCGTCGGCTCCGGCTTCTTCACCCACAACCTCGCCGCGCTCCGGCACGCCGGGGGTGTCCCGAGCTGGTCCTCCGAGTTCGACGACTGGGGCCGGCGCGCCCTGGAGACCCGCGACTGGGACGCCCTGCTCGACTTCCTGGACAAGGCCCCGGCCGGCCGGTACGCCCACCCGCGCACCGAACACTTCGCCCCGCTGTTCGTCACCATGGGCGCGGCAGAGGCGGCCGGCGAGCTCGACGCGCAGAAGTCGGTGATCGACGGCTTCTGGATGGGAATGGCGAAGCGCTCCGTGCAGTTCGGCTGACCCGGAGGGGGCGCTCGCCCCGAATTTCCCGCGCGTGCGTGTCCGTGGCAACCATCGGCCGGTGCGGGCCGTCTTCCGGGTGGGAGGGCGGTCGAAGGCGGCGCTCTTCCGCAGTGAGGGCCGGCCGTGTCGGAATGTGACGACCGTCTCACGCGCGCGGTGGTGGCAGAGGGCCGTGAGGGCTTCGAGGGCTTCCTCGACTCCGGGTCTGACCTGCGTCTCTGTGCGTGTCGGCGCCGTCCTGCGCCCGAAGTGGCCGACAGGGTACTGCATGATCAGAAAATTCGGGGTGCGGGTTGGGAATTCTGTCCTGATTCCAGTCGTTGTTCCCCTCGGATGCAGGGCACTCGGAAAGAGTCCCGGAGACACACCCCGGAGTGCCCGGCGTTCACGACCACCCGCCAGCCCACCATCGCAAGGGAGCACGCATGGCAACCCGTGCCGTCGCCCGTCGTCAGTCCGCCACCGGCGAGACGGTCGACTCGGCAAGCAGTGTTCGCGCCCATGGCGGCGAGATCGCCGACCGCGACCTGGTCGGCATGTACCTCGACGAGATCGCGCGCACGCCGCTGCTGGACGCCGCGAAGGAAGTCGAGCTGTCGCAGACCATCGAGGCGGGTGTGTTCGCGCGGCAGGTCCTCGACGGATACGAGGAGAGCACGTCGGACGCCAGCCGCGAGGAGCTGGAGGCGCTCGTCGCCGCCGGTGACCGGGCCAAGGACGTCTTCATCCGCTCCAACCTCCGCCTGGTCGTCGCGGTGGCCCGGCGCTACCCGCGCAGCGGCCTGCCTCTGCTCGACCTGATCCAGGAGGGCAACGCCGGCCTGGTGCGCGCCGTGGAGAAGTTCGACTACCGCAAGGGCTTCAAGTTCTCGACGTACGCGACCTGGTGGATCCGTCAGGCCATCACCCGCTCCATCGCCGACCAGTCCCGCACGATCCGGCTCCCCGTCCACCTGGTGGAGGAGCTGGGCCGCATCCGCCGCGTCCAGCGCGAGTTCAACCGCGAGAACGGCCGCGACCCGGAGCCGGCGGAGATCGCAACGGAGCTCGGCTCGACGCCGGAGCGTGTCACCGACGTCCTCGACTGGGCCCGCGACCCGGTCTCGCTGAACATGTCGGTGGACGACGCGGGCGAGACCCAGTTCGGCGACCTCCTGGAGGACACCTCCGCGGTCTCCCCGGAGCAGTCGGTCCTGACCCTGCTGCGCAGCGAGGAACTGGACGACCTGATCGGCCGCCTGGACCAGCGCACGGCCTCCATCATCAAGATGCGGTACGGCATCGACGACGGCCGCGAGCGCACCCTGACCGAGGTCGGCAAGGAGCACGGACTGACCCGCGAGCGCATCCGCCAGATCGAGAAGCACGCCCTGCTCGAACTGAAGAAGCTGGCTCGCGACACCGGCTTCGACGCGGCTGCCTGACGGGTGCGAGGGGGGAGTGAGCCCGGTTCCGGGACGGTGGTGTGACCGGCGTGCGGAATGCTCGCTACGCGCACGCCCGGTGGCGAAAGACGGCGCAAACACGACGTCTTCCCGTCGCTTCAACTGCGGGGCCCGCGGGAAAAACCCTTCCGGGCCCGGGATCGAGGCCCCGGGAACCGCGACCGCACTCCCCAGCGCACCACGCCACGCACCCGCACGGCCCAACCCCACCCCACCGGCCGACCCCACCGGCCGAGCCCTTGGGGCGTCCGGCCCCTCGCGGTCGGGTCCACCCGAGCACGACCCCGAAGACACCACCGCACCACCGGCCGACACCACATGAGCCAGGTCCCGACGCTATCCCCCCCGGCGCCGGGATCTTCCCAGCCGGGCTTCGGCGCCTATCCCCCCCGGGCGCCGGGGCCCGGCTCTCTTTGTGCCCGGGCGCGGCGAGGTGGGGACCTTGCGACTCGGGCGGGGGCTCGGGGCCCCGGGTGCGGGTCCGCGGTGGGCATCCGTCCTCGTCGGGGGGCTGCCGCGGCACCCTCGTACGGTGGGGGGCGCGTGGGAACGGCGGCCCACCCCGTACCTGAACCCCGGGGTGGACCGCCGGATGGCAGATTCTGTCACATGGGCATAGCCTGCCGAGATGAGCACCACCCGCAACGCCGGCCACCAGCCGTTTTCCGCCTCCGCGCCGCTTTCCCTCACCGAGCGGCGCAAGGCCGAGACCCGGATGGAGATCGCCCGGGCGGCGGCCCGCCTCTTCGTCCACCAGGGCCTGCGGGCCACCCGCGCGGAGGACATCGCCCACGCCGCGGGCATCGCCCCGCGGACCTTCTACCGCTATTTCGCCACCAAGGAAGAGTCGGTCGCCCCCCTCTACGCCGCGGGTGCCCGACGCTGGGCGGAAGCGGTCCACACGGCCCCGGCCCACCTCAGCGTCCCCGAGGCGCTGGAACACGCCGTCCGCGAGACCTTCACCCCGGGGGCCGGCGTCTCTCCGGCGTCCTGGGAATGGGCCCGCACCCTGATCCGCCTGGCCGACGCGAGCCCCGCCCTGCGCAAGGTGTGGGCGGAGGTGTGCCAGGCATCGGAGACGACGCTGGCGGAGATCTTCGCGGCACGGACCGGCTCGGCGGGCGGCGAGGAAGCGGAGGCCGCCGAGCCGGGCGAGGAGAAGCCGGCCGGCGACGACAACGTTGCCGACGGCTCCCCGCCGTCCGGCCCCGCCCCGCTCACGCCCGGCCTCCGTTTCGCCGCGGCCGTGGCCGGAGCCGCCGTCCGGGTCGCCGTGGAGTCCTGGGCCGTCACGGGTGCCCAGCCCGCCGGCCCCGAGGGCCCCGCGGCCCTGGCACTGCGCAATCTGCGGGCGCTGCGCGGCTTCGACTGGAACGCGGAGGGCTAGCCGCCCCGACGTCGGGCCCCGGCCGGCCGCGCCGAGGGGATGCCCCACGCTGCCGCCGGCGCCTTCGGGGGTGGTCCGGGGACCTGTGCGCTCCGACCCCCGGGCGGGCTCTACGGGACGACGCGGCGTCCGCGGGCCGGCTGCGCCCCGGCCCGGGTGGGAGGCGGGTGCCGCGGCACAGGGGACGGGCGGCGGCCGGCCGGATCGCGAGGATGCCCACGCTGCCGCCGGCGCCTTCGGGGGTGGTCCGGGGGCTTGTGGCCCCGGCCCGGGGTGGACCCCTGCGGGACGACGCGGCGTCCGCGGGCCGGCCGTCCCGGCCCGGTTGGGAGGCGGGTGCCCCGGCGCAGGGGACGGGTGGCGGCCGGCCGGATCGCGAGGATGCCCACGCTGCCGCCGGCGCCTTCGGGGGTGGTCCGGGGGCTTGTGGCCCCGGCCCGGGGTGGACCCCTGCGGGACGACTCGGCGTCCGCGGGCTGGCCGCCCCGGCCCGGGCGGGAGCCGGGTGGCCCCGGTGGGTGCCGTGCCGCCCCGGTGGGTGCCGGGCCGCCCGGCCGGTCAGCCTCCGGCGCGGGTCAGGCGGCCGCCCAATTCCCTGACGCACGAGACCAGTTCGGCGGGTTCGAGCACCGTGAACTCGTAACCCGCCATCACCAGCCGTACCGCCAGCCACTCCGTGGGATCGCCGGTGGCGCCGCGCAGGAGGCAGCCGCCGCGACCGTCGTCCTCCGCCGCCCCGACCCAGGCCGGCAGCCGCGTGGCGACCCGCTCGGCCGGTGCGGCGAACCGCACCGCGAACTCGTACGTCTCCTGCCGCCGGTGGATGGACCGGCGCAGGTACTCGGCCGCGTTGCCGGTCGGCAACTCCCGTGGTGTGAACCGGACTCCGGTCGGGAAGGGCGCGCTCACCCGGTCCACCCGGAAGGTGCGCCAGTCCGCGCGGTCGAGGTCGTAGGCGACCAGGTACCACCGCCGTCCGGTCGACACCAGCCGGTGCGGCTCGGTCAGCCGCCGTGACTCGCCGCCGTCCTTGTCGCGGTAGGCGAACCGCAGTCTCTCCCGCCCGGCCACCGTGGATGCCATCACCGTCAGCGTCTCGGGGGCGATGCTCGGCCCGTCCCCGCTGGTCAGCGGTGTCGTGGCGGCCTGCAACGTGGCCACCTGGTGCCGCAGCCTGGCCGGCAGCACCTGCTCCAGCTTCGCCAGGGCCCGCACCGACGCCTCGTCCACGCCCTCCAGGGCGTGCCCGGCGCCGGCCCGCAGCCCGACCGCGATCGCCACCGCCTCCTCGTCGTCCAGCACCAGCGGCGGCATCGCCTTGCCCGCGACCAGCCGGTACCCGCCGTCCGCGCCCTTGGTGGCCTGTACCGGATAGCCCAGCTCCCGCAGCCGGTCGATGTCCCGCCGCACGGTGCGCCGGGACACCCCGAGCCGGTCGGACAGCTCCCCGCCCGGCCACTCACGGGGCGTCTGGAGGAGCGAGAGGAGCTGCAGCAGCCGTGCCGGAGTGTCCGTCGTCATGCCTATGAGAATGCCGGAGAACTAGGACACGATCTGACCTAATAGGGCCCTACCTTCTTCCCATGACCGACAACGACCGCACGACCCTGAAGGGGCGCGGGGAACTGCGCGACGAGCCGCGACGGACGGACGGCGCGGCCGCCGTGGCCGCCCCCACGGCGCTCCCCGCCACAACCGACCGAACGCGCTGGTTCGCGCTCGCGATCGTCATGACCGCCGCCTTCATGGACCTGGTCGACGTCACGATCGTCAACATCGCCATCCCGTCGATCGAGCGCACCGCCCACGCGTCGGTCAGCCAGATCCAGTGGATAACCGCCGGCTACGCCCTCGCCTTCGCCGCCGGCCTGATCACCGGTGGCCGGCTGGGCGACATCCACGGCCGCAGGCGGGTGTTCCTGATCGGCATCGGCGGCTTCACCTTCGCCTCCGCGCTGTGCGGCTTCGCCGCGAACCCGGAGATGCTGGTCGCCTCGCGCCTGCTGCAGGGCGGCATGGCGGCGATGATGGTGCCGCAGGTGCTGTCGATCGTGCACGCCACCTTCCCGGCCCACGAACGCGGCAAGGTCTTCGGCCTGTTCGGCGCGATCGTCGGTCTGGGCGCGGTCTCCGGCCCGCTGCTCGGCGCGCTGCTGACGGAGTGGAACCTGTTCGGCCTGGAGTGGCGGCCCATCTTCCTCATCAACCTGCCGGTCGGCGTCGTCGCCTGGCTGCTCGGCCGCCGCTTCATCACCGAGTCCCGCGCCCCGAAGGCGCTCAAGCTGGACCTCGTCGGCGTCGCCCTGGTCACGCTGGGCCTGCTGATGCTGCTCTACCCGCTGACCCGCGGCCGCGAACTGGGCTGGCCGCTGTGGGGCCATGTGTCGATGGTGGGCGCGTTCGGCGTCTTCGCGGCGCTGGTGGCGTACGAGCGGCGCAAGGCCGCCCGGGACGGTTCCCCGCTCGTGGAGCTGTCACTGTTCCGGGTGAAGAGCTTCGCGGCGGGCATCGCCGTGCAGACCGTCTTCGGTGTGGCCCTCGGCATCTTCTTCCTGGTCTGGACGCTGTACATGCAGATCGGTCTCGGCTGGAGCCCGCTGCGGGCCGGTCTGACCGGGGTGCCGTTCTCGCTCGCGGTGTCCACGGCGGCGGGCATGTCCGTGCAGAAGCTGGTCCCGCGGTTCGGCCGCAAGGTGCTCCAGGCGGGCGCGCTGATCATGGGTGCGGGCGTGCTGCTCTACCTGTGGGAGGCGAACCGCTACGGCCTCTCCATAGCCTCCTGGCAGATGGCCCTGCCGCTGGTCGTGATGGGCGTCGGCATGGGGCTGATCGTCGCCCCGCTGACCGACGCGGTGCTCTCGGAGGTGCCGCGCGAGCACGCCGGCTCCGCGTCGGGGCTGATCAACACCGTGCAGCAGATGGGCAACGCGCTGGGGCTGGGACTCGTCTCGGTGGTCTTCTTCGGGGAGATCGGCGACCGGCTGCCCCTCGGCCAGGTCGGCCCCGCCTTCGTGCACGCCTTCCAGCACGCGCTGTGGTGGGTCGCCGGGATCATGGGCGCGATCTTCCTGCTGATGTCCGCCCTGCCGAAGCGGCCGGCGGTGCATGTCGAGGGCGCCGCGGCGGCGGAGCCGACGGAGCCGGCGAAGGAGCCCGAGCTGGTGTCCTGACCGGACGCGACCGGAGAACCCGAGCGGACCCGAGAGCGGACCCGAGAGCCCGGCACCGAGCAGGTGCCGGGCTCTTCCGCGCCCGGAGACGCACCGGAGTCCCCCTGGAAGTCCGTTCATGCCCGCTTGCAGTCCGAACCTGTTTACTTTCTGGATGCGCGGGCGTAGCCTCGCCAGTGAAACCACACGTTCGGGCATGAGTCGGAACGGGTCGGACATCCAGGCGGAGGCGAGCGGACATGTACGCACCGGAACGGCAGCAGGAGATCCTCCGGATCGCCCGTGACGGCGGCCGGGTGGACGTGCTGTCGCTGGCCGAGGAGTTCCAGGTCACGGCGGAGACGATCCGCCGCGACCTGAAGGCCCTCGACCGGGCCGGCCTGGTCCGCCGCGTGCACGGCGGTGCCATCCCGGTCGGCCGCCTGGACTTCGAGCCCGACCTCACCGAGCGCGAGTCCACCGCCGCCGACGAGAAGGACCGCATCGCCAAGGCGGCCCTGGCCGAACTGCCGGCCGAGGGCACGACGATCCTCGACGCCGGTACGACGGTCGCCCGGGTCGCCGCCGCCATCCCGCTGGAGTCGGCCCTCACCGTCGTCACCCACAGCCTGCCCATCGCGGCCCGCCTCGCCGACCACCCGGGCATCCAGCTCCACCTGGTCGGAGGGCGCGTTCGGCACCGCACACGCGCCGCCGTGGACGCCTGGGCGCTGCGCGCCTACGGCGAGATCCGCGCCGACGTCCTGTTCGTCGCCGCCAACGGCTTCTCCGCCGAGCACGGTCTGACCACCCCCGACCTCGCCGAGGCCGCGGTCAAGCGGGCAGCGGTCGCCGCCGCCCGCCGGGTCGTCCTCCTCGCCGACTCCACCAAGCACGGCCAGGAGCACTTCGCCCGCTTCGGCGACCTGAGCGACGTGGACCTGCTGATCACCGACAGCGGGCTGAGCCCCGAAGACGCCGCCGTCATCGAGCGCGGCGGCACGGAAGTAGTGCGCGCATGATCCTCACCGTCACCCCCAACCCGTCCCTCGACCGCAGCTACGAGGTCCTCGCGCTGAAGCGCGGCGAGGTCATCCGCGCCGAGACCGAGCGCACGGACCCCGGCGGCAAGGGCGTGAACGTCTCGCGGGCCGTCGCGGCCACCGGGTGGCGCACGGTCGCCGTCCTCCCGCTGGGCGGTGCGCCGGGCGCGCTCGTCGCCGAACTCCTCGACGCACAGGGCATCGAGGTCGCGCCGGTCCCGATCGCCGGAGCCACCCGCTCCAACATCGCGCTCGCGGAGTCCGACGGGGTGCTGACGAAGATCAACGCACCCGGGCCCGACCTGTCGGCGGCTGAGCAGGAACTGCTCCTGGAGACGGTGCGCGAGCAGTCGCGCGACGCCGACTGGATCGCCTGCTGCGGCAGCCTGCCCGGCGGCCTCGCGCCCTCCTGGTACGCCGACGTCGTCATGCGGGCGCACGCCGGGGGCGCCCGCATCGCCCTGGACACCTCGGGGCGGGCGCTGCTGGAAGCGCTGCGCGCCCGGCCCGACGTGGTCAAGCCCAACGCCGAGGAGCTCGCGCGGGCCGTGGGACGCCCCCTGGCGACCGTGGGCGACGCACTCAAGGCGGCCGAGGAACTGCGCACGATGGGCGCGGGCGCCGTGCTCGCGAGTCTCGGCGCCGACGGCCAGCTCCTCGTGGAGGAGACCGGTGCCTGGTTCGGCAACGCTCGCGTGGCCGCCGTCCGCAGCAACGTGGGTGCGGGCGACTCCTCCCTCGCCGGCTTCCTCGTCGCGGGCGGCACCGGCCCCGAGGCCCTCGCCTCCGCCGTCGCCCACGGCGCGGCCGCGGTCCAGCTCCCCGGCAGCGTGATGCCGACCCCCGCCGACCTCGATCCGGCCGCGGTGACGGTCACCGCGGAGATCCCGCTCGACCGCGAACTGACGGAGCCGGCGTCATGAACGCCCCGGCCCGCCGCCGTAGGAACCCGGCCCGGATCGCCGGGCCTACGGACTCGATCGTCAGGCGTGCGGCCCCGGTCCGCCGTCCTGCGACCGCTCCCCACCGGCCGCGGCGGGACTCCCCGTCACTCACCCCGCAGGCCGCACCCACCACCTCCCCGTACCGCACCCCCGTCCCCCCTCCCGCCCACCTCTCCCCCCGGGCGATACGCGCGCATAGGAGCCCGCGATGAGCGACATGATCACCGCGGACCTGGTCGACCTCGACCTGTCCGCCGACACCAAGGAAGCGGCGGCGCGCGCCCTCGCCGAACGCATGGTGGCCCAGGGCCGGGTGACCGACCTGGAGGGCTTCCTCGCCGACGTCGCCGCCCGCGAGGCCCAGATGCCGACCGGCCTCGACGGCGGCATCGGCATCCCGCACTGCCGCAGCACCCATGTCACCGAGCCGACCCTCGCCTTCGGGCGCAGCGGCGCCGGCATCGATTTCGGCGCCGCGGACGGACCGGCCGACCTGATCTTCCTGATCGCGGCTCCCGCGGGCGCCGACGACGCCCACCTGACGATCCTCTCCTCCCTGGCCCGCCAGCTGATGAACGCCGACTTCACCTCCGCGCTGCGGGCGGCGGACGACGCGGCGGCCACGGCGGCACTGATCCGTGGCGAGGAGCCGGCACCGGCGGAGAGCGCGCGGGACACCGCGAGCGCCGGTGGCGAACCGGGCGCCGAAGCCGCGAGCGGCGCCTCCCAGGACACCGCCGCGACGCCGGTGGCGGCCTCCGCCGGCGCCGCGGCGGGCAGTACGGCGCCACCATCGGACGCCTCCGTCCCGGCCCCGTCGGCCCCCGCGGGCGCGGGCACCGGTGCCGCTGCCGAAGAGCGACCCTTCCGTCTGATCGCCGTCACCTCCTGCCCGACCGGCATCGCCCACACCTACATGGCGGCCGAGTCCCTGGAGAACGCGGGCCGGGAGGCGGGCGTCGAGGTGTTCGTCGAGACCCAGGGATCCGCCGGCTTCACCCGGCTGGACCCGGCGGTGATCGCGGGCGCGGACGGCGTGATCTTCGCGCACGACGTCTCCGTACGCGACAAGGACCGCTTCGCGGGCAAGCCCACCGTCGACGTCGGGGTGAAGGCCGGCATCAACCGGCCCGCCGAACTCATCGCCGAGGTCCGCGAGAAGGCGGCGCGCGGCGAGGTGAGCGCCCCGGCGGCCGCGGGCGGTACGCCCGTCGAGCGCGCGGGCGAGTCCACCGAGGGCTACGGCACCAAGCTCCGCAAGTGGCTGATGTCCGGCGTCAGCTACATGGTGCCGTTCGTCGCCGCGGGCGGCCTGCTCATCGCCCTGGGCTTCGCGATCGGCGGCTGGCAGGTCAGCAAGGCACCGTCGGTCATGGACCACTTCATCTGGACGCAGACCGACAGCTGGGGCGCCCTGCTCTTCCAGATCGGCGGCGTGGCCTTCAAGTTCCTCGTCCCCGTCCTGGCCGGCTACATCGCCTACGGCATGGCCGACCGGCCCGGCCTCGTGCCCGGATTCGTCGGCGGCGCGATCGCCCTCGACATCAACGCCGGCTTCCTCGGCGGACTGGTGGCCGGTCTGATCGCCGGCGGCGTGGTGATGGCGATCCAGAAGGTGAACATCCCGACGTCGTTGCGCGGCATCATGCCGGTGGTGGTGATCCCGCTGATCTCCTCGGCGATCGTCGGATTCCTGATGCTCGTCGTCGTCGGCAAGCCCATCGCCACCGCCCAGAAGGGCCTCACCGACTGGCTGAACAGCCTCACCGGCGCCAACGCCGTCCTGCTCGGCGCGCTGCTCGGGCTGATGATGTGCTTCGACCTCGGCGGGCCGGTCAACAAGGTCGCCTACACCTTCGCCACCGCCGGCATCGCGGTCTCCGACCCCGGCGACTCCGCCATGAAGATCATGGCGGCGGTGATGGCGGCCGGCATGGTCCCGCCGCTGGCGATGGCCCTGGCCACCACGGTCCGCGGCCGGCTCTTCACCCGGACCGAGCGGGAGAACGGCAAGGCCGCCTGGGTGCTGGGCGCCTCCTTCATCTCCGAGGGGGCGATCCCCTTCGCGGCGGCGGACCCGCTGCGGGTCATCCCGTCCGCCATGGTGGGCGGCGCGCTCACCGGCGCCCTCTCGATGGTCTTCGGGGCCACCCTGCGCGCCCCGCACGGCGGCGTCTTCGTGGTGCCGCTGATCGGCAACCCGCTGCTCTACCTGGTCGCCGTCGCGGCCGGGGTGTGCGCCACCACGGCCCTGGTGATCGTGCTCAAGGGCATGCGCAAGCAGGCCCCGGAGAGCACGGCCACCGACCCCGCCGCCGGCGCGGCCGGTTCCCCGAAGGAGACGAAGCAGCCGGTGGCGGCCTGATCACCCCGCCACCCTTGTCCCTTAAGTTCGCTGTGAGTTGTTCACGGCACCTGCGAGATACGTCACGGTCCGGGGCCAAAGTCCCGGACCGTGGTGTGTACTGGAACGCATGCCTGAGCACGTCTCGACTCTCCAGTGGACCGGCGCGGTCGTCCTCACCCTGGCCGGTGTGGCCTGGGCGATCGTCGTCCTGCGCCTGCTGCGCCGCTTCCGCGCGCAGGCCCTCCGGGAGATCCCGACGGTCCGGCTCCCGGTCCTCCCGCCGCAGCGGCAGGCCGGCCCCGCCCTGGAGAAGGTGGAACTGACCGCCGCCGAGCGCGACGCCTTCGCCGGACTGGTACGGCAACTCGGCGGCCGTTGACCGGACGGACGCCCCCGGCACGGGGTCCGGGACTACCCCCGGCGTGCCGCGCGCTGCTCCATGGCGCCCCTCGCCGCGTCCTCCGACATGTACACCTCGCACATGTGCCGTCCGTCGGGGGTCGCCGTGTGCTCGACCTCCCACAGGGACACCTCGTCGCCGTCCGGCAGCAGGAACGCGTGCTCGTAGAGCGCGTAGCTCAGTCCCGCGCGGCCGGCCCGCCCGGGGCGGCCGAACGCCTGCGTGATCTCGTGCGCGGTCGCCGTCGCCAGCAGCGCCGCCGTCTCCGCGTCCGGCCGGTCCGGGTTCTCCGCGCGGCGCAGCAGCCGCCGCGCGTGATCCGCCGAGTCCTGCGAGGCGAAGACGTGCCGGGGCGCGGGGATCGACCACAGCCGCATCAGCGCGGGCAGCTCGAAGTCCGGGGTGTCCTGCGGCAGCCCGAGCCGTCCCGTGGCCGTCTGCAGCTCCTCCTCGTCGGCGAACACCTCGTGCTCCGCGGGGCCGCCCGGCACCGTGTTGTGGACGAGCTCCCACAGCGTGACGGCCGCGCCGTCGGCGAGGAGCCACGTGTGCCGGTACGTCTCCCGGTGCAGCCCCGCGCAGTGGTGCGCCGAGTGCAGCGAACTGTCGTGCGCGAGCGCGCTGTCGAGCCGCCGTATCACCTCGTCGGGCAGCTCGAAGGAGTTCAGGGCACGGCCGAGGAGCCGCGCGAGGTGCTCCTCCGGAGACTCGGGCGACTCGGCTGGTTCGTACGCTGCCGTCTCGTACGGAACGCTCAAGGCATCTCCCGGCGTTGCTGCATGTCACCTAGTGGGTGCATACCGTAGCCCCTCGGTCGGACATCATGTCCGCGAACCGAGAAAACGTCTGCCCGGAAAACGCGCGGGCCACGCGAGGAGTTCCCGCGCGGCCCCGAATTCCGTCAAAAGGCGCCGCTCAGACGGCACTTCCCGCGGTCCAGGCCCTCCAGGACATGTTCCAGCCGTTGAGGCCGTTGTCCGGCGCCACGGTCGTGTCCGGGGAGTTCTTCACGATCACGACGTCGCCGACGAGCGAGTTGTCGAAGAACCACTTGGCCGTCGTGTCGCCCTGCGCGCCCTGCACATCCGCGAGGCCGACGCAGCCGTGGCTGGTGCCCTGCCGTCCGAACGGCGGGTTGCCCTTGTCGTACCAGTAGTTGCCGTGGATGAACGTGCCCGACGACGTCAGCCGCATCGCGTGCGGCACGTCCGGGATGTCGTACTCCCCGCCGAAACCGACCGTCGAGCCGTTCATCCGGGTCTGCGTGAACTTCTCGGAGATCACCATCCGGCCGTTGTACGTGGTGTGCTCCGCGCTGCCCGCGGAGATCGGCACCGACTTGACCGTCCTGCCGTCCCGCACCACCGTCATCGTCTGCGTGCGGACGTCGACCGTGGAGACCTGCGACCGTCCCACGGTGAAGGAGACGGTCTTCTTCTGCGCCCCGTAGACGCCCTTCGCGCCCTGCACCCCGTCCAGGTCGATCTTCATCGTGACCTTGGAGCCGGCCTTCCAGTAGTCCTGCGGCCGGAAGTCCAGCCGCTCATCCCCGAACCAGTGCCCGGCCACCTGCTGACCGCTGCTGGAGCTGACCGTGATGTGCGACTGGACGGCCTTCTTGTCGGTGATCGACCTGTCGAAGGTGAACGACACCGGCATGCCCGCGCCGACCGTCGCGCCGTCGTCCGGCGTGTAGGTGCCGATGAAGCTGTTCGCCTTCGAGACGGTCGTGAAGATGGAGTTGGCCGCGGCCGTACGCCCGTCGGCGTCCTTCGCGGTCGCGTTTATCTCGTACTTCGTCCCGCGCTCCAGCTGCTGCTTCGGCTTCCAGCTGCCGCCGTCCGCCGAGATCGACCCCGGCACGGCCTGACCCGACCCCGCCACGGTCATCTTCACGCCGGTGAGCCTGCCGCCGCTGGCCTTCACCCCGGTCGCGTTGATGGACGCGCCGGTCGAACCGTCCTTGGCCGATATCGCGATCTTCGCCGTCGACGTGTCGGCGGAACCCTTGCCGCCCTTGCCGTCGTTGCTCTCGGCGCTGGCGTCGCCTCCACAGGCGGTCAGGGTGAGGGCGCCGACCACCAGGGCGGCACAGGCCCCCAGTACGCGCCGCGCTCGAATGTCCGGCGTTGCCACGGGCTGCTCCATGTTCGTGTGATGTGCGTGATCCGTTCCAGTGCGTGGGGAAAGAGGGCACCGGCGCACGGCGGGGTTCCCTCCGTGCCTCCTGAAGGCCATCACGTGACAGAACCGCGACAATCCGCACCCGTCGGCGACCCGCGGCCGGGTCCGGCACCGCCCGGACCGCTACGCCGTGCCGTACAACTCCCCGTACGACGGCCACACTCCGCCCGGCCCGTCGACCGACCCGGCGGCGCGGACGGCCCGCACTGTCGCACGCGTCACGAGGTCCGCGCCGGCCGCCAGGACCTCGTTGAGCGCCAACGGGTGCGCGTCGAGCGGGCGGGTGCCGGTCGCCAGCGCGAACACCGTGTCCCCGTCGTGCAGCAGGTGCACCGGCCGCACGGCGCGCGCGATCCCGTCGTGTGCCGTGCCGGCGAGCTTCTGCGCCTGCGCCTTGGAGAGGTCCGCGTCGGTCGCGACCACCGCGAGCGTCGTGTTGAGCGGCGGCGGCGCGTTGTCCGCGGCCGCCTCCGCCAGCCGCCGGCGCGCGGCCTCGTGCACCCGCTCCCGCGGATACTCCACCCGCCCCTGGTACAACTCCCCGTACAGCACCCCCGTTTCGGGGTCCAGCGCGGACCCCGCGGCGTTCGCGACCACCAGGGCGGCCACGGTGATCCCCGAGCCGAGCACCGTGCTCGCGGTGCCCACCCCGCCCTTGAGGCCGCCGGCCACGGCGCCCGTCCCGGCGCCCACGCCTCCCTCGGGCACCCGGGCGCCCGGCTCGCTCGCCGCTGCGGCCTCCACCGCCGCACGGCCCATGGCCGCGTCGGGCCTCGCGCGGAAGTCGCCACCGCGCCCCAGATCGAAGACGCACGCGGCCGGCACCACCGGCACGACGTGCGCCGGGTCGGTCCCCACCGGCACCCCGCGCCCCCGCTCTTCCAACCACGCCATCACACCGGACGCGGCGTCGAGCCCGTAGGCGCTGCCTCCGGTGAGGACGACGGCGTCGACCGTCCGCACCACATTGCGCGGGTCGAGCGCGTCCGTCTCCTTGGTGCCGGGCCCACCGCCGCGCACGTCCACCGCGGCGACGGCACCGCCCTCCGGGGCGAGGACGACCGTGGTGCCGGTGAGCCAGCCGTCACCGCTGCGGGAGGCGTGCCCCACCCGCAGCCCGGCGACGTCCGTCAATGCGTCAACTGTCATGGGGCCCAGTCTGTCCCCGGCCGCCCCGGGAGCGGCCCGTCGCCGCCCGGGAAGCCCACGGAGGCCCGCCGGCCCGCCCGGGGCCGGGCCGTACCCTTGAGGCATGAGCACCGCCCCCGAACCCGAGCAGCGCGACCCCAAGCCGGCACTGGTCTTCGACGACCCGCTGGACCAGCAGTCCTCGGACGACACCGACCGCGGGTGGGGCGAGCGCCCGGCCGGCGACAGCGCCGCCGACCTCAAGCGCTTCCTCGACGAGAAGCCGCCCCACCACATCTGAACCGCCCGCAGGGGACCCGCTAGCGCTCGTAGTGCCCGGATCCCCGCTGGGCGACCAGGGCGTCGCGGATCTCCTTGAGCACCTCCAGCTCGGTCACCTCCAGGACCTCCTTCGTGCCCTCGCGCGCCGCCTTGCGGGCCGCCTGCCGGGCCAGGTACTTCGCCATCGGCAGGACCATCAGGAAGTACACGACCGCCGCGGTGATCACGAAGGTGAGAGTCGCTCCGAGGACCGAGCCCCACAGGATCTGCACCCCGCTCTTGACCGTACCGTCCGGGGCCACCTGGCACCGAGGCTTCAGACACGCGCTGTAGTGGTCGAGGTTCTGCGTGCCGATCGCGCCGACCAGCGGGCTGATGACCCCCTTCACCACCGCGTTGACGATGTTCGTGAAGGCCGCGCCGATGACCACCGCGACTGCCAGATCGACGACGTTGCCGCGCATCAGGAAGGCCTTGAAGCCCTGCCAGACGCTCGGTTCCTTCTTCGCGCTCACCTAGGGGACTCTCCTCGCGTGCACAGGCTGTGGAACGAATCGCTCCGCAACCTACGGCACGGTGCGGCCGTCCTGTCCAGTCCTGTTGCCCGATCGTGTGACTTGACGGGCCGCCGCCAAAAAGACGTACCGGTCGGGTCAGCACAGCGTCACCGCCAGCCGGGCCGTGGCACTCGCGCCGACCAGCCGCGCGGCCGTGGCGCGCGGCACCGACAGGACGACCAGCGCGCCGCTCTCCGCCGCGCCCTCCAGCGGCTCCGGCACCTTCGTCACCCGCACACCCCGCGCGAGCACGCGGACCGCGCCGCCGGTCGAGGCGTCCTCGGCGGCGACGACGTCGACCCGGTCACCGGCGCGCAGGAGCCGGACCGTGGCGGCGTCGGCGATCCGCACCGGCGCGGTCACGACGCCGGCCGCCGGGTGCCGCCGTACCGGCTCCGCGGCCGGGTGCCCCCGGGCCCGCTCCGCCCGGTGCGGCTCCGTCGCGGCACGCGGTACCGCGGCCACCAGGGCGGCGGCGGTCACCGCGAGACCGGCGGCCACGGCCCGCCTGCGGTGCCGTAGGAGCCGCTGCAGCTGGTACCGCCCGCCGCGCACGCGCACCGGAGCGAACTGCGGGATCGCACAGGTCCCGGGGGCGTCCGTGCCCAGGGGACGCGGGACACGGAGGGGCGGCGGGAAGGGGGAACGGGCCGGCGGGCGGCCGGGGAGGAAGGGGGACGGATCGGGGGACGACGAGGAAACGGGCACGGACACGGGAATCACCGCCTGCGACGAGGAAGGGGGCCTGCGACACCCACGATGAGGTCTCGCGCCGCATCCCGTCGGCGCCGGTGGACGGCGGACGGACTGTGGACAACCCGCCCACCCGAACGAGGAATTCCGCCCACTGATCCCCAGGTGGGTCCCACAACCGATCTCCGGGTGGGCCACCGCACCCTCAACTCCCAGGCCCACCGCACTCGCACCCCCGGGCCCACCGCACCCGCAACCCCCGGGCCGACCCGGCGGTCCCAGCCGGGCTAAGGCAGTTCGAAGCCCGGGTCCATGCCGCCGAGCGCGTTCACGCAGAGACAGTCCCGCGCGCCGGTCTCCGGCAGCGCCGCCACCGCGTCGAACAGCACGCCCCGCATCCGGTCCACGTTGGCCGCGAACACGCGCAGCACCTCCTCGTGGGAGACGCCCTCGCCGCTCTCCGCGCCCGCGTCCAGGTCGGTGACCAGGGTCATCGACGTGTAGCACAGCTCCAGTTCCCGGGCGAGTGCCGCCTCCGGGTGGCCGGTCATGCCCACGACCGACCAGCCCTGTGCCTGGTGCCACAGCGATTCGGCGCGGGTGGAGAAGCGCGGGCCCTCGACGACGACCAGCGTGCCGCCGTCCACCGGCTCCCAGTCCCGCCCGCGCGCCGCCTTCAGCGCCGCGGACCGGCCGGTGGGGCAGTAGGGGTCGGCCACGGACACGTGCACGACGTTCGGCACGGTGCCGTCGGGCAGCGGCAGTCCGTCGAAGTAGGTCTGCATCCGGGACTTCGTACGGTCGACGAACTGGTCGGGCACCAGCAGCGTGCCGGGTCCGTACTCGGGGCGCAGGCCGCCCACCGCGCACGGGCCGAGGACCTGGCGGACCCCGACCGAGCGCAGGGCCCACAGGTTGGCACGGTAGTTGATGCGGTGCGGCGGCAGGTGGTGGCCGCGGCCGTGCCGGGGCAGGAAGGCGACCCGCCGGCCGGCGATCTCGCCGAGGAAGAGGGAGTCGCTGGGCGGCCCGTAAGGGGTGTCCACCTCGACCTCGGTCACGTCGTCGAGGAACGAGTAGAAGCCCGAGCCGCCGATTACGCCGATCTCTGCGTTCGCCATGACCAGCACACTAGCTGGCCGCCGAACCGTGCGGCAGCGGGCCTCGGGCATACCGAAGGCCCCGCCGTCGTCGACGGCAGGGCCCGGGTGGGAGGTCTCAGGCGGCCGGGCTGCTGGCGGAGCTCGACGACGAGGACGAGGAGGACGACGACGTCGAGGACGTCGACGAGGCCGGCTTCGCGTCGGAGGACGACGAGCTCGGCTTCGACGCCGGGCTGCTGCTCGACGAGGAGCCACGCGAGTCGTTGCGGTAGAAGCCGGAGCCCTTGAAGACGATGCCGACGGCAGAGAACACCTTCTTCAGGCGACCGCTGCAGTTGGGGCACTCGGTCAGGGCGTCGTCGGTGAACTTCTGCACCGCCTCGAGGCCCTCGCCGCACTCGGTGCACTGGTACTGGTACGTCGGCACTGTCTTCCTCCTGGCACTCTCACTCGATGAGTGCTAACGACGGTCCATAGTGACGTATTCCCGGGGATCAGTCCACCGTCACCGGCACGCGGTGACCGACGCCACGTGCGACGGTGCGGTTCCGGTGCGGGGCGGCCAGCCGGGAGCGCAGCGCCACCAGGGTGACCAGGGCGAGCACCGTGCCGGCCATCGGCACCAGGAATCCCGCGCCGTCCCAGAGCCGGTCCTCCAGTTGTCCGGCGACGGTGACGGCGGCGGCCTGACCGAGCGCGACCGCACCGGTCAGCCAGGTGAAGGCCTCGGTCCGGGCGCCGGCCGGGACCAGGCTGTCGACCAGCGTGTAGCCGGTGATCAGCGACGGTGCGATGCACATGCCGACCAGCAGGCCGAGCGCCGCGAGCAGCAGCGCCGAGTGCGCGGTCCACAGGGCGGACGCGCTCAGTGCGAGGGCCGCGTAGCCGATGACCAGGCGCCGCTGCGGGGCGACCTTCCAGGCGATCGCGCCGCAGGCGACGCCGGACAGCATGTTGCCCGCGGCGAAGACGCCGTACAGGACGCCGTTCAGACCCGGTTCGCCGATCGACTCGGTGAACGCGGCCAGCGACACCTGCATGCCGCCGAAGACGGAGCCGATGCCGAGGAAGGTGACGATCAGCACGCGCACGCCGGGGACGCGCAGGGCGGAGGCGTGCCCCACGCGCGCGTGCTCGCCGTTGGCGTCCACCGCCGGCTGCGTGCTCTTCTGCGCCGCGAACAGCAGGCCGCCGACGAGGGTCAGGGCCGCCTCGGTGACCAGGCCGGCCGACGGGGTCACGGCGGTGCACAGGGCGGTCGCGAGCAGCGGGCCGACGACGAAGGTCAGCTCGTCGGTGACCGACTCGAAGGCCGCGGCGGTGGTCATCAGGGGCGATCCCTGGAGCTTCACGCCCCAGCGCGCGCGGACCATCGGGCCGACCTGCGGCACGGAGGCGCCGGTCGGGACGGCCGCGAGGAACAGCGCCCACAGGGGCGCGTGCGCCAGCGCGAGCGCGGTGAGGGTCAGCCCCGCCAGGGTGTGCACGAGTACGCCGGGGATCAGCACCGCACGCTGCCCGTAGCGGTCGGCCAGGCGGCCGCTGTACGGCGCGAACAGCGCCATGGAGACGCCGGTGGCGGCCGCGGCGGCACCGGCGGCGCCGTACGAACCGGTGGTGTGCTGCACGAGCAGCACGATCGAGATCGTGAGCATGGCGAACGGCTGGCGTGCCGCGAAGCCGGGGAGCAGGAACGTCCAGGCGCCGCGGGTGCGCAGCAGCTGTCCGTAGCCCGGGCGGGACGGTGCCGCCGGGTTCCGCGACGGCTCGGTGGTGACCGTGGATTCCACGGCCGTGCCTTTCTGCCGCCTGGTAGCGCGCCCGTGCGGGGGCGCCGAGAGCTGTCCTCTTGCGCTGAACTGCGGTAGATACCGGTGCCACGGTGGTGGGCCTGCCGGCCGCCATACGGTCGCGCCAGCTCTGCATCAGGCAGAGTTGGTTCGATCAGGGGTGCCTTGATACTACAGGGATCAACGCCTTGAACCCCTGTGAAAACGAGCACCACAGCGCCCGTTCACCTGTGATTGGCGCGGGTGTGAATCGCCTGAAACGCACCCGTAACGCACCGCCCCGCAGCTCGCACGGGTCACCGCCCGCCTCGCGCGCTCCGCGGGTGCGGTAGGCGCCCGCGCTTCACCGCCCCGCGTCGGCCCCGTCGGTGCCCAGCCAGCCCGCCAGCTTGCCGCCGTGGGCCACCGCGCGCAGGCGCCGTTCCGCCGCGTCGCGGACCGGGTCGGTGGCGACCACCAGCAGCTCGTCGCCCCGCCTGAGGACGGTGGAGGGCAGTGGCACGAACGATTTCTCCTCGCGCACGACGAGCGTGACGGCGGCGCCCGGCGGCAGTCTCAGCTCGCCGACCTCCACGCCGTGCATCCGCGAGCCCTCGGGGATCGCGATGGACAGCAGATGGCCGCGCAGCCGCTCCAGGGGTG
Organism: Streptomyces sp. 1222.5; assembly: GCF_900105245.1. NCBI lineage: Bacteria > Bacillati > Actinomycetota > Actinomycetes > Kitasatosporales > Streptomycetaceae > Streptomyces > Streptomyces sp. 1222.5. Next base: position 3,838,400 of record NZ_FNSZ01000001.1, on the reverse strand, counting down.
CCGACTCGATGCCCAGGTCGGAGGCCTCGCCCTTCTCGCCGAGCCGCAGCGTGCGCGCCAGCCAGGGCAGCGTCGGCCCCTGCACCAGGGTGTAGACGACGACCAGGACGAAGACGATGTTGAAGATCCGGCGGCTGCCGGCGACACCGTTCACCATGGGGATGGTGGCCAGGATGATGGGCACGGCGCCGCGCAGTCCCGCCCACGACATCAGGACCTGCTCCTGCCACGGCACCCGGAACGGGGCGAGGCTGAGGACCACGCTCAGGGGGCGGGCGACCATGGTCAGGACCAGTCCGATGACCAGCGCGGGCAGGACGTCGTCGCCCAGCTCGTGCGGGGTGACCAGCAGGCCGAGCACGACGAACATGCCGATCTGCGCGATCCAGCCGAGCCCCTCGGCGAAACCGCGCGTGGCCGGCCAGTGGGGCAGCTTGGCGTTGCCGAGCACCACCGAGGCCAGATAGACGGCGAGGAAGCCGCTGCCGTGCGCCAGGGCGCCGGCGGCGTACGCGGTGACGGCGATCGCCATCACGGCGATGGGGTACAGGCCCGAGGCGGGCAGGGCCACGTGCCGCAGGCCCCAGGCCCCGATCAGGCCCACCGCCAGTCCGATCGCCGCCCCGATGGCCAGTTCCAGCGCTATCTCGCCGACCAGGTTGTACCAGTGCTCGACCGGGCCGGCCTGGGAGAAGGCGACGACCAGGATGACCACCGGTGCGTCGTTGAAGCCGGACTCCGCCTCCAGCGTGCCCGTCACGCGCGCGGGGAGGGGAATTCTGCGCAGTACGGAGAAGACCGCCGCCGCGTCCGTGGACGACACCACCGCGCCGATGATGAGCGCCTGCCGCCACTCCAGTCCGACCAGATAGTGCGCGCCCGCCGCGGTGACGCCGACGCTGATCGCGACGCCCGCCGTCGCGAGGACGGAGGCGGACTTCAGGACCGGCCGGACCTCCTTCCACTTCGTGCCCAGGCCGCCCTCGGCGAGGATCACGACCAGGGCCGCGTATCCCATGACCTGGGTCACTTCGGCGCTGTTGAAGTGGATGTCCCCGATGCCGTCCTGTCCCATGAGGACGCCGATGCCGAGGTAGACGAGCAGGCTGGGGAGCCCGCTGCGGGACGAGACCCGGACGGCCGCGACGGCCACGAGCAGCACGACGGAGCAGACGAGCAGGAGCTGGTTGAGGTGGTGGACAGTCAGCGGCGATTCCCTTCCTTGGCCCGCGCGCGGGGGCGCGCGAACGCACGTACAGCAGACCCGAGGCTGCGGCGCACCGCATCCAAGTACTTCGTTACCTTACCTAACTCTTGACGCTTTCTTGACGCTCGACGGGGCAAGATCGAACGCTCGTACGCGCCGGTTCCCGACTCCGCGTCAAGCGGGGAAGGACCCTGCGCCTATGGTTGCTCCAGCGCTCATTCAAAGTCACAGCCCGACCTGCCGCTCGCGTTAGGACAGCAAGGACAGCGATGCCCCCCAACACCACCGCCACAACGGGTGACACCGCCACAACCGGTGCCACGCCCGTCAAGTCCGGCAGGAAGAAGGGGCGCAAAGCCCGACTCGTCGTGCTGGTCCTGGTCCTGGCCATCATCGGAGGCGTCGCCTACGGGGCGTACTGGTCGATCAGCACGGTCCGCGCCTCCTTCCCGCAGACCAAGGGCTCGATCACGCTCCAGGGCCTGTCGGGACCGGTCGACGTGAAGCGGGACGGCTACGGCATCCCGCAGATCTACGCCTCCTCCGACGCGGACCTGTTCATGGCGCAGGGCTTCGTCCAGGCGCAGGACCGGTTCTACGAGATGGACGTGCGCCGGCACATGACGTCCGGGCGCCTGTCGGAGATGTTCGGCAAGGGCCAGGTCGACAACGACGCCTTCCTGCGCACCCTCGGCTGGGACCGCGTCGCGAAGGAGGAGTACGACACCAAGCTGTCGGCCTCCACGAAGAAGTACCTCCAGGCGTACGCCAAGGGGGTCAACGCCTACCTCCAGGGCAAGGACGGCGAGGACATCTCCCTGGAGTACGCGGCACTGGGTCTCACCAACGACTACAAGCCGGAGAAGTGGACCCCGGTCGACTCCGTCGCGTGGCTCAAGGCGATGGCCTGGGACCTGCGCGGCAACATGCAGGACGAGATCGACCGCGCCCTGATGACCAGCCGTCTGGGCCCGCAGCAGATCCAGGACCTCTATCCGGAGTACCCCTACAGCCGTAACAAGCCGATCGTGCAGGAAGGCCAGTACGACAAGCTGACCGAGACGTTCCGGCAGAGCGGCTCCACGGGCACCACCGGCAGCACCCAGGGCGCCACCGGCACCTCGCAGGGCGCCGCGGGCTCCGCCGGCTCCACCACCTCGGGCGCGACCGGATCGGGCCTCACGAGCCAGCTGGCGGGCCTGTACAAGGTGCTCGACGACGTCCCCACGGCCGTCGGCGTGAACGGCCAGGGAATCGGCTCCAACTCCTGGGTCGTGTCCGGGAAGTACACCATCACCCACAAGCCGCTGCTGGCCAACGACCCGCACCTGTCGGCGTCGCTGCCGTCCGTCTGGTACCAGATGGGCCTGCACTGCCGGGCCGTGTCCGCCAAGTGCCAGTACGACGTCACGGGCTACACCTTCGCCGGGATGCCCGGTGTGATCATCGGGCACAACGCGAAGATCGCCTGGGGCATGACCAACTCCGGCGTCGACGTCACCGACCTGTACCTGGAGAAGGTGACCGCGGGCGGCTATCTCTACGACGGCAAGATCCGCCCCTTCAAGACCCGCGAGGAGACCATCAAGGTCGCCGGCGGGAAGTCCAAGACCATCGTGGTCCGGCAGACCCGGGACGGGATGCCGCTGCTGTCCGACCGCGACGACGAACTGGTGCAGGTCGGCAAGAAGGCGTCCGTCACCACCGCCGCCCCCGACCGCGGCGACGGCTACGGCATCGCCTTGCGGTGGACCGCGCTCGACGCGGGCACCTCCATGGACGCCGTGTTCGCCCTCGACAGGGCGGCGGACTGGGACGGCTTCCGCGCGGCCGCCGGCCTGTTCGACGTGCCCTCGCAGAACCTGATCTACGCGGACAGCGAGCACATCGGCTACACCCTGCCCGGCAAGATCCCCACCCGTTCCTCCGTCGACGACGGCGCCATCCCGGCACCGGGCTGGGAATCGAAGTACAAGTGGACCGGCTTCATCAAGAAGGACGAGCTGCCCTACGAGTACGACCCCGAACGCGGCTACATCGTGACCGCCAACCAGGCCGTGGTCGACAAGGACAAGTACCCGTACACGCTCACCACCGACTGGGGCTACGGCACCCGCAGCCAGCGCATCACCGACCTGATCGAGTCCAAGATCAAGGACGGCGGCCGGATCTCCACGGACGACATGCGCCAGATGCAGCTGGACAACAGCAGCGAGATCGCCAAGCTCCTCGTGCCCAAGCTGCTGAAGATCAACCTGGACGACGCGGACGTCCGCCAGGCGCAGAAGCTCCTGGAGGGCTGGGACTACACCCAGGACGCCGACTCCGCGGCGGCCGCGTACTTCAACGCCGTCTGGCGCAACATCCTCAAGCTCGGCTTCGGCAACAAGCTGCCCGAGGAGGTGCGCGTCAAGGGACAGTGCCTGTGGGTCGACAAGATCGACAGCACCGGCCCGGTGGACGACGACACCAAGGTCCGCGAGTGCGGTGAGCGCGACGCCGACCAGGCGCAGCCGGACGGCGGCGACCGCTGGTTCGAGGTCGTGCGCACCCTGATGGACAAGCCCGGCAGCGACTGGTGGAAGACGCCGGCCTCGGGCACCCGCCCGAAGGCCGAGAACCGCGATCAGCTGTTCGCCCGCGCCATGATCGACGCCCGCTGGGAGCTGACCGCCAAGCTCGGCAAGGACATCGACACCTGGAGCTGGGGCCGGCTGCACCGCCTGTTCCTGAAGAACCAGACGCTCGGCACCGAGGGCCCCAAGTTCCTGCAGTACGTGCTGAACCGCGGCCCCTGGAAGCTCAGCGGCGGCGAGTCCACGGTCAACGCGAGCGGCTGGAACGCGGCCGGCGGCTACAACGTCGTCTGGGTGCCGTCGATGCGGATGGTGGTCAACCTCGCCGACCTCGACAAGTCCAAGTGGATCAACCTGACGGGCGCCTCCGGGCACGCCTTCAGCGCGCACTACACGGACCAGACGGGCATGTGGGCCAAGGGCGAGCTGCTGCCCTGGTCCTTCTCGGACAAGGCGGTCGGCAAGAGTACGAGCGACACCCTGGTGCTCAAGCCGTGAGCCGCTGAGGCACTCGGCCACAACGGCCCTCCACGCGCGCGTGGGGGGCCGTTCCCCGTGCGCCAGGGCGGCGGAGCGGGTCAGCCGCTCGCGAAACGGCGGGTGCCGGAGGGCGTCACCACCGCGTGCACCGGCTGGTCGTGCTCCTCCGCCGGGACGTGCGCGACGACCTCCGCGTCGTACAGCAGCACCACGAGCCGGGGACGGACGCCCGCGCGCTCCAGACGGGCCAGCACGCGGTCGTACGAGCCGCCGCCGCGTCCCAGGCGCATCCCGCGCGCGTCCACCGCGACTCCGGGCAGCAGGACGACGTCCGCCTCCGTCACGGCGTCCGGGCCGAGGCGTGGGCCGGAGGGCTCGAAAAGCGCCATTCTCCCGCCGTGTTGGATACGCGCGAGGGAGTCCGGGCCGGTGTACTCGCCCCAGTCCAGGTCGTTGTCGGGCAGGAGCGCGGGCAGCAGGACCCGCACCCCACGCGCGCGCAGGGCGTCCAGCAGCGCGGCCGTTCCCGGCTCGCCGCCGACGGACACGTACGCCGCCACCGTCCTCGCCCGCGCCAGTTCCGGCAGCTCCAGCGCGCGCTCCGCCAGCGCCAGGCCCGCCCCGCGGACGTCATCGCCCGTCAACCTGTTCCTCACCGCGAGGAACTCCCGCCGCAACGTTCGCTTGTCAGGCTCGCCCTCAGGTCCGACATGTTCCACTGGTCGTTCCCGCACCCTTCGTAATGCAGTCATATGAGGGGCAATCGAACCTGAGCCACAGATTCCCATCTAAGGCAACGGATAAGGTTGCGGGCATGACTCAGTCGCACCCCAGGATCAGCAAGGCTGTCATTCCCGCGGCAGGCCTCGGTACCCGGTTCCTGCCGGCCACCAAGGCCACTCCCAAGGAGATGCTGCCGGTCGTCGACAAGCCGGCGATCCAGTATGTGGTCGAGGAGGCCGTGTCGGCGGGGCTCGACGACGTGCTCATGATCACCGGACGCAACAAGCGTCCTCTCGAGGACCACTTCGACCGCAACTACGAGCTCGAATCGGCGCTCGAGAAGAAGGGCGACGCCGAACGGCTCGCCAAGGTGCAGGAGTCCAGCGACCTGGCCACCATGCACTACGTCCGCCAGGGCGACCCCCGGGGCCTCGGCCACGCGGTGCTGTGCGCCGCCCCGCACGTCGGCCACGAGCCCTTCGCGGTCCTCCTCGGCGACGACCTGATCGACCCGCGCGACCCGCTGCTCCAGCGCATGATCGAGATCCAGGAGCGGCACGGCGGCAGCGTGATCGCCCTCATGGAGGTCGCGTCCGAGCAGATCCACCTGTACGGCTCCGCCGCCGTGGAGGCCACCGCCGACGGGGACGTCGTGAAGGTGACCGGCCTGGTCGAGAAGCCGGACCCGGCGGACGCCCCGTCGAACTACGCGATCATCGGCCGGTACGTCCTCGATCCGCACATCTTCGACATACTCCGCAAGACCGAGCCCGGCCGCGGCGGCGAGATCCAGCTCACCGACGCCCTGCAGCAGCTCGCCCAGGACGAGAAGGTCGGCGGGCCGGTGCACGGCGTCGTCTTCAAGGGCCGCCGCTACGACACCGGCGACCGCGGCGACTATCTGCGTGCCATTGTCAGACTCGCGTGCGAACGTGAAGACCTGGGCCCGGACTTCCGGACCTGGCTCCGCAGTTACGTAGCCGAGGAGATGCAGCAATCTTGAGCAGCGCCGCGACCCGCTCCGCCGACTCGGACCACCTCTGGTCGGTGGACGAGCACCTGGAGGACATCCTCTCGACGGTCCGTCCCCTCGAACCCATCGAGCTGCAACTGCTCGACGCCCAGGGCTGCGTCCTGGTCGACGACGTCACGGTGCCGGTGTCACTGCCGCCGTTCGACAACAGCTCCATGGACGGGTACGCGGTGCGGGTCGCGGACGTCGCGGGCGCGAGCCAGGAGTTCCCGGCCGTCCTGGACGTCGTCGGGGACGTCGCGGCGGGCGCGGCCGACCCGGTGCGGGTCGGCCCCGGCCAGGCCGCCCGCATCATGACCGGCGCCCCGCTGCCGCCCGGCGCGGAGGCCGTCGTGCCCGTCGAGTGGACCGACGGCGGGCTCGGCGAGGGGCCCGTCAGCGGCATGCGGGCGCGCAGCCTGGCCCCCGAGGGTGCCGCGGGGCACGTGCGCGTGCACCGCCCCGCCGAGGCACGCGCGCACGTGCGGGACAAGGGCAGCGACGTACGCGCCGGAGACCTCGCCCTGGAGGCCGGCACGATCCTCGGCCCGCCGCAGATCGCGCTGCTGGCCGCGATCGGCCGCGGCACGGTACGGGTGCGCCCGCGCCCGCGCGTGGTCGTGCTCTCCACCGGCAGCGAACTCGTCCAGCCCGGCGAGCAGCTGGGCCCGGGCCGGATCTACGACTCCAACAGCTTCGCCCTCACCGCCGCCGCCCGCGACGCCGGCGCGATCGCCTACCGGGTGGGCGCCGTCGCCGACGACGCGGAGACCCTCCGCTCCACCATCGAGGACCAGCTCATCCGCGCCGACCTGCTGGTGACCACCGGCGGGGTCAGCGTCGGCGCGTACGACGTCGTCAAGGAGGCGCTGGAGTCCGTCGGCGACGAGGACGTGGCCGGCGCCGGCGTCGAGTTCCGCAAGCTGGCCATGCAGCCCGGCAAGCCCCAGGGCTTCGGTTCCATCGGCCCCGACCACACGCCCCTGCTGGCCCTGCCCGGCAACCCCGTGTCGTCGTACGTCTCCTTCGAGCTGTTCGTCCGCCCCGCCGTCCGCGCCCTCATGGGCCTCACGGACCTCCACCGGCCCCGCACGCGGGCCGTCCTGAAGGGCGACGAGGCGCTCCGCTCGCCCAAGGGCCGGCGCCAGTTCCTGCGGGGCGCGTACACCGACGGCGAGGTGACCCCCGTGGGCGGTGCGGGTTCCCACCTGATCGCGGCGCTGGCGCAGGCCGACGCGCTGATCGTCGTACCCGAGGACGCGGAATCCGTCGAGCCCGGCGCCGAGGTGGAGGTCGTGCTGCTCGGCTGAGGGTGCCCGCGCCGCCCGGGGGCCGGTCCTGGTCCGCTGCGCGCCCCGCCGTGGGGGTACCGTGTCGCGCACAACAGGCCCGTGCACCGCACTGCGACGGGCCCGGACCAGGAGCGCCACACCATGAGTACGCAGGAACGGCTGACGCACATCGACGAGGCGGGCGCGGCTCGCATGGTCGACGTATCGGGGAAGGACGTGACCGCGCGCACGGCCCGGGCCAGCGGGCGGGTCCTCGTCGCACCGCGGGTGGTCGAGCTGCTGCGCGGCGAGGGGGTCCCCAAGGGTGACGCCCTCGCCACCGCGCGGATCGCGGGCATCATGGGTGCCAAGCGCACCCCCGACCTGATCCCGCTGTGCCACCCGTTGTCGGTGTCCGGTGTGAAACTGGATCTGTCGGTCGCGGACGACGCCGTGGAGATCCAGGCCACCGTGAAAACGACGGACCGGACGGGCGTCGAGATGGAGGCCCTCACGGCCGTGACGGTCGCCGCGCTCACCGTGATCGACATGGTCAAGGCGGTCGACAAGGGAGCGGTCATCACGGACGTGCGGGTGGAGGAGAAGACGGGCGGCAAGTCGGGCGACTGGAGCCGGGCATGACCATGCGCGCTCTGGTGATCACCGCCTCCAACCGGGCTGCCTCGGGTGTCTACGAGGACAGGGGCGGCCCGCTGGTCGCCGACGGCCTGCGGAGCCTCGGCTTCGCCGTCGAGGGCCCGCAGGTCGTCCCCGACGGCGACCCCGTCGAGGCGGCGCTGCGCGCGGCCGTCGACGCCGGGTACGACGCGGTCGTCACCACCGGCGGCACCGGCGTCTCGCCGACCGACCGCACGCCCGAGGCGACCCGTGCCGTGATCGACTACGAGGTCCCGGGCATCGCGGAGGCGATCCGCGCCTTCGGCCGGGAGAAGGTGCCGACGGCGGCGCTGTCCCGGGGCCTGGCCGGTGTCGCCGGGCGGACCCTGATCGTCAACCTGCCGGGCTCCACGGGCGGGGTGAAGGACGGCCTCGCGGTGCTGGAACCGCTGCTGGCGCACGCGGTCGACCAGATCCGCGGCGGCGACCACCCCAGACCCGAGAGCGGGGGTGCGAGCTGAACAGCCCGTCCTGGCCCGTGGTGCTGGGGGACGGCGATGTCGTCCTCCGGCCCATAAAGCTGCGCGACCAGGCGGCCTGGCGCGAGGTGAACCGGCGCAACCGCGACTGGCTGCGCCCCTGGGAGGCGACCATCCCGCCGCCCACGCCGAGCGGGCCGATCACGCACCGGCCCACCTACCGGCAGATGGTCCGGCACCTGCGCTCCGAGGCCGGCGCGGGCCGGATGCTGCCCTTCGTCATCGAGTACCAGGGGCGGCTCGTCGGCCAGTTGACGGTCGCCGGGATCACCTGGGGATCGATGTGCTCGGGGCACGTCGGCTACTGGGTGGACGAGGCGGTGGCCGGACGCGGCGTGATGCCGACGGCGGTCGCGCTCGCGGTGGACCACTGTTTCCGTGCCGTCGGGCTGCACCGCATCGAGGTGTGCATTCGCCCCGAGAACCGGCCGAGCCGCCGTGTCGTGGAGAAACTCGGATTCCGCGAGGAAGGGATCCGGCCGCGTTATCTGCACATCGACGGAGCCTGGCGTGACCACATGGTCTTCGCGCTCACCGCGGAAGAGGTGCCCGAAGGGCTGCTCGCACGCTGGCGGCGGGAGCGCACGCGGGACGCGCAGCGCGCCGATCGCCGGGCCGGCGGTACGGGCCCGGCGGGCTCCCAGGACACCTCGGGCACGCCCGGCGGGCCGTGGAATCCGTAGAACACACCAGGGAATCCCGCCCCGTCTGCGAAATTGAATACATGTTCGAAATTGGTCGGGAGTTGACCGTCTCGGCGCATTGAATTCCGGGCGTTGGTGGTCCGCTGATCGCATCGGTCGCGAAAAAAGCTGGAAATATCAGCCTGATCGTGCGACACACCGGCCCAATTGGCCGATGCCCCCGTGCAAACCCCTCTACGGTGTGAGAGTGAGCAGCAGCGGCCTCATCTACGCAGTCATTGTCGGGGCCTGGGCCGCCTACTTGGTGCCGATGTGGCTCCGTAGGCAGGACGAGCTGAACGAGGCCCGTCCGACGGAACGCTTCAGCACCGCCATCCGGCTGCTGTCCGGACGGGCGGGCATGGAGCGCCGATACGCCAAGGACCTGCGGGCGCGCTCCACCGAGGAGGGGGAGTCCGACGCCGGCGTTCCGGACGCGGTCACCGACTCGGTGGACGTCCGGTCCTTCGCCGTGCCTCCGACCCGCCGTCAGGCCCGGGGGGAGGCCGAGCCCGAGGCGCCGTCCGGCACGCAGCCGGCCCCCCGCCCCGACGACGCACCGGCACCCAGGTCCGCCTCCGTGCCCGCGCATCACTCCTCGGGCGCACCCGCGCACGTCGGCGCGTCCGTACCCGCACAGAAGCGTGTGCCGACCGCGCGGCAAACCCCCTCGGCGCAGGAGGCGGCCGCACGCGCCCAGCGCACGAAGGTGCTCGCCCGCCGACGGCGCACCACCGTGATGCTCTTCCTCACCTTCACCCTCGGCGCGATCGTGGCCGCCGTCGGCGGACTCGCCTTCCTGTGGGCGCCCGCCGCGCCCGCCGTCCTGCTCAGCGCCTACATCGCCTACCTGCGCTCCCAGGAGCGCCGGCGGTTCGCCTACCAGATGGACCGCCGCAGCGCCGAGGCGGCGGCCCAGCGGCTGCGCGAGCGGGAGCGGCAGCCGCGGCGGCGCGCCCCGCTCGACGCCCCCGTCGCCGACGAACCGGAGGAGGCCCCGGCGACCGACACGGACACCGGTCTCTCCGCGCTCGCCGCTGACCGGCGCGCCCTCGTCGAGCAGACCGACCACGCCGAGTGGGTCGACCAGCAACGCGAGCGCGAGCGGCGTCCGGGCCAGGGGGACAGCTGGGACCCGGTGCCGGTCCCGCTGCCGACGTACGTGACCGCGCCCGTCGCGCCGCGTGCCTCCTCCGACGTGGACCTGGGCGCGCCCGACACCTGGAGCGCGGCGCGCTCCGGCCCCGTCCTGCCGGAGCAGGAGACGGGCCGGGCGCAGGAGGCGGTGGCGGCGGACGGGACGGCGCCCGCGTCCGCGGGCAAGCCCGCGGGCGGCCGCAGCGACGCGCGCCGCGCGGCCTCCGCCCGCCGGTCCCGCGAGCGCGGCCACACCCCGCTCTTCGACCAGTACGAGGACGGCGACCGGCCGCGCGCCGCCAACGAGTGAGCCGTGCGGAAACTCCCGCTCCGACCGGTCCGTGAGCGGATTTCCGAGCAGCCCGATCGGGATGCTAAAGTTTCACTCGTTGCAAGGGCCTGTGGCGCAGTCCGGTAGCGCACCTCGTTCGCATCGAGGGGGCCAGGGGTTCAAATCCCCTCAGGTCCACGCAGCATGGAGCCCCAGCCGATTCACTTCGGCTGGGGCTCCATCGTTTATGTCGGGGGCAGGGACGGGGCAGAGGGCAGGCCCGCCGGAAGGCCTGGTGGCTCCAAGCGGGCCCCATGTGATCCGAGTTACAGGAAAAGCGTCTCAGAGCGTCTTCGCGAAGCAGCGGCTCTCGTCGTAGTGGCGGTAGTAACCGAACTTGGCGCACGGCTCGTACCCGCTGGACGCGTACAGGGCGAGGGCCTCCGGCTGCTTGCTGCCGGTCTCCAGGACCATACGGACCCGGCCGGCCGTGCGGGCGTCCTCCTCCAGGGCCGCGAGCATGCGGCGGGCGAGGCCCCGGCCGCGCATCGTCTCGACCACGAACATCCGCTTGAGCTCGGCGTCCCCGTCCTCGTTGCCCTCGTCGTTGGTGTCCTGGCTGCGCCAGCCACCGGTGGCCACGGGGCGGTCGTACTCGTCGTACGCGATCAGATACACGCCCCGCGGCGGGTCGAAGTCCGTGGGGTCGAGGAGTGTGGCGTCGCCGCCGTCGCCGTAGCGCACGTGGTACTCGGCCTGGACCTCGTCGTTGAGCTTGACGGCGTCGGGGTGATCGAAGCGAACGGGGCGAATATTCATGCGGGATATCGTACTTCTATGCGGATGGCCGGTGGCCTCGGACGGTGCGGACTGCGACCAGTGTGCCGGTATCGTGCCCGGGTGCTGACTGTGACCTCGGTGAACGTGAACGGGCTGCGAGCCGCCGCCAAGAAGGGCTTCGTGGAGTGGCTCGCCCAGACCTCCGCGGACGTCGTCTGCCTGCAGGAGGTGCGGGCCGAGCAGCACCAGCTCCCCGAGGGGGTCGGGCAGCCCGAGGGCTGGCACGTCGTCCACGCCCCGGCCGCCGCCAAGGGCCGTGCCGGCGTCTCCCTGTACACGCGGCGCGAGCCGGACCGGGTGCGGATCGGGTTCGGCTCGGCCGAGTTCGACGACAGCGGGCGCTACGTCGAGGCCGACCTGCCCGGTGTGACGGTCGCCTCCCTGTATCTGCCCTCCGGTGAGGTCGGCACCGAGCGGCAGGACGAGAAGGTCCGCTTCATGGACGAGTTCCTCGCGTACCTCAAGGATCTGCGCGAGCGGGCCGCCGCCGACGGGCGCGAGGTCGTCGTCTGCGGCGACTGGAACATCGCCCACCAGCGGGCCGACCTCAAGAACTGGCGCGGCAACACCAAGAGCTCCGGCTTCCTGCCGGAGGAACGGGCCTGGCTCGACCAGGTGTTCGCCCCCGAGGACGGCGGCTACGTCGACGTCGTCCGCACCCTGCACCCCGATGTCGAGGGGCCGTACACCTGGTGGTCGTACCGCGGGCGGGCCTTCGACAACGACACGGGGTGGCGCATCGACATCCAGGCGGCCACGCCCGGCCTCGCCGGCAAGGCCGTCAAGGGCTTCGTCGAGCGGGCGGCCACGCACACCGAGCGTTGGTCCGACCACGCGCCCGTGACAGTCGTCTACGACCTGTAGGGGCGGCCCGCGCCCTCAGGCGGCGCCCGTACCTTTGGTGATGCGGCGGTCGAGGGCCAGGGAGAGTTCCGCCTCCACCACGCTGCCGGCCAGTGGACGCAGCCGGTGGAGGTCCTCCTCGGGGGCGTGGCGCAGGATCAGGGAGGCGAAGAGTTCGGCCAGGGCGTCGGCGTGCTCACGCACGCGGGCGGCGGCCGTGAGGACGTCGGCGAGCGGGATGCCCTCGCGGACCAGCGCGGAGGAGACGTCCAGCAGCCGGCGGCTGATGTGGACGATCTCGTCGCCGTCGGTGCCGAGATAGCCGAGGTCCATGGCGGCGGCCAGGTTCTCGGGGGTGACCTCGCCCTCGAAGCGGGCGGCGAGTTCCTCGGGGGTGAGGCGGACCGGTTCCTCCTCGGTGGGGGTGCCGACGCCGAGGAGGTCGGCGACGTCACGGCCGTGGTCGAAGGCCTCGGCCAGTTCCGCGATGCCGTTCAGGGTGTGGCCGCGCTCCAGCAGGGCGGCGATGGTGCGCAGACGGGCCAGGTGGTGGTCGTCGTACCAGGCGATACGGCCCTCGCGGCGGGGTGCCGGGAGCAGCTTGCGCTCCCGGTAGAAGCGCAGCGTGCGTACGGTGATGCCGGCCAGGCGGGCCAGTTCCTCCATGCGGTACTCGCGCCGGTCCTGAGGGTGTGCCGCCGGGTGTTCTGCGTCTCCTGCCACCCCCGAAGCCTATGTTGTACCGCCGGTAACTTTCCTTCCCGCGCCCCCTACCGCTCGGTACGGAGCTGCTCTACAGTCCCATTGCGCCAGTGTTCACTGGCAGGGTCCAAGGTGATGCGTGGAGGCTCCGGGATGACCGAGCACGAGCATGTACGGGTGGCGGTGATCGGGTCCGGCTTCGGCGGTCTGGGGGCCGCCGTGCGGCTGCGCCGCGAGGGGATCACCGACTTCGTCGTCCTGGAGCGGGCCGACGAGGTCGGCGGCACCTGGCGGGACAACAGCTACCCCGGGTGCGCCTGCGACGTGCCCTCCCACCTGTACTCGTTCTCGTTCGCGCCCAACCCCGAGTGGCCGCGCACCTTCTCCGGCCAGCGGCACATCCGCGCCTACCTGGAGCACGTCACCGACCTCTTCGGCCTGCGCCCGCACCTGCGCCTCGGCTCCGAGGTCGAGCTGATGACCTGGGACGCCGAGAACCTGCGCTGGGTGATCGAGACCGCGCGCGGCACCCTGACCGCCGATGTCGTCGTCTCCGCCACCGGGCCGCTGTCCGACCCGAAGATCCCGGGCATCCCCGGTCTTGAGTCCTTCCCCGGCAAGGTCTTCCACTCCGCACGCTGGGACCACGACTACGACCTGCGCGGCAAGCGCGTCGCCATGGTGGGCACCGGCGCCTCCGCGATCCAGATCGTGCCGGCCATCCAGCCGCAGGTCGGCCGGCTCACCCTCTTCCAGCGCACCCCGCCCTGGGTGATGCCCCGCCTCGACCGCCCCATCACCGGCGCGGAGCGCCTGCTGCACCGGGCGGTCCCCTTCACCACCCAGCTGCGCCGCGGGGTGCTGTGGGGCATCAGGGAGCTGCAGGTCCAGGCGTTCACCAAGCACCCCGAGGAACTCGGCCTCGTCGAGCGCCTCGCCAAGCGGAACATGGCCCGCGCCGTCAAGGACCCGGCCCTGCGCGCCAAGCTGACCCCGGACTACCGCATCGGCTGCAAGCGGATCCTGCTGTCCAACACGTACTACCCGGCGCTCGCCCGGCCCAACGTGGACGTCGTCGCGTCCGGGCTCGCCGAGGTCCGCGGTTCGACCGTCGTCGCGGCCGACGGCACCGAGACCGAGGTCGACGCGATCGTCTTCGGTACGGGCTTCCACGTCACGGACATGCCCATCGCCGAGCGGGTTCTCGGCGCGGACGGTGTCACGCTCGCCGAGTCCTGGAAGGGCGGCATGCAGGCGCTGCGCGGAGCCTCGGCCGCGGGCTTCCCGAACTGGATGACGATCATCGGGCCCAACACCGGCCTCGGGAACTCCTCCATGATCCTCATGATCGAGTCGCAGCTGAACTACATGGCCGACTACCTGCGCCAGCTCGACGTGCTCGGCGGCCGTACCGCCCTCGACGCGCGGCCCGCCGCCGTCGACGCCTGGAACGACAAGGTCCAGGAGCGCATGAAGCGGACCGTGTGGAACACCGGCGGCTGCACCAGCTGGTACCTGGACCCGAGCGGCCGCAACACCACCATCTGGCCGGGTACGACCACCGAGTTCCGGCGCGCGACCCGGCGGGTGGACCTCGCGGAGTACGAGGTCCTGCGCACACCCGCCGGGAAGCAGAGGCCCGCCGGGAAGCAGAGGGCGGACGAGGAACAGCGGCCGGCATCCGTGAAGAAGGCGCGGGCCGCCACGGAGAAGAGCGAGAGCGCCGCATGAGCCGCCTCGCCCACGTGACCTCCGGTCCGTACGCCCCGCCCGTCCCCTCCCGTTCGCTCGCCGTCGTCTCCGCCGACGGCGCGCGGCTGCACGTCGAGGTGCACGGACCCGACGACGCCCCCGCGGTCGTCCTCGCGCACGGCTGGACCTGCTCCACCGCCTTCTGGGCCGCGCAGGTGCGGGACCTCTCCGCCGACCACCGGGTGATCACTTACGACCAGCGGGGGCACGGGCGCAGTCCCGCGAGCCCCGCCTGCACCACCGAGGCGCTGGCCGACGACCTGGAAGCGGTGCTCGAAGCGACCCTCGCGCCCGGCGAGAAGGCCCTGATCGCCGGCCATTCCATGGGCGGCATGACCGTCATGGCCGCCGCCACGCGCCCCCGCTTCCGGGAGCACGCCGCCGCCGTCCTGCTGTGCAGCACCGGCAGTTCGCGGTTGGTCGCGGAGGCCCGCGTGGTGCCGTGGCGCGCCGGGCGGGCCCGCACCTGGCTGACCGGGCGCGTCCTCGGTTCGCGCGCGCCGCTGGGTCCGGTCACGCCGGTCGCCAAGAGCATCCTCAAGTACGCGACCATGGGCGCCGGTTCGGCTCCGCACATGGTCGAGGCGTGCGCGCGGATCGTGCACGCCTGCCCGCGGGCCGCGCGCCACGCCTGGGCGGCCGTCCTGGAGGCGCTCGATCTCGACCACGGCGTACGGGAGTTGCACGCGCCCACCGCGGTGCTGCACGGCGCGTCCGACCGGCTCACGCCTCCCGTGCACGCCCGCGCCCTGGTCGCCGCGCTGCCGAACTGCGTCGGTCTCACCGATCTGCCCGGCGTCGGCCACATGACTCCGATCGAGGCTCCCGAGCTGGTCGGCGGCAGAATGCGGGAGCTCGTCACCACGTACGTCAAGGGGGCGGCCCCGGAGCACGGTTCCACCCCTGAGCAGATCAAGGAGGGCGCATGAGCAGGGCTAGCCTCGAGGGGCAGGTCGCGGTCGTCACCGGAGCGGCGCGCGGCGTCGGAGAGCTGCTGGCACGCAAGCTCTCCGCGCGCGGTGCGAAGGTGGCACTGGTCGGGCTGGAGGAGGAGGCGCTCAAGGAGGTCTCCGGACGGCTGCACAGCGAGAGCGCGTACTGGTACGCCGACGTCACCGACCACGAGGCCATGAGCCGGGTCGCGGGGGAGGTGAAGGAGCGGTTCGGCAAGGTCGACATCGTGGTCGCCAACGCCGGTGTGGCGACGGGCGGTCCGTTCGTCGACTCCGATCCGCAGGCGTGGCGGCGCGTGATCGAGGTGAACCTGATCGGTTCGGCGGTGACCGCCCGCGCGTTCCTGCCGGTGCTCGTCGAGAGCCGCGGCTACCTGCTCCAGATCGCCTCCCTCGCCGCGATCACCCCGGCGCCGATGATGACGGCGTACTGCGCGTCGAAGTCGGGTGTGGAGGCGTACGCGCACAGCCTGCGCGCCGAGGTCGGCTACCAGGGCGTGCGGGTCGGGGTCGGCTACCTGTCCTGGACCGACACCGACATGGTGCGCGGCGCCGACCAGGACGACGTCATGCGTGAACTGCGCCGGCGGCTGCCGTGGCCGTCGAACAAGACCTATCCGCTGGGCCCCGCCGTGGACCGGCTGGTCGCGGGTATCGAGCGGCGCTCGGCGCACGTGTACGGGCAGTGGTGGCTGCGGGGCATGCAGGGCGTGCGCGGCTACCTGCCGGCGCTCATCGGGACCGTCGGCCAGCGCGAGATGAAGCGGTTCGCGCCCCGGCTCCAGGGGATGCGCTCGGGACTCGTCGGCGCAGGTGGGGAGGCCGACGAGGCAGCCCGCGCTACGCACCGTAACTGATCGACATGCGTTGCGTGTTCGCCCGTGTGAATCTGGTCGAGGCCCCACCGAGGGGCCGACTCCCCACCCTCACTCACCACAGGAGTGAACCCACATGGGTATGAAGGACCAGATGCAGGACAAGGCCAACGAGCGGCAGAACCAGGCCAAGGACAAGGCGGGCCAGGGCCGCGAGCGCGCCGAGCGCGGCACGCAGCAGCCGCAGCGCGGTGGCCAGCAGCCCCAGCGCGGTGAGCGTGGCGGCCAGCACCAGCCGCAGCGCGGTGGCCAGCAGCCGCAGTCCGAGCGTGGTCGCCAGAACATGCGCGACACCGACGAGACGGAGCGGGAGATGGACGACCGCTTCGACCGCGACTACGACGCGTAGCCGCTGCGCTCGGCCTTGGCCGTACGACGTGGGGCACCCCTCCTGGTGAGGGGTGCCCTGCGCCCATGTCCGCGGTCATGGGCGCAGGCGGTGCGGGGGTGTTGTGCGGGTGCCGGTCCGTGGGGGCCTGTCGCGCGGTTCCCCGCGTCCCTTCGGAGCGCCCCCTACTGCCTCGGGGGGAGTTTCGGGCGGGAGCGGTCCGGGACGTCGCTGTAGTCGGGCGGGACGGCCGGCGGGTTGGTCTCCAGGAGTTCCAGGGCGAGTCGGACGGCGTCGTCGAGCTGGGCGTGCCTGCCCTCGGCCCAGTCCAGCGGGGTGCGCAGGACCTCCAGGTCGGGGGCGACGCCGTGGTTCTCCACGGACCAGCCGTAGGCGTCGAACCAGGCCGCGTTCATCGGCACGGTGATGACCGTGCCGTCGCCGAGCCGGTGCCGGCCCGTCATGCCGACCACGCCGCCCCAGGTGCGCTGGCCGACGACCGGGCCGAGCCCGAGGAGTTTGACGGCGGCGGTGATCATGTCGCCGTCCGAGGAGGTCGCCTCGTCGGCGAGGGCGACCACCGGGCCACGGGGCGCGTTGGAGGTGTAGGACACCGGCTGGGCGTTCCGGGTCAGGTCCCAGCCCAGGATCGTGCGGGTCAGCTTCTCGATGACCAGCTCGCTGATGTGGCCGCCCGCGTTGCCGCGCACGTCCACGATCAGCGCGGGCCGGGACACCTCCATGCGCAGGTCGCGGTTGAACTGTGCCCAGCCGGAGCCGCCCATGTCGGGGATGTGCAGGTAGCCGCATCGGCCGCCGCTCAACTCGCGCACGACCGCGCGGCGTTTGGCCACCCAGTCCTGGTAGCGCAGGGGGCGTTCGTCGACGAGCGGGACGACGGCGACCCGTCGGGGGCGGGCGGTCCCGCCTTCGGCCGGCGTGAACGTCAGTTCCACGGTCGTACCGCCCGAGCCCGCGAGCAGGGGGTAGGGGCCGGTGACCGGGTCGACCGGGCGGCCGTCGACATGGGTGAGGACGGCGCCCTCGCGGATGCCCGTGCCGGCCAGCGGTGAGCGTGCCTTGGAGTCGGAGGACTCGCCGGGCAGGATGCGCTTGACCGTCCAATGGCCGTCGCGGCGGACGAAGTTGGCGCCGAGCAGGCCCTGCCAGCGCTGGTAGTGGGGCGGCCCCTCGTTGCGGCGGGCGGCGGTGACGTAGGCGTGGGAGGTGCCCAGTTCGCCGAGGACCTCGCGCATCAGGTCGGCGAACTCGTCGGGGGAGTCGACGCGGTCCACCAGCGGCCGGTACTGGGCGAGCACCGCGTCCCAGTCGATGCCGCACATGCCCGGGTCCCAGTAGTAGGCGCGGATGAGGCGACCGGCCTCCGCGTACGACTGCCGCCACTCGGCGGCCGGATCGACCTCGTGCAGGATGCGGCGCAGGTCGATCCAGACGGTCGTGTCGCCGTCGCCGGGCTCGGTCGACGGCACGGCCCGCAGGTCGCCCTCGTCGACGACGACCAGCCGGGTGCCGTCGCCGCTGACCGCGAACCAGTCCAGGTGGCCTACGAGTTCGGACTTCTTGGCCTTGGTGATGTTGAAGTACTCCAGGGTCGGGCGTCCGGTGGTGTCGTCGGGGCTGGCGAAGGTCTCGCCGAGCGCGCCGGAGATCGGCCAGCGCAGCCAGACGAGTCCGCCGCCGGCGACCGGGTACAGCGCGGAGTACTTGGAGGCGATGACCGGGAACGGCGTGACCCTGCTCGGCAGGCCCTCCACCTCGACGGTGACCGTGCCGCCCTCACCGGTCTCCTCCTCCTCCAGCGGGTCCAGGCCGCCGGCGGCCGGGCGGCCCTCCGGGTTCAGGGCGAAGGGGGACGGGGTCGCCGAGGACAGCGGGACGAGGTAGGGGCGGCAGCCGAGCGGGAAGGACAGGTCGCCGGTGTGGACGTCGTACACGGGGTCGAAGCCGCGCCAGGAGAGGAAGGCGAGGTAGCGGCCGTCCCGGGTGAAGACGGGACTCTCGTCCTCGAAGCGGCCGTTCGTCACGTCGACGATGAGCCGGTCCTTGATCCGGCCCAGCTTGATCATGCGCAGCGAGCGGCCGATGCCCGGGTGGGACCAGGTGAGCCAGGAACCGTCGGGGGAGAAGGCCAGGTCGCGCACGGGCCCGTTGCCGGAGTGGATCAGCTCGACGACCGTGCCGCCCGCACCGGCCTCCGCTTCCTCCCCGGTCCCCTCGCCCGCTTCGTCCCCGGCCTCCTCCGGCACATCCAGCAGGAGCAGGCGTCCGTCGTGCGAGGCGATGGCCAGGCGCTCGCCGAGCGGGTCGGAGACCAGCTCCAGGACCCGGCCCAGCTCGCCGGAGGCCAGCCGGCGTGTCGGGCGGTCGCCGGACGCGCGCGGGAGCCGGGCGATCTCGACGGCGTCCTCGCCCTCCGCGTCGGTCACACAGGCCACCTGCCCGGTGGAGCCCAGCATCTCCGGCAGCCGCACCCGGACGCCGGCCGTCTCGGTGATCGTGCGGGCCGGGCCGTCGCGGTGGGTGAGCCAGTACAGGCTGCCGCGTACGACGACGGCGCTGGCCCGCCCCGTCTCGTCGACGGAGATGCCGTCCACGTTCTGCGCGGCCGGCACCTGGTAGCGGCGGCGGCCGGTGGCCGCTCCGGCGAGCCGGATGTCGAGCCGGTGCGGCGTGCCGCCCGGGGAGAAGTCGTCCGCCAGCCACAGGTCGCCCGCGCACTGGTAGACCACCCGGGTACCGTCGGTCGCGGCGTTGCGGGCGTAGAAGGCGTCGTGGTCGGTGTGGCGGCGCAGGTCGGTGCCGTCCGGGGCGCAGGAGTAGAGGTTGCCGACGCCTTCGTGGTCGGAGAGGAAGGCGATCCGGCCGGCGACGAACATGGGGCTTGCCAGGTGGCCGCCGATGTCCGGCAGGAGACGCTGTCCGTGCAGCCAGAGGCGGCCCGTCGCGCCGCCCCGGTAGCGCTTCCAGGAGGCCGGTTCGTGCGGCGGCGTGCCGGTGAGCAGCAGGGTCAGGTGCTCGCCGTCGACGTCGGCGACCTGGATGTCGGCGACCGGGCCCCAGGGCAGGCGCCCGCCCGGGTCGCCGTCGGTGGGCACCTTGTAGGCCCAGGTGAAGTAGGAGAAGGGCTCCCCGTGGGAGGCGACGGCCAGGATGTCGGTGTGGCCCTCGTCGTCCTCGGGTGTCCAGCCACAGACCTGTGTGTCGACGCTGCCCCAGTACGTCAGCTGCCGTGAGGGACCGCCGTCCACGGCGACGAGGTGGATCTCCGGGACCAGGCTGCGCCACGTCGTGAAGGCGATCCGGCTGCCGTCGGGTGAGAAGCGGGGGTGACCGGACTTCGTGCGGTCCGCGGTGAGCCGCCAGGCGCGGCCCGGGGAGTCCAGGGGGGCCAGCCAGAGGTCGTCCTCGGACACGAAGCACAGCAGGTCGCCGTTGATGTGGGGAAAGCGCAGATAGCTCACCTCCCCATGCTTTTCCGGGCAAAGGGCCCGGGCAACTCGTGGACAGGGGGTTTGGGCGCTTCGCACGGGCCCGGTTCGGGGGTTTCCGGTGGGCGTGACCCACCACACGTACGAAACGGTTTCGTTTCGCTTGTGGGAGGGGTATCTTCGGAGTCGTACGAAGCGAGAAGCCGTCAGGCTCCGGAGCGGGAAGGTGACAGGCATGACCGAGGTCGTCGCAACGGCGCGTCGCAGTCGGATCACGCCCGAGCGCGAGGCCGAGTTGTACGAGGCCGTGCTCGACCTGCTCCGGGAAGTCGGCTACGACGCCCTCACCATGGACGCCGTGGCCGCCCGTACGCGATCGAGCAAGGCCACGCTCTACCGCCAGTGGGGCGGCAAGGCCGAGCTGGTGGCGAAGGCGGTGCGGCACAGCAAGCCCGGCGGCTCCGCCGACGACATCGACACCGGGTCGCTCAAGGGCGATCTGCACGCGCTCACCATGCGTGCGGACGACTGCGAGATGGAACAGAACTCCGCGCTGATGCGGGGCCTGGCCATGGCGACCCACTCCAACCCGGACCTCCTGAAGGCGTTCCGGGAACACCTCATCGAGCCGGAGATGGCGGAGTTCCACCGTGTGCTCCAGCGCGCGATCGACCGGGGCGAAGTCCGCGCGGACAACCCGGCGATCGACTTCGTGATGCACATGATGATCGGTGGGTTCGCCGCCCGCACGATGATCGACGAGCAGCCGCCGACGCAGTCCTTCCTCCTCTCGTACATCGACGCCGTGGTCCTCCCCGCCCTCGGCGCTCGCACCACCTGACCGGCCGGACCACCCCGGTCCGCCGGTCCGCCTGATCGCGGTTCCTGATCAGGTACCGCGCGATCCTCCCCGCAAGCCCAGCAACCTGACGTCACCGCTCACGTCGTCGGGCTGATCACCCCTGCCCAGATTCACCCCACGACCTGACCGGGAGTACGCCTCCATGGCCACGTTCCTCTACCGACTCGGCCGCCTCGCCTTCCGGCGACGGCACTTCGTCGCCCTCATATGGGTCGCGCTGCTCACCCTCGCCGGGGTGGGCGCCGCCTCCGCGCCGGCCGCCGGCAACACGTCCTTCTCCATCCCCGGCACCGAGGCCCAGAAGGCCTTCGACCTGCTGGAACAGCGCTTCCCCGGGATGAGCGCCGACGGCGCCACCGCCCGGGTCGTCTTCAAGGCGCCGGCCGGCGAGAAGATGACGGACGCCGTCAACAAGGCGACCGTCAAGAAGACCGTCAAGGAGCTCGCGAGCGGTTCCGAGGTCACCTCCGTCGCCGACCCCTACCTCGCGCACGCCGTCAGCAAGAACGGCACCGTCGCGTACGCCTCGGTGAAGTACGAGGTCTCCGGCATGGAGCTGGAGGACTCCTCCCGCGACGCGCTGAAGGAGGCCGCAAAGGACGCGCGGGACGCGGGCCTCACCGTGGAGGTCGGCGGTGACGCGCTGACGGCCACCCCGGAAACCGGCTCCAGCGAGGTCATCGGCATCGCGATCGCCGCGGTCGTCCTCGTCATCACCTTCGGCTCGCTCCTCGCGGCCGGATTCCCGCTGCTGACCGCGATCATCGGCGTCGGCATCGGCGTCTCCACGATCACCGCGCTCGCCGGCGCCCTGGACCTGGGCTCGACCACGTCCACCCTGGCCTCGATGATCGGCCTCGCCGTCGGCATCGACTACGCCCTCTTCATCGTCTCCCGCTACCGCGCCGAACTGGCCGAGGGCCGCGAGCGCGAGGAGGCGGCCGGACGGGCCGTCGGCACGGCCGGCTCCGCGGTCGTCTTCGCCGGCCTGACCGTCGTCATCGCCCTCGTCGGCCTCTCCGTGGTCAACATCCCGATGCTGACCAAGATGGGCGTCGCCGCCGCGGGCACGGTCGCCATCGCCGTCCTCATCGCCCTCACCCTCATCCCCGCGCTGCTCGGCTACGCCGGCCGCAGGATCAAGCCGGCCGGCCAGAAGAGCAAGCTGCTCGGCGGCGGCCGCACGCCGAAGAAGCCGGGCCGCCCCAACATGGGCACCCGCTGGGCCAGCTTCGTCGTCCGGCGCCCGGTCGCCGTCCTCCTGCTCGGCGTGCTCGGCCTCGGCGCGGCGGCCATCCCGGCCGCCTCCCTCGAACTCGGCCTCCCCGACGACGGCTCCCAGCCGGTCTCCACCACCCAGCGCCGCGCCTACGACCTCCTCTCCGAGGGCTTCGGGCCGGGCTTCAACGGCCCGCTGATGGTCGTCGTCGACGCCAAGGACAGCGCCCACCCCAAGAAGGTCTTCACCGAGGTCGGCGACCGGATCGAGGGCCTGAAGGACGTCGTCACGGTCACCCCGGCCACGCCCAACAAGGCCGGTGACACTGCGACGATCACCGTGGTGCCGAAGTCCAAGCCGTCCTCGAAGACCACCGAGGACCTGGTGCACACCATCCGTGACGAGGGCACGGAGATCGGGCAGAAGACCGACTCCGAGATCCTGGTGACCGGCTCGACGGCGATGAACATCGACGTCTCGCAGAAGCTGAACGACGCCCTGCTGCCCTACCTCGCCCTGGTCGTCGGCCTCGCCTTCCTGCTGCTGATCGTGGTCTTCCGCTCGGTCCTGGTCCCGCTGAAGGCGGCCCTCGGCTTCCTGCTCAGCGTGCTGGCCGCGCTCGGCGCCGTGGTCGCGGTCTTCCAGTGGGGCTGGCTGTCCGGCCTGATGAACGTCGAGCAGACCGGCCCGGTCATGTCGATGATGCCGATCTTCATGGTGGGCGTCGTCTTCGGACTCGCCATGGACTACGAGGTCTTCCTCGTGACCCGGATGCGCGAGGCGTACGTCCACGGCGAGAAGCCGAGCCAGGCGGTGGTGACCGGCTTCCGGCACGGCGCCCGGGTCGTGACGGCCGCCGCGGTCATCATGATCGCCGTCTTCTCCGGCTTCATCGGCTCCAGCGAGTCGATGGTCAAGATGATCGGCTTCGGCCTCGCGGTCGCCGTCTTCTTCGACGCGTTCATCGTCCGCATGGCCATCGTCCCGGCGGTGCTCGCGCTGCTCGGCAAGCGGGCCTGGTGGCTGCCGAAGTGGCTGGACCGCGCACTGCCCAACGTCGACGTCGAGGGCGAGGGCCTGCGCGCCGCGGCCCGCGACGCCGACCCCGACGGGGAGCGGGAGCTGGTACGCGCCTGACGTACCGCCGCACAAGGACCGCCGGTGAGGGTGCCCGTGGGGACGGGGCTGCACCCTCACCGGCTTCCCGCGTGTCCGGCGCGGGCGGGCGGGGACGCACGGGTAAACCCCGTGAGCGCTGCTCCGGCGATGCCGTAGCGTGCCGTCCATGACGACGACAGCCGCCACCGACGCCGACGGGTCCGGAGCCCACCCCCGCTTCGCAGAGGCGCTGCGGGCCCTCGGGCTGGACGACGTGCTCGCCCGTACCCGACGGTTCCCGGAGGGCACCCGGACCGCCGTCGAGGCCGCCGCCGCGGTCGGCTGCGAGCTGAGCCAGATCTGCAAGTCGCTGATCTTCGCCGCCGACGGCGTCCCGGTGCTGGTCCTGATGGACGGGGCCTCGCGCGTGGACCTGGAACGGGTGCGCGGCGAGCTGGGCGCCGCGAAGGTCACCCGTGCCGACGCCGGCGTCGTCCGCGAGACCACCGGGTACGCCATCGGCGGCGTACCGCCCTTCGGGCACCGGACGCGTACGCGTGTCCTCGCCGACCGCTCGCTGCTCGCGCACGACGTGGTGTGGGCGGCGGCCGGGACCCCGCACGCCGTCTTCCCGATCCAGCCGAAGGACCTCGTCGCCCACGCCGGCGCCGACCTGGTGGACGTGCGCGAGCAGACCGCGTGACGCCGCTGGTCACCGCGGCGGTCCTGCTCGCCGCGGTCACCCACGCGAGCTGGAACGCCATCGCGCACCGCATCACCGACAAGCTGGTCGGCTTCACCCTGATCTCCGGCGGCGGCGTGCTCATCGGGCTCGCCGTGGCACCGTTCGTGGGCCGCCCGGCCGCGGCCGCCTGGCCGTTCCTGCTGGCCTCGGCGGTCGTGCACATCGCCTACTACGCCCTGCTCATGACCTCCTTCCGGCTCGGCGACTTCGGGCAGGCGTACCCCATCGCGCGCGGCAGCGCGCCCCTCGTGGTCACCGTGCTCGCCGCCGTCTTCGCGCACGAGCTGCCCTCCGGCTGGGCGGCGGCCGGCATCGCCGTGTCCTGCCTCGGACTCACCGGAGTCAGCCTGTGGGGCCTGCGCGGGAGACGGCCCGACTGGGCGGCGATCGGCGCGGCCCTCGCGACCGGCCTGACGATCGCCGCGTACACGGTGCTCGACGGCCTCGGGGTACGCGCGGCCCATTCGCCGCTCGGGTACATCGCCTGGCTCATGGCCATCCAGGGCGTCGTCATCCCCACCTGCATGTACGTCCGCCGACGGGGCGACACCGTACGGCTGCTCCGGCCCCACGCCGGTCTCGGCCTCCTCGGCTCCGTCCTGTCCGTCGCCGCCTACGCCCTGGTCCTGTGGGCGCAGACCCGCGCCGACCTGGCGCCCGTCGCGGCCCTGCGGGAGTCGTCCATCATCGTCGGGGCGGCCATCGGCGCGCTGTTCTTCAAGGAGCGCTTCGGAGCCCCGCGCATCGCGGCGGCGGGACTGCTGGTGGTCGGGATAGGCCTGATGCTGCACGCCGGGTAGGCACCGCGGGAAACGGGTGGCGGGCAGACCGCGGGGCACCCGGTGCGCATCCGCCGTACCGGCGCGGCCCGTACCGCGATCCGTACCGCGACCGGTGCCGTGATCCGTACGAGGATGACGTCGGAGCACGAGGCAGCAACCGGACGACAGGGAGCCGTCAATGACCGACAAGCCGACCGTCAGTGTCCTGGGCACCGGCATCATGGGGGCCGCGATGGCCCGGAACCTGTGCCGCGCGGGGTTCGCCGTCCGCGTCTGGAACCGTACCCGGGAGAAGGCCGAGCCGCTGGCGGCCGACGGCGCGCAGGTCGCCGGGACGCCCGCCGAGGCCGTCGAGGGCGCGGACGTCGTCCTGACGATGCTCCACGACGGCAACACCGTCCTGGACGTCATGCGCGAGGCCGCGCCGGGCCTGCGCCCCGGGGCGGTGTGGGCGCAGTGCACCACGGCCGGCATCGACCTGGCCGCCGACCTGGCCGCCTTCGCCGCCGGACGCGGGCTGGTCCTCTACGACGCCCCGGTCCTCGGCACCCGCCAGCCCGCGGAGGCCGGACAGCTGACGGTGCTGGCCGCCGGGCCCGAGGAAGGCCGGGAGAAGGTGACGCCGGTCTTCGACGCGGTGGGCGCGAAGACCCTGTGGACCGGGGACGACCCGGGTGCCGGCAGCGCCAGCCGGCTCAAGCTGGTCGCCAACAGCTGGGTGCTCGCGGCGACGGCGGCGACGGGCGAGGTCCTGGCGCTCGCGAAGGCCCTCGGCGTGGACCCGCACAAGTTCTTCGACCTCATCGAGGGCGGACCGCTCGACATGGGGTACCTGCGTGCCAAGGCCGCGCTGGTGCTGGACGGCAAGCTGTCGCCGGCGTCCTTCGCGGTGGCGACCGCGGAGAAGGACGCCCGGCTCATCGTCGAGGCGGGCGAGGGCAACGGCGTGCGCCTCGACGTCGCCGCCGCGACCGCCGAGCGGTTCGCGCGCGCCGCCGCCCAGGGGCACGCGGACGAGGACATGGCCGCCGCGTACTTCGCCAGCTTCGACGAGAAGCCGCGCGGCTGAGCACGCCAGGGGGGCCGCGCCCCGGTCCGGTCTCCACGAGCCCCAGGAGTGCGCGCCGGGATGCCCGGGCGCACCCTGGAAGCAGGGAATTCTCGGAGGTGGTCCGACATGATGCACACCACTGTGGGATGGCACGTCGAGCTGGAGTTCATGGAGGACGATCAGCACACGCGCGCGGCGGCCATGGTGCGTCTGCCCGACGGCACGGAGGTACGGGCGCACGGCCGGGCCAGCCGGCACAGCGTCGACTCCAACCAGCCGAGGGTCGGCGAGGAGATCGCCGGTGCCCGCGCCCTGAACGAACTGGCCATGCAGCTGCTGGGGAAGGCGCACGGGGAGATCGACGCGGACTCCGGACGGATCTCGCATCCGATCAACGTGTGACGGCGGCGGGCCCCCGCCGGCCCCGCGTCCTACGCGAGCGCCGAGCGCAGGGCCCGCAGCAGTGCCTGTGCCCTCGGGTCAGCCGTCACGCTCTGCCTGAAGCCGTTGGTGACGTAGCCGAAGGAGACACCCGTCTCCGGGTCGGCGAGGCCCAGGGCGCCGCCGCGGCCGGGGTGGCCGAAGGAGGTGGGGGAGAGCAGCGGGGACGCGCTGCCGTGCAGCATGTGGCCGAGGCCGAACCGGGTGCCGACGACCAGGACCCGGTCGGCCCCGGCGGACTGCTCGGTGCGGGCCAGTTCCGTCGTCTCCGGGGTGAACAGGCGGGTGCCGCCGTCCACCTCGCCGATCAGCGAGGCGTAGAAGCGGGCCAGTCCGTCGGCGGTGGCGATGCCGTTGGAGGCGGCCAGGGCGGCCGCGCGGTAGGAGGGCGCGTTCTCGTCCGGCAGCGGGGTGATCGCCGCGAACGCGCGGCGGGTCAGCGACTCCGGGTCGGCGTAGGCCTCCGTCACCGCGCGCTTGGGCCGGGTCTTCAGGGCGCCCGCGGACTGCGGTCCCTCGACGGGGCCGACGCGCCCCACGCGCGCGTGCTCCGATTCCGGCAGGCCGAGCCAGAGGTCCGCGCCGACCGGGCGGGCCATCTCCTCCGCGATCCACTCGCCGATCGGGCGGCCGGTGACGCGCCGGACCAGTTCGCCGGTCAGCCAGCTGTAGGTCTGGGCGTGGTAGCCGTGGTCCGTGCCCGGCTCCCACGCCGGGGCCTGCGCGGCGACGGCCGCGGCGCCCATGTCGGGGTCGGCGGCCTCGGCGGGGGTCAGCGGGCGGTCCAGCACGGGCACGCCGGCTCGGTGCGCGAGCAGGTGCCGCACCCGGGTGTGCTCCTTGCCTGCCGCCTTGTACTCCGGCCAGTACGTGCCGACGGGGGCGTCCAGGTCCAGTTCGCCGCGCTGGTGCAGGAGCAGCAGCGCGGCCGCGGCGACGCCCTTGGTCGCGGAACGCACGATCTGCGCGGTCCCGGACTCCCAGGGGGTGTCGCCGTCCACGTCCCTGGTGCCGGCCCACAGGTCCACGACCCGGTGTCCGTCGCGGTACACGGCGACGGCCGCGCCCCGCTCCCCGAGCAGCGCGAAGTTCGCTGCGAACGCTTCCCTGACCGGCTCGAAGCCCTCGGCCACAGTGCCGTTCACGTCCACGCCCCGCCGTCCCTTCCGATCGCCTGCGACAGTGGCTGCAACGTCGGCCGCGCGCCTGCGATTCCTCGGTGGGGAAGGGGGGCGGACGTGAGGTGTCTCTCAGCCGTGCCCGGCCGGTCGCTCAGCCGAGCAGGATCGTCACGTCGATGTTGCCGCGGGTCGCGTTCGAGTACGGGCACACCTCGTGCGCCTCGTCCACCAGACGGGCCGCGAGTTCGGCGTCCAGCACCGGGAGCGAGACGCTGAGCGCGACCGCGAGGCCGTAGCCGCGGGTTCTGTTCGGTCCGAGGCCGACCTTGGCGGCCACCGTGGAGCCGGCCAGGTCGTAGCCCGCGCGGTTGCCGACGAGGATCAGGGCGTTGTGGAAGCAGGCGCTGTACCCGGCCGCGAACAGCTGCTCCGGGTTGGTGCCGTTGCCGTCGCCGCCCAGCGCCGGGGGCATGGCGACCTTCAGCTCGATCTGGCCGTCCTGGCTGGTGACATAGCCGTCCCGGCCGCCGTGGGCGGTGGCCTCGGCGACGTACACGATCTTCGTCGGACGGGTGTCGACGGCGGTGCCCTCGGTCATGGCCGGCCTCCCCCAGAACAAGTGGCGCACAAGTGCATTGCGCACAAGGTACTGGCTGGTAGGTCAGCGGGCACCGGCAGGGTGGCGTTCCGCGGGCGGCCGCCGGTACCGGTTGCCGGGATCAGTGCCGGTCCGCCGCCGTTGCCGCGCGCTCGGTGAGTCTCCACAGCTCCTCGCGCAGCCGCGCGATCTCCTGCGCCGCGAGCCCCGTGGAGGTGAGCAGCGCGCCGGGCACGCGCACCGCGCGCTCCCTGAGCTGCTCACCGCGCCCGGTGCACGCGACGAGCACCGAGCGCTCGTCGTCCGCCGCACGCTCCTTGCGCACCAGACCCGCCGCCTCCAGCCGCTTCAGCAGCGGCGAGACGGTGCCGTAGTCCAGCCGGAGCGCACGCGCCAGCTCCTTCACGCTGGTCTCGCCCCGCTCCCACAGCACGAGCAGCACGAGGTACTGCGGATAGGTGAGCCCGAGGTCGTCCAGCAGCGGGCGGTACGCCGCGGTCACCGCGCGCTGGGCGGCGTACAGCGCGAAGCACAGCTGGTCCTCCAGCAGCAGCGACCCGGTGGCCCCCGGGTCGTCCCGGTCCTCTAGACGCATCACGCGCCCATTGTCGGGGAAGCACCGCACGCGGCGCCGCCCGTACGGTCACAAAGGCGCGGCGGGTGTCACGCCCGCCCCGGCGCGGGCGCCGCCGCGCGCGGATCGAAGCCGAAGGGCAGCTCCAGGCGGTGCGCCCGCATCACCGCGTCGTCGGAGAGCAGCTCGCCGGTCGGGCCGTCGGCCGCGATCACGCCGTCGCTGAGGATCAGCGAGCGCGGGCACAGCTCCAGGGCGTACGGCAGATCGTGGGTGACCATGAGGACCGTGACGTCCAGGGAGCGCAGGATGTCGGCGAGTTCGCGGCGCGAGGCCGGGTCCAGGTTCGACGACGGCTCGTCCAGGACCAGGATCTCCGGTTCCATGGCGAGCACCGTGGCCACCGCGACACGCCTGCGCTGGCCGAAGGACAGGTGGTGCGGCGGCCGGTCGGCGAAGTCCTGCATGCCGACCCGCTCCAGCGCGCGCCGCACCCGTTCCTCCAGCTCCGCGCCCTTGAGCCCGGCGGCGGCCGGCCCGAACGCCACGTCCTCCCGCACGGACGGCATGAACAGCTGGTCGTCCGGGTCCTGGAAGACGATTCCGACCTTCTGCCGGATGGCGGCCATGTGCTGCTTGGAGACGGGAAGCCCGGCCACGGTCACCGTGCCGGCGCCGCCGCCCAGGATGCCGTTCAGATGCAGCACCAGGGTGGTCTTGCCGGCGCCGTTGGGGCCGAGCAGCGCGACGCGTTCGCCGCGCGCGATGGTGAAGTCGACGCCGAACAGTGCCTGATGGCCGTCCGGGTAGGCGAAGGCCAGTCCGGCCACTTCCAGCGTAGGTGTCACAGGACCCATCCCAGCAGACAGACGGCGAGGGCGGCGAAGGGGAGGGCGAGGGCGTACGACCACTGCGCCCGGGACGCGGTCACCTCGTCGATCACCGGCATCGAGCCGGCGTACCCCCGGCTCACCATGGCCAGGTGCACGCGCTCCCCGCGCTCGTAGGAGCGGATGAACAGCGCGCCGGCCGACTTGGCGAGCACGCCCCAGTGCCGCACGCCCCTCGCCTCGAAGCCGCGCGACTCGCGTGCGATCCGCATCCGGCGCATCTCGTCGGTGATGACGTCGCCGTAGCGGATCATGAAGGACGCGATCTGCACGAGCAGCGGCGGCAGCTTCAGCCGCTGCAGGCCGAGCAGCAGTTCCCGCAGTTCGGTGGTGGCGGCGAGCAGCACGGACGCGGCGACGCCGAGGGTGCCCTTGGCGAGCACGTTCCAGGCGCCCCACAGTCCGCTGACGCTCAGCGACATCCCGAGGACGTGCACCCGTTCGCCCTCGGCGACGAACGGCATGAGGACCGCGAACGCCACGAACGGCACCTCGATCAGCAGCCGCTTCAGCAGGAAACCGCCGGGCACGCGCGCCCGGTACGCGACGCAGCCGAGCAGGACCGCGTACACGGCGAAGGCCCACATCACCTCCCGCGGGGTCGACACCACGACGACCACGAAGAGGAAGACGGCCGCCAGTTTGGTGTGCGGCGGCAGGGCGTGCACGGGCGAGTGCCCGTGCCGGTAGAGCCGGTGCGCGTGTCCCGCCCCCATGTCAGGCGCCCGTGCTCGCCGTGGAGGCGGGCGAGAGGTCCGCGTCGCGGCGCCGGCGCACCGCCCAGAAGACCGCGCTGCCCGCGACGACGGTGACGCCGACGCCGATCACCCCGGCGAGGCCGCCGGACAGCCGGGCGTCGGAGACGTCCTTGACGCCGTAGTCGGCGAGCGGGGAGTCGGACGCGGCGTGCGCCTCGGCCTTCTTGTCGATGCCCTTGTCGTGCGCGACCTTCTCCAGCCCGTCCGGGTCGGCGGAGGCGTAGAAGCTGACGAAGCCGGCGAGGACGAGGGAGGTGACGAGGCCGGTCACCCACAGTGTCCGCCGGGAGGTGCGAGCCGCCACGGGCGCCGTGGGCGCGGGCGCGTCCACCAGCGAGCCGTTCACCCGGAGCTGGAGCCGCTGCCGCAGACCGCGCGCGCCGTGCACCAGGTCGGGGCGTACGGCGACGACGGCACCGACCGTGAGGGCGGTGATCACCGCCTCGCCGATGCCGATCAGCACGTGCACGCCGATCATCGCGGTCGCGACCTTGCCGATGGAGATGTCGGTGGTGCCGCCGATCGCGTAGATCAGCGTGAAGGCCACGGCGGCGGCCGGCACGGACACCAGCGCGGCGACGAAGGAGGCGGCCGTCACCGAGCGCCGCCCTCGCGGCAGCACGGCGAGCAGTCCGCGGAAGAGGGCGTAGGAGACGACGGTCGTGACGAGCGCCATGTCGGTGATGTTCACGCCGAGCGCGGTCAGCCCGCCGTCGGCGAACAGCACACCCTGCATGAGCAGCACGACCGACACGCACAGCACGCCTGTGTAGGGGCCGACGAGTATCGCGGCCAGCGCGCCACCGAGGAGGTGGCCGCTTGTTCCGGCCGCGACGGGGAAGTTGAGCATCTGTACGGCGAAGATGAACGCCGCCACCAGACCGGCCAGCGGTGCGGTTCGCTCGTCGAGTTCGCGGCGGGCGCCGCGCAGGCTCACGGCGAGGGCGCCGGCGGCGACCACACCGGTGACCGCGGAGGTGGGGGCGTCGATGAATCCGTCAGGTACGTGCACCGTTTGATTTTAAAGGGTTGTTGCGAAGGGTTTGCAAGTACCAGTCGGTCGTCCGCCGACTGCGCCCGCCCCCGCGAGATCCGCGGCCTCCGGGAAGCGCGAACGGGAAAATGTGGGACATTGGAGGAGAAGCGGATGCACAGCTTTCACCTAGGTCACTCAGCGTGAGAGGGCGGTCCGATGTCTGTGGTCGAACAGTACGCGCGCGCCCATATCGTCACGGACGAGGAGGACCCTGGGGCCGTACCCGTGGTGCTGCGGTACGACCCCGACAGTGATCCGCGCTCGGTGCGGGTCGGACTGCCGGGCCCCCACGAGTGGACGTTCTCCCGTGCGCTGCTGGAACGCGGACTGCGGGTCCCCGCCGAGAGCGGTGACGTGCGCGTGTGGCCGTGCGGACGGGTCCAGGCGATCCTGGAACTGCACACGGACAACGGTGTCGCCGTGGTGCAGTTCGAGTCCAAGGCGCTGGTGAGGTTCCTGCGCCGGACCTACACGGTGGAGCCGGTGCGGACCTGACCGCCCGCCCGGTTGCGCGGATCGTGCCGGTGGCACGGTGAGGCCGCGGCCGGGTACGGCCGAGCCGTGGACGCCGTCAGCCGCCCGACTTCAGCAGGGTCGCCACGATCGGGCCCGCTGTGTCGCCGCCGTGGCCGCCCGCCTGCACCACACCCGCCGCGGCCAGGTCGCCGCGGTAGGCGGTGAACCAGCCGTTCGGCTTCTTCTGCCCGTCCACCTCCGCCGAGCCGGTCTTCGCGCCGTAGTCCGGGCCGAGCCCCGACATGGCCTCGGCGGCGGTGCCGTAGGCGGCCGTGTACTGCATCAGCTCACGCAGCTGGGGCAGCGTCTTGGCGGACAGCTTCCGGGACGCCGCGGCGAGCTTGCGGTGATCGACGGACGGCGACACCAGGTACGGCTGGTGGAAGCTGCCCGACTTCACCGTCGCCGCCACCGACGCCATGTTCAGCGGGTTCATGCGCACCCCGCCCTGCCCGATCAGCGAGGCCGCCATCTGCGCCTGCGACTGCACCGGCACCGCGCCGTCGAAGGTGGGCACGCCGATCGCCCAGTTGTTCATGGACAGACCGAAGACCTGCTGCGCCTGCTTGGTCAGGTCGTCGTCCTTCAGCTTCTTCGCCTGGCTGATGAAGGCGGTGTTGCAGGAGCGCGCGAAGCTCGCCTTGAACGTGCCGTCCTTGATCTGGAAGTCGTCGTCGTTGTGGAACTTCCAGCCGCCGTAGGTGACCGTCTTGGGACAGGGGTGCTCCTTGTCCGCCGAGGCCAGGCCCTTGTCGATCAGCAGCGACGAGGTGATGACCTTCATCGTGGAGCCGGGCGCCAGCGAGCCCTGGAAGGCGGTGTTGAAACCGTGCCCGCTGTTGGCGACCGCGAGGATCTCGCCGGTCGAGGGCCGCAGGGCGACCACGGAGGCGCGCGTGCGCTTGGCGACCTGCCGTTCGGCCGCGGCCTGGAGGGACGGGCTCAGCGTCGTCCGCACCGTGCCCGGTGTGCCCTTGCTCAGCTCGACGAGCGTCTTGTCGGACAGCTTGTCCGCCCTGGCCGCCTTGCCGCGCACCACGCGCAGCTCGACGCCCGCCCTGCCGCCCGCCGTCTTGCCGTACTTCTCGCGCAGGCCGTCCAGCACCACGCCCAGGGACGGGTACTGCGTGTCCGTCAGCTTCCCGCCGTCGCGGTCCAGCGCCGTCACCGGCGGGGTCCCGGACTCGCCGGTGACCAGCTTGTCGCCGTCCTTCAGGTCCGGGTGGACGACCGAGGAGTGCCACTGGACCATCGGCCTGCCGTCGCTCTTGCGGCGTACGACGGTGAGAGCGCTGTCGTAGGCGAGCGGCTTGCTGAGCTTGTGGTACGACACCGTCGCCTTCACGGAGAACGGCACCTCGGCGCCCCTGGCCTTGCCGGCGGTGAGCGTGAGGTCCTTCAGGTGGGCGTCCTTCGTGAGGCCGGTGAGGAGGGGGCCGGCGGCGGACGGGTCGTCGGTGGCGGCCGCCGCGTCGGTGACGCTGCCCTTCTGCCAGGCGGTGAGGAAGTGCGTCGAGGCGGTGCGGACCTCGGCCGTCGTGAGCGGGCCCGTCCTGACGGTCTTGTGGCCGCCCTGCGCGGACGTGCCCTCGTCGGCCGCGGCGCCGCCGCCGTAGAGGGCGTAGGCGCCGATGCCGGCGCCGCCGACGACCACGGCGATCATCCCGCCGAGTACGGCGGGCGGGGTCTTCCGTCGCTCGGCGACGCGCCTTCTCTTGCCCACAGCCTCAGTTCCTCCGCGCCTTCCTCAGGGTCCCCGCAGCCCTCACAATCCCCAACGACGTCCTCACCCTAAGGTCCCGACCTCGGCGGGTGATGTCAGCCGACGTTCCGTAGCACGCTTGCGACAATAGGACCGGCCGCGTCGATGCCGTGTCCGCCGTCCTGCACCAGCGCGGCGGCGGCGACGTCACCCCGGTAACCGGCGAACCAGCTGTCGGACTTCGCCAGCCCGGCGGCCTCCGCGGAGCCGGTCTTGGCGCCGATGTCCCCGCTCATCCCGGCCATCACGCCCGCCGCGGTGCCGCTGCGCGCGGTGCGGTTCATCATGCCGCGCAGCTGCGCCACCGTGCTCGACGGCAGCCCGCGCGCGTGGGCCGGCTCCCGGTCGTCCAGCTTCAGCGGCACGAGCACCGGCTGCCGGAAGGTGCCGGTCATCGCGGTCGCCGTCACCGAGGCCATGTTCAGCGGGCTCATCTGGACCTGCCCCTGGCCGATGAGGCCGGCGGCCTTGTCGGAGCCGCCGGCTGCGGGCACCCGGCCGTCGAAGGACGGCACGCCGATCTGCCAGTCGTTCCTCCCGAGCCCGAACCGCTCCTCGGCCTCCTTGGTGAGGGTGTCCGGCCGGACCTCGTCGGCGAACTTCACGAACGCGGTGTTGCAGGAGCGGGCGAAGCTGTCGGAGAGGGTGGCGTGCTCGTCCGGCGGGAGGTCCTTGAGGTTGTGGAAGGTCTGGCTCAGGGAGACGGCGGTGGCCGGGCAGGGAGCCGGGCCGTTCGCGGTGGTCAGACCGTTGTCGATGAGGGCCGCCGCGCTGACGATCTTCATGGTGGAGCCGGGTGCGCGTTCGCCGAGCAGGGCCGCGTCGAAACCGTCGGAGCGGTGGTTGGCGACGGCCAGGATCTCGCCGGTACTCGGTTTCACGGCCACGACGGAGGCGTCGGTGTACTTCCGTACGGCCGTCTCGGCGGCGGCCTGGGCGCTCGCGCTGAGGGTCGTGGTGAGCTTGCCCGCGCGGCCCTCGGCGAGGGTCAGCAGGGGCGTGTCGGCGGCCTGGCCGCCGTCCGCGTCGGCCTCGTGGCGCACGGCCAGCTCCACACCGGCCCGGCCGCCGGCCTTGTCGCCGTACCGCTTGCGCAGCTCGTCCAGGACCGGGCCGAGGGAGGGGTACTTCTCCTTGGTCAGTACGGTGCCCTCGCGGCCCACGGCCTCGATCGGCGGGGCTGCCGCCTCACCGGTGACGAGCGTGTCCCCCTTGCGCAGCCGCGGATGGACGACCGAGGGCTGCCAGTCGACCAGCGGACGGTGCGAGTGGGCGCCGCGTACGACGGTCAGGCTGCCGCGGTACTTCAGCGGCTCGCTCCTGCCGCGGTACGACACCGTCGCGCTGACCGAGAACGGCACCGTCCTGCCGTCCGCCGTGCCGGGCGTGATGTGCACCTTCGTGATGTGCGCGTCGTGGCCGTAGGCGGTCAGCAACCGCCGCGCCGCCTCCGGGTAGTTCGTGTACGACGCCGCCGTCGCCGCGTCCCCCTTCTCCCAGGCGGCGAAGAACCTGCCGGTCGCGTCCTCCACCTCGGCACCGTCGGGCGGCCCGGACTTCACGGAGGCGGCGACGCCGGTCCCCCCGTCGTCGCTCAGCGCGTGCAGGAAGTTGTAGGTCCCGTACCCGGCACCCCCCAGCAGCACCGCACAGACGCCGCCTACGACCGCACCCTTGACCCCGCTGCGCATCCGCGCACCCCTCCCCGTTTCCCCGTCACCTGCGACGCGTTTCCTGAACGCGTTCAAAAACAGGTGCGTGAGCACTGTAAGCGGTACGCGGGGCCCGCGCGCCCCCACTTGCCGAAACCGTGACGCAGATCCCGTGCATCACCCAACTATGTGAACGAACAACGAGGGCACGGCCGTTGGCCGTGCCCTCGTTCGGTGTCCGCCCGGCTAGACCCAGGTGTCCAGCCACATCCGGGATCTCCAGGAGTCGATCGGGATGGCCTGGCCCGTGTAGAGCGGCCAGAAGTAGATGAAGTTCCAGGCGATCAGCAGGACCAGGACGCCCGCTGCAGAGGCGCCGATCACGCGGCGGGTGTCCGTGGAGCCGGGTGGGCCGACGATCGCGCCGATCATCATCGCCACCGCCAGGCACAGGAACGGCAGGAAGACGACCGCGTAGAACAGGAAGATCGTGCGTTCCTGGTACATGAACCAGGGGAGGTAGCCCGCCGCCACGCCGCAGGCGATCGCGCCGGCCCGCCAGTCGCGGCGGAACGCCCACCGCCACAGCACGTACAGGAGCGCCAAGCAGGCCGCCCACCACAGCGCCGGCGTGCCGATCGCCAGCACCTCCCGGGCGCACTTCTGGCCCGCGTCCGCCGGGCAGCCGTCGGCGCCGGGGGAGGGGGACTCGTAGAAGTACGACACCGGGCGGCCCAGCACGATCCAGCTCCAGGGATTGGACTGGTACGTGTGCGGCGACGACAGGTGGACGTGGAAGTTGTAGACCTCGTGCTCGTAGTGCCACAGGCTGCGCAGCCAGTCGGGCAGGAAGGTCCAGCTGCCCCCCTTGCCGTCGGTGGCCGCCCAGTTGCGGTAGTACCCGCCGCGGCCGTCGGCCGGAGAAAGGATCCAGCCGGTCCAGGACGCCAGGTACACGACGAGCGCCACCGGCACCGTCGCCAGGAAGGTGATGCCGGTGTCGTACTTCAGGGCGGCGGCATACGGGTGGCGGGCGCCGGCCACCTTGCGGGCGCCGACGTCCCACAGCACCGTCATCACGCAGAACGCGGCCAGCACGTACAGCCCGTTCCACTTCGTGCCGATCGCCAGGCCGAGCATCACCCCGGCACCCCAGCGCCAGGGGCGCAGCCCGAAGCGGAAGGTGTCGGCGAGCTCCGCGTCGGGACGCGCCCGGCCGTCCGGGCCGACGGGCAGGGCGGCGGCCAGTCTCTCCCGGGACCGGTCCCGGTCGACGATCAGGCAGCCGAACGCGGCGACCACGAAGAACATCAGCACGCCGTCGAGCAGCGAGGTCCGGCTCATCACGAAGTGCAGGCCGTCCACCGCCATCAGCGCGCCCGCCAGACAGCCGAGGAACGTCGAGCGGAACATCCGGCGCCCGATCCGGCACAGCAGCAGCACGCTCAGCGTGCCGAGCACCGCCGTCATGAACCGCCAGCCGAACGGGTCGAACCCGAACATCAGCTCGCCCAGTCCGATGACGTACTTGCCCACCGGCGGGTGCACGACGTACGCCGGGTCCGTCGGGACCGCCAGATGGCCGTGCGAGGACAGGACCAGGTCGTTGGCGCTCTTGCCGTACTTGTCCCAGTTCACCTCGAAACCGTGGTGGACGAGCGCCCAGGCGTCCTTGGCGTAGTACGTCTCGTCGAATATCACCGCTCGCGGGCTGCCCAGGTTCCAGAACCGCATCAGGCCCGCCATGAGCGTCACCAGCAGCGGACCGCCCCAGCCCGACCAGCGCACCAGACGCTCGGCGAGGACCGGTGACATGCCGAGCACCTGCCACAGCCGGGTGCTCGGCTCGGCGTACGGGGGCACCAGCCGGTCGCGTACGTCGCCCTCGGGCGCGTCCTTCGCCGGTGCGTACCCGAATCGGCGCAGCCGCTGCTGCCAGGACGGCCGCCGGTCGTGCGGCGTCTGGCCCTGCCGGAGGTCCATGGAGGACGCGGTACTGGTCACCGCGCCATCGTAGGGAACCGTTCTGTGCGAGTCCCGTGCATGTGCGGTACCGGTCGGGACGCGATGCATTTCCTGTGGCCGAAGAGGCGGTCCCGACCGCCACCCGTGTGTCCCCGCGCGCCTGGGAGGATGGGGGCGTGACTGGAACCCTTGTCCTCGCAGGTACCCCCATCGGCGACATCGCGGACGCGCCGCCCCGGCTGGCCGAGGAGCTGGCCGGCGCCGACGTGGTCGCCGCCGAGGACACCCGGCGGCTGCGCCGGCTCACCCAGGCGCTGGGTGTGACGCCCAGGGGCCGGGTCGTGTCGTACTTCGAGGGCAACGAGACCGCCCGTACGCCGGAACTGGTCGAGGAACTGCTCGGCGGCGCGCGCGTGCTGCTGGTGACCGACGCCGGTATGCCGTCCGTGTCGGACCCGGGCTACCGGCTGGTCGCGGCGGCCGTGGAGAAGGACGTCCGGGTCACCGCCGTGCCCGGACCGTCCGCCGTGCTCACCGCGCTCGCCCTGTCCGGGCTGCCCGTCGACCGGTTCTGCTTCGAGGGCTTCCTGCCGCGCAAGGCGGGCGAGCGGCTGTCCCGGCTGCGGGACGTCGCCGGGGAGCGGCGCACCCTCGTCTACTTCGAGGCGCCGCACCGGCTCGACGACACCCTCGCCGCCATGGCCGAGGTCTTCGGCGCCGAGCGGCGCGCCGCCGTGTGCCGCGAGCTGACCAAGACGTACGAGGAGGTACGGCGCGGCCCGCTGGCCGAACTGGCGCGGTGGGCCGCGGAGGGCGTCCGGGGTGAGATCACCGTCGTCGTCGAGGGCGCTCCGGAGACCGGGCCCGAGGAACTCGACGCCGCCGAACTGGTCCGCCGGGTGCGGGTGCGCGAGGAGGCCGGCGAGCGCCGCAAGGAGGCCATCGCGGCGGTGGCCGTGGAGGCGGGGCTGCCCAAGCGGGTGGTGTTCGACGCGGTCGTCGCGGCCAAGACCGCCGGCGCCTGAGCGGCCGCGGGCCCGCCGGCCGCGCGGGCCGAGCGCGCCGCTCATCGCGCCCCCCTGGCCGCCCGTGCGCCCCTGGCCTGCGGAAACGCTCCCTCTGAGCAGGTCTGTCCTCGGGTGAGCGAACGCCCCATGGGAGGGCAAAAGACTGTCGCCGAAAGCAAAGCCCGAGGGCCGTGAAGAGGGTGGTTTCTGCAAGGAACGACCAAATCGCCTCCAACACTCGACAGGCCTGCTGCATTCACGCCGGCGGAGGCGTCCACTGGTCGAAGGGACGCACCCGTCCCTCGCCCCAGGGGTTCCGGGGGGAATCCCGAGCCGGGGCGCTTGTCCAGCGGACAAGAGGAGCTGGCATGAGTGAGATCGCAGGGCAGACCGGCCTCCGCGGCACGGCCACCGCCGTCGTTCACGAGTCGTATTCGTTCGCCTGCATGCGCTGCGGGCACGGCTGGGAACAGTCGTACGAGATAGAGCACCACACGGACGCCGACGGACAGCAGATCGTGCGGTACGTGGCCGACGGCCGCGTCGTACCGTCACCGCTGAGCCGGCCGAGCTGCCAGAACTGCGACGGCCACGTCCTGCGGATCATGCGCGCGGGGCAGGTCTCGTCGGTGCGGAGCGCGGCGCAGGGCCACCCGCACCGGGTGCCCTCGGCGGGTCCCGTCGAGGTGCCGGACGTGCCCGGCGCCCCCGAGGTGCCCGCGCGGCCCAGGGAGCCGCACCACTGGCACCTGTCCGATCTCCTCCACCCGTTCCAGCGCAAGGCCGGCTGAACGGATCACCGGCCCTCGGGCGCATGCCCCTTTCGTAGGATCGGGGCATGCCTTCGAACACCGGCCGGAACACCCGGGACGACAAGAACGCGGCGCCGCCGCTCCCGGCACCCCTCCGGGTGCCCGTCGCCGACTCCCACACCCACCTCGACATGCAGTCCGGCACGGTCGCGGAAGGCCTTGCGAAGGCGGCGTCGGTGGGAGTCACGACCGTCGTCCAGGTCGGCTGCGACATCGCCGGCTCGCGCTGGGCCGCCGAGACCGCGGCGGAGCACGAGAACGTCCACGCGACCGTCGCCCTCCACCCCAACGAGGCACCGCGCATCGTCCACGGCGACCCCGACGGCTGGTCCCGGCAGGGCGCCCGCGAGCCGGGCGGCGACGCGGCCCTGGACGAGGCCCTGGCCGAGATCGACCGGCTGGCCGCGCTGCCCCAGGTGAAGGGCGTCGGCGAGACCGGCCTCGACCACTTCCGCACCGGCCCCGAGGGCAAGGCGGCGCAGGAGCGGTCCTTCCGCGCCCACATCGAGATCGCCAAGCGGCACGGCAAGGCGCTCGTCATCCACGACCGCGACGCCCATGCCGACGTCCTGCGCGTGCTGAAGGAGGAGGGCGCCCCCGAGCGGACCGTCTTCCACTGCTACTCCGGCGACGCCGACATGGCCGAGATCTGCGCCCGCGAGGGCTACTTCATGTCCTTCGCGGGCAACGTCACCTTCAAGAACGCCCAGAACCTGCGGGACGCGCTCGCCGTCGCCCCGCTGGAGCTGGTCCTCGTGGAGACCGACGCGCCCTTCCTCACCCCCGTGCCGTACCGCGGACGGCCCAACGCCCCGTATCTCATTCCGGTCACGGTCCGCGCGATGGCCGCCGTGCGCGGCCTCGACGAGGACGCGCTGGCGACGGCCCTGGGCGCGAACACCGCCCGCGCCTTCGGTTACTGAACGTACGCAGAACATAACCGACCGGTAACGGATCGGCGGCTCGGGCTTGGGTTCGAGCGCCACGTTGCGTAGTCGCGCCGCTTTGGAGAGTGACCGGCGCTCCGCTAGGTTCTGGGCCCGATTTCCGGACCCGTCTGGCCCTCTGGAGCGTGTCGGCGTGAGCAAGTCGCAGTACGAGACCTACGAGGCGTACGGCCCCTACGTCGCGCCGGCCGGCCCGCCCGGCGCTCCCTGGCCCGGCCTGCACGAGGCCGAGACCGTGCCGAACGGGGTGCCGTACGAGGACACGTACCGGCCCGCGTACGAGGCCGCGGCGCGGGCCTCGGCGTCCACACCGGCGCACGAGCTCGCGACCGAACCGCTGCTGCCGCGCCAGAGCGGCGACACCCTGGTCGAGCACACCCACGCGCCCGACGAGGACACCCTCGTACAGATCAAGGACACCGACGACCAGGACACCCTCGTACAGGACGGGTACGGCGACGGCAGCGGGCGGGCCGCGCGCCGGCGCAGGGCGCGCTCCACCGAGCGCCCGGAGTCCGCGGTGCGCCGCCTGCTGCCGCAGGCACTGGTCGTGGCCTTCCTGGCGGGCGGCACCACCGCCTTCGTCGCCCAGGACAAGGCGGTCGAGCTCAGCGTCGACGGCAGGCAGCGCAGCCTGCACACCTTCGCCGACGACGTCGGCGAACTGCTCGCCGAGGAGGGCGTGCACGTCGGCGCCCACGACATGGTCGCGCCCGCCCCCGGCAGCGCCCTCGCCGGCGGCGACCGGATCGCCGTGCGCTACGGACGCCCCGTACGGCTCACCCTGGACGGCCGCCGGCACGAGGTGTGGACGACCGCCGGCACCGTCGAGGGAGCGCTGCACGAACTGGGCGTGCGCGCCGAGGGCGCCTACCTGTCCGCCTCGCGCTCCCAGAGCATCGGACGCGCCGGACTCGCCCTCGACGTGCGCACCGAGCGGGCCGTCACGATCATGGCGGACGGCCGCGCGCGCACCGTCCGCACCAACGCCGCCACCGTCCGCGAGGCGATCGAGGACGCCGGGATCACCCTGCGCGGCCAGGACACCCTCTCCGTCCCCGCGGACAGCTTCCCGCGCGACGGGCAGACGGTGACCGTGCTGCGGGTGACCGGCAGCCGCGAGATCCGCGAGGAGCAGATCCCCTTCGGGGTCCGGCGGACCGAGGACCCCTCCCTGTTCAAGGGCACCGAGGTCGTCTCCGAACCCGGGCAGCCCGGACTGCGGCGGACCACCTTCCTCGTGCGCACCGTCAACGGGGTCCGGCAGAAGCCGCGCCGGGAGAAGACCGAGGTGGTGCGCCTGCCGCGCCGCCGGGTGGTCAGGGTCGGCACCAAGCCGCTGCCACCCTCCGTGCACGGCGCGGACCACCTGAACTGGCGCGCCCTCGCCGCCTGCGAGTCCGGCGGCCGGCCGCACGCCGTCGACGCCTCGGGCACGTACGGCGGGCTCTACCAGTTCGACACGCACACCTGGCACAGCCTCGGCGGTCGCGGCCGCCCGCAGGACGCCCCGGCCGAGGAACAGACCTTCCGGGCGAAGAAGCTGTACGTGAGCCGTGGCGCGACGCCCTGGCCGGCCTGCGGGAGACAGCTGCACGGGTAGCCACCGGCGATCACGCGGCGCGGGGGCGGCGGACGCGGATCCACGAGGTCCGGTCGCGCGGTTCCCCCCCGCACCGGACACCTGGCGATCCGGCCCACCGCGCCCCCGTACCCTTGTCCCGTGAGCAGCCCCACCCCCGACGCCCTCCTCGGTCCGGCCGACATCCGCGAACTCGCGGCAGCCCTCGGTGTCCGTCCCACCAAGCAGCGCGGCCAGAACTTCGTGATCGACGCCAACACGGTCCGGCGTATCGTCCGGACCGCCGAGGTCCGTCCCGACGACGTCGCGGTGGAGGTCGGCCCGGGGCTCGGCTCCCTCACCCTCGCGCTGCTGGAGG
Organism: Streptomyces sp. 1222.5; assembly: GCF_900105245.1. Classification (NCBI taxonomy): domain Bacteria; kingdom Bacillati; phylum Actinomycetota; class Actinomycetes; order Kitasatosporales; family Streptomycetaceae; genus Streptomyces; species Streptomyces sp. 1222.5. The sequence continues at coordinate 3,796,365 of NZ_FNSZ01000001.1, read as the reverse complement.
CCGCCGACCGGGTCACCGCCGTCGAGATCGACGACGTCCTCGCCGCCGCGCTGCCCGCGACCGTCGCGGCACGCATGCCGGAGCGCGCCGACCGCTTCGCGCTGGTCCACTCCGACGCGATGCACGTCACCGAGCTGCCCGGCCCCGCGCCCACCGCCCTGGTGGCGAACCTGCCCTACAACGTCGCCGTGCCCGTCCTGCTGCACATGCTCGAGACCTTCCCCACCATCGAGCGGACCCTGGTGATGGTGCAGGCCGAGGTCGCCGACCGGCTCGCCGCCGCGCCGGGCTCCAAGGTGTACGGCGTGCCGTCGGTCAAGGCCAACTGGTACGCCGAGGTGAAGCGGGCCGGCGCCATCGGCCGCAACGTCTTCTGGCCCGCGCCCAACGTCGACAGCGGACTGGTCTCCCTCGTCCGCCGGACCGAGCCGATCAGGACGACGGCCTCCCGCAAGCAGGTCTTCGCGGTGATCGACGCGGCCTTCGCGCAGCGCCGCAAGACCCTGCGCGCGGCACTCGCCGGCTGGGCCGGATCCGCCGCCGCCGCGGAGGCCGCCCTGGTCGCGGCCGGGGTCTCACCGCAGGCGCGCGGGGAGTCCCTCACGGTCGAGGAGTTCGCCCGCATCGCCGAGAACGCCCAGCCCGCCGCCTAGCCGCCAGGCCCCGGTCGGCACCCGGCACCGGCGGAGCGGCCGGTGCCCGCCCGGCCGGGCCATGTCCACCACGCCCGCCCAGCAAGGAGCCCGGTCAGCAGTGAGCGTCACGGTCCGCGTCCCCGCCAAGGTCAACGTCCAGCTCGCGGTGGGCGCCGCCCGCCCCGACGGGTTCCACGACCTCGCCAACGTCTTCCTCGCCGTCGGCCTGTACGACGAGGTCACCGTCACCCCCGCCGACGAACTGCGCGTCACCTGCGAGGGCCCGGACGCCCACCAGGTCCCGCTGGACCGCACCAACCTCGCCGCGCGCGCCGCCGTCGAGCTCGCCGCCCGGCGGGGCATCGAACCGGCCGTGCACATCCACATCGCCAAGGACATCCCCGTCGCCGGCGGCATGGCGGGCGGCAGCGCGGACGGCGCGGGCGCGCTGCTCGCCTGCGACACGCTCTGGGGCACGGGCGCCTCCCGCGCGGAGCTCCTCGCGCTCTGCGCCGAACTGGGCAGCGACGTCCCGTTCAGCCTGGTCGGCGGGGCCGCCCTCGGTGTCGGGCGCGGCGAGCGGCTGACCGTGCTCGAACTCGGCGGCACGTTCCACTGGGTGTTCGCGATGGCCGGGCGCGGACTGTCCACGCCGGCGGTGTTCCGCGAGTTCGACCGGCTCGCCGAGGGCCGCGACATCCCCGAGCCGGTCGCCTCCCCCGACCTGATGGAGGCGCTCGCCAAGGGCGACCCGGACGCGCTGGCGTCGGCGGTCTCCAACGACCTCCAGCCGGCTGCCCTGTCCCTCTTCCCCGAACTGGCCGACACCCTGGCCGCCGGACGGGCCGCGGGCGCCCTGACCGCGCTCGTCTCCGGCTCCGGACCCACGACGGCCTTCCTCACGCGCGACGCCGGCTCGGCGGAGAAGGTGGCCGAGGCACTGCGCGCGTCCGGCACCTGCCGGTCGGTGCGGACGGCCGCGGGCCCGGTGGCCGGGGCGACCGTGATCTGAGGACCGCCGGAACGGCGCCCGCCGGGCCCGGATCCGGGGACCACCCCGCCCGCGCCGCCGCCCCTCGCGCAGGCCCTACGCTAGAAGGCTGACCCCCGCGGCGGAGCCGCATGTCGATACCGCCCCGCGCACAGGAGTGAAATGGCCGTCAACCTGGTCAATGTCGAGAACGTCAGCAAGGTGTACGGCACCCGTGCCCTGCTCGACGGCGTCTCGCTCGGTGTGTCGGAAGGGGACCGGATCGGGGTCGTCGGCCGCAACGGCGACGGCAAGACCACCCTCATCCGGATGCTCGCCAAGCTGGAGGAGGCCGACAGCGGACGGGTCACCCACTCCGGCGGGCTGCGCCTCGGCGTACTCACCCAGCACGACTCCCTCGACCCGTCCGCCACCGTCCGCCACGAGGTCATCGGCGACATGGCCGACCACGAGTGGGCCGGCAACGCCAAGGTCCGGGACGTGCTGACCGGACTGTTCGGCGGCCTGGACCTGCCCGGCTTCCCCAAGGGCCTCGACACGGTCATCGGACCGCTCTCCGGTGGCGAGCGGCGCCGTATCGCGCTCGCCAAGCTGCTCATCGAGGAGCAGGACCTGGTCGTCCTCGACGAGCCCACCAACCACCTCGACGTCGAGGGCATCGCCTGGCTCGCCCGGCACCTGCAGACCCGGCGCTCGGCGCTCGTCTGCGTCACCCACGACCGGTGGTTCCTGGACCAGGTCTCCACCCGCATGTGGGACGTGCAGCGCGGCGACGTCTTCGAGTACGAGGGCGGCTACTCCGACTACGTCTTCGCCCGCGCCGAGCGCGAGCGCATCGCCGCCACGGAGGAGGCCAAGCGGCAGAACCTGGTCCGCAAGGAGCTGGCCTGGCTGCGGCGCGGCGCCCCCGCGCGTACCTCCAAGCCGCGGTTCCGCGTGGAAGCAGCCAACGAGCTGATCGCGGACGTGCCGCCGCCCCGGGACAGCGCCGAGCTGATGAAGTTCGCCTCCTCGCGGCTGGGCAGGACCGTCTTCGACCTGGAAGACGTCACCGTGCAGGCCGGCCCGAAGGTGCTGCTGCAGCACGTCACCTGGCAGCTCGGCCCCGGCGACCGGATCGGTCTCGTCGGCGTCAACGGCGCCGGCAAGACCTCCCTGCTGCGCGCCATGGCAGAAGCGGCCCGCACGGAGGGCGAGGCGCAGCCCGTGGGCGGGCGCGTCGCCGTCGGAAAGACCGTCAAGCTCGCCTACCTCTCCCAGGAGGTCGCCGAACTCGACCCCGCCTTGCGGGTCCTCGAGGCCGTGCAGCAGGTCCGCGAGCGCGTCGACCTCGGCAAGGGCCGCGAGATGACCGCCGGTCAGCTGTGCGAGACGTTCGGCTTCAGCAAGGAGAAGCAGTGGACGCCGGTCGGGGACCTCTCCGGCGGTGAGCGCCGCCGGCTCCAGCTGCTGCGCCTCCTCATGGACGAGCCCAACGTCCTCTTCCTCGACGAGCCCACCAACGACCTCGACATCGAGACCCTCACCCAGCTCGAGGACGTCCTCGACGGCTGGCCCGGCTCGATGATCGTGATCTCCCACGACCGGTTCTTCGTCGAGCGCACCACCGACCGGGTCTTCGCCCTCCTGGGCGACGGCGCGCTGCGGATGCTGCCCCGCGGTATCGACGAGTACCTGGAGCGGCGCCGGCGCATGGAGGAGGAGGTCGCCGCGCAGTCCCCGGCCGCGGCGCCCAAGCCGGCCGGCACCGAGAAGAGCGCGGCCGACCAGCGGGCGGCGAAGAAGGAACTCCAGAAGATCGAGCGCCAGTTGGACAAGATCTCCGAGAAGGAGACCAAGCTGCACGCGCAGATCGCCGAGAACGCAACCGACTTCGGAAAGGTCGCCGAACTGGACGCCCAGCTGCGGGATCTCGCCGGGGAGCGTGAGGAACTGGAGCTGCGCTGGCTGGAACTCGCGGAGGACGCGTAAGCAGGGGTGGGGCGCGCGCTGCTGGTGCGTGCGCCGCGTGAAGGGGGCGTGAAGGCGCGTAACGGCGGCATCACAGGCCGGTTCTCCCTTGGGAACAGCGGGCTGTCCAGGGCCGTGCGCTGTCGGTGCCGGGTGATAGAAAGGGCCGTCTGAGAACTTTCTGAGTACGACCTTGGGTCCATCGCGAACCTCAGGGCGTGGCTAAAAATCAGTGAACGAGGGGGAAGAGCGCTGATGACTCAGCCGCCCAACCAGCCGTCGCAGGACGGTTTTGGAGCGCCGCAGGGGAAGTCGCCGCAGGAGCAGCCGCCCCAGGGCGGCGGATTCGGGCCCCCGCAGGCGCCCCCGGCCCAGCCCGGCTTCGGCGCACCCGCCACGCCGCCTCCGCCGCAGCAGCCGCCCGCGGGCCCCCCGCAGCCCCAGCCCGGTTACGGCTACCCGCAGCAGCCGGGCCCGTACGGCGCCCCGCCCGCACCGGGCACCCCGGGCCCGTACGGCGCACCCGCCGCACCCGGCACCCCCGGCCCCTACGGTCACCCGCAGCAGCAGGCGGGCCCCTACGGCGCCGTGCCGCAGCCCGGGTACGGCTACCCGCAGCAGCCGCCGTACCCCGGCGCGCCCCAGGGCGGCGGGCCGGGATCCAGCAAGAAACCGCTGCTGATCATCGGTGCCGCGGTGGCCGCGCTGCTCGTCGTCGGAGGCACCGTCTACGCGCTCAGCGGCGACCACGACGGCGGGAAGAAGCCCGTCGCCCAGCAGAGCGACGACCCCAAGCACTCCGCCTCGGCGGAGCCCACCCGGTCCACCGGTGGCACCGACGGCGACGACCCGGAGAACCTCAACGAGGGTCGCCGGGCGGGCGAGGCGAAGGTGCTCTGGTACAAGTCCGCGCCCGACGCCCCCGGTTCCGGCGCCGACGCACCCGGCATGTGGGTCACCGGCGACACCGCGGTGAAGGCGGCCTACAAGCAGCTCTTCGCCTTCGGCGCGGCCGACGGCAGGACCGCCTGGGGTCCGATCGACTTCCCGCAGAAGATCTGCGCGGCCACCCCTCAGGCGGCCGGCGGCACGGTCGTCGTGGCGTACATGAACGGCTCGGGTGACCGGGCCAAGTGCAACCAGCTCCAGCAGATCGACCTGGCGACGGGCAAGAAGGGCTGGAGCGGTGAGGTCGCCGACGGCGGCCTGTTCGACAGCTCGCTCTCCGTCGAACTGACCGTGAGCGGCAGGACGCTGATGGTCGGCCGCTCGCAGTCGGGCACGGCGTACGACATCACCAGCGGCAAGAAGCTGTACGACAAGAAGAAGTACGGCGCGGCCTGCTTCCCGACCGCCTTCGCGGGCGGCACCGGCCGGCTGGTCCAGGTGGCCTCCTGCGCGGCCGGCACCGACAAGGAGCACGACGAGATCCAGGAGCTGGATCCGGCCACCGGCAAGGTGCGGTGGACCCAGCCGGTCAAGAAGGGCTGGCGGGTCACCAGGACGTACTCCGTCGACCCGCTCGTGGTCTACCTGACCAACCAGGACAAGAAGGCGTGGAACATCTCCACCTTCACCAAGGACGGCAAGTTCCGTTCGGAGGTCAAGGTCAATGAGAAGTTCGCGCCCCGCTGCGGCTGGGCGATCCTCGAACGCGACCTCCAGGGCTGCCAGGGCGTCGCGGTCGACGCCGACACCCTGTACCTGCCCACGGACTCCCTCAGCAGCGCCAACGAGATCGTCGCGATCGGCCTCGCCGACGGCAAGGAGAAGTGGCGGACCAAGTCCCCGGCCGAGGAGCCGATGGCCCCGCTGAAGATCGACGGCGGCAAGCTCATCGCGTACGTGCAGCCGTCGTACGACGCGGGCGGCCAGGTGGTGTCGATCCCGGTCGCGGGCTCCTCCCACAAGCCCACCAAGCTGCTGCAGAATCCGCAGGGCGCGGCCGACGCCGAGGACGCCTTCTACAACGGTGTCGTCGACTGGGTGGACGGGCGGTTCTTCATCTCCTCCGGCCGGCTGTCCGGAAACGACCAGTCCAAGGAGAAGCTGATGATGGCCTTCGGCAACTGACCCCGGCGCACATCCCTTCGCACCACGTCCCGAGTCCCCTCCGCCGTCCGGCCTTCAGCGTTTCACCGAGGTATCCGCTCCCATGACGCAGCCGCCCCCTCCGCCGCCCAACCAGCCCCCGCAGCAGCCCGGTTCCGGCTCCCCGCAGGACCAGCCGCCCGCGCCCCCGGCCGGGCCGCCGGCGACCCCGCCCGCGCAGCCGCAGCCTCCGCAGCCCGGTTACGGCTACCCGCAGGCCGCCCCGGCCCCGCAGCCTCCGCAGCCCCAGCCGGGCTACGGCTACCCCGGCGGGCAGCAGAACCCGTACGCCCAGCAGCCCCCGGCCTACGGTCAGCAGCCCCCCGCCTACGGCGCCCACCCGCAGAACCCCTACGCCCAGCCCACCCAGCCGATGTACCCCGCGCAGCCGGGGTACGGCTATCCGGGGCAGCCGTCGACCACGCCGATGCAGCAGCCGGGGCAGGGCGGCGGCGGCCGCAACAACACCGCGCTGTACATCGTCGTCGCGGCGGTCGTCGCCATCGCGCTGATCGTCGGCGGCGGCATCTGGTACGCCAAGTCCTCCGGGGACGACGGCAAGAAGCACGACACCGCGTCCTCCGACGGCGGCACCGGCGGCGGCGACAAGGGCTCCGGGGCCACCACCGGCGGCGGCAAGGAGAAGGCGCCGTCCGACCCCTCGGCGAAGCCCCTCTTCAACGTCGCGATGCCCACGACCAAGGAGCTGACGAGCACCACCGGCTCCTGGCTGACCGAGAAGGTGTACGCCAAGAGCGGTGTGGCCGAGATCGTCGGCTACGACCCCGTCAAGGGCACCGAGAACTGGACGATCAAGCTGCCCGGCCCGGTCTGCGCGACCACCGGTCACGTCAACTCGGAGAACCGGACGGCGATCGCCTTCCGGCCGAAGATGTCCCAGAAGGACGCCACCTCGGGATGCAGCCTGATCTCCGGGATCGACCTCGACACGGGCAAGCGGCTGTGGACGAAGTCGGTCAAGTCCGGTGACTACCCGGTGAGTTTCCAGAACCTGACGGTCTCCCAGCACACCGTCGCGCTCGGCAGCACCGGCGGCGGCGCCGCGTTCGACCTGGACTCCGGCAAGCTGCTGTGGCAGCCGAAGGCGGGCGACACCTGTTACGACGCCGGGTACGGCGGCGGCGCGAAGCTGGTCGCGGTGCGCAAGTGCGGCGACTACGGGAACCGGCAGCTGCACATCCAGAACATCGACCCCAAGACGGGGAAGGTGATCGCCGAGTACAAGATGCCCGCGGGCGTCGAGTACGCCGCCGTCGTCTCCACCGACCCGCTGGTGGTCGCCGCCGACGTCGGCGACAGCGCCGGTGACGGCAGCGGCATCTCGGACTACTTCTCCATCGACGCCAGGACCGGCAGCCTGCTCGCCCGGATCTCCGCGCCCGGCAAGACCTACAGCGGCCGCTGCGACGGGATCACCCGCATCGAGGACTGCCACCAGATCGTCGCGGGCAACGGCCGGCTGTACCTGCCGACCGAGGAGCACGACGGCTCCGCCGCCTACAAGGACACCAACGAGATCGTCTCCTTCGACCTCGACACGGGCAAGCAGACCGGCCAGCGCGCCGAGGCCGGCGACGGCTGCACGCTCTCCCCGCTGCGCATGGACGGCGGCAACCTGATCGCCTACAAGCGGACGCCGTACGACCAGGGCGGCCAGGTCGTCAGCATCGACGGTGGCAGTTTCAAGGAGACCAAGCTGCTGCAGAACCCGGCCACCGGTATCGCGCAGGAGGCGGAGAGCAGCATGCTGCCGGACTACTCCGAGATCCTGTTCGGCGAGGGGCGGCTGTACATGTCCAAGGTCTTCACCGAGACGAAGAGTTCGGGCACGGGCAGCAAGCAGTACCTGGTCGTGGCGTTCGGCACGGACGGCTGACCGGCCGGCGGCGCCGGATCCCTGCGCGCCGCTCCCGCCCGAAAGGGTGACTTACCGAGAAGTGCCCCGGATTTCATCGATCCGGGGCACTTCTCATGAGTAGGGGCAGCGCGACGTCGAACAAGCGTGTAGCTTCCGGGGGCAGGGAGGGGCGGGGTGCCGGGGGGCCCTCTGTCCTTGCGGACCCGTGGGCGTCCATAGTGGGGCATCCATGGGGGGGACTGGGGGGTTGCTCTATGGGAGTGCGGCTCATGGTCGTCGACGACCATCGCCTGCTCGCGGAGGCGCTGGCGTCCGCGCTCAAGCTGCGCGGGCACCGGGTGCTCGCCGCGGCGGCGCCGGCCGCGGGCGCCGCGGATCTGGTGATCGCGCGGGCGCCGGAGGTGTGCCTGCTGGGTACGGCGGCTCCCGCCGAGCCGGGCGTCTTCGATCCGGTGGTGAAGATCAAGCGGGAGCGGCCGCAGGTGGCGATGCTGGTGCTGGGACCGGTGCCCTCACCGCGGGGCATCGCGGCGGCCTTCGCGGCGGGCGCGTCGGGGTACGTGCGGCACGACGAGCGGATCGAGGGGGTCGAGCGGGCCATCATGAAGGCCCGCGCGGGGGAGGCGGCGGTGGCTCCGCAGCTGCTCCAGGGGGCGTTCGGGGAGCTGCTCAACCCGGCCGCCCAGCCCGACGACGAGGCCCAGCAGCTGCTGGAGATGCTCACGCCGCGGGAGGTCGAGGTGCTGGTACGGGTGGCCGACGGCGAGGACACGCGGCTGATCGCGGCCGGGATGGGGATCGCGCCGAGCACCGCGCGTACGCATGTGCAGCGGGTGCTGATGAAGCTCGGGGTCGGGTCGCGGCTGGAGGCGGCGGCACTGGCCGCGCGGACGGGACTGCTGGACCGTGCCGGTTCCCTGCGGGAGTCCGGGCCGCAGTAGCCGCCCGGTGTACCGAGGGCGCGCGGGGAACCTCACGATCGGCTCCCGCGCGCCCCGGTCCGGGGTCGGCGGGCGGTTACCGCTTCCCCGCCGGCTCCTCGGGCAGGCCCTCCCGGGGAAGCGGCGGCGGAGTGGGCCGGAGCTTCAGCCAGGCCAGGAAGAAGACGCCCAGTAGGAGCATGCCGATCCCGGTCCACAGGTTGATGTTGACGCCCTGGGCCTTGTCGATGGCGGACTGGGAGTCGGTGATGCCGGTGATCGTGACGATGACGCCGTAGACGACGAACAGTCCGCCGATGATGCGGCGCAGGTCGAACAGCCGGGCCGCGGTCTCGGACTTGCCCTCCAGCTCGGTGACTTCCCGCTGGACGTCGTCCTCGGAGTAGTGGAACCGCTCGGGGCGGTCGGGGTTCTCGGTCATGGTTTCCTCGGTCCTCCCGCGTCAGAACGAGAACGGGATGTAGCAGGCGGCGGCCAGCACGATCGCGCCCCAGCCCAGCAGGGCGGGCTTGCGGTACCAGGCGTCGTCGCCCTTGGCGGGCGGTTCGGACATACCGGGGGAGCGGGTGCCGTAGACCAGGCCCTGCAGCTCGTTCGCCGGCTTCGGCTTCGTGAACAGGGAGACGGCGAACATCACGACCGCGCCGGCGACGAAGCCGGCGATGGCGGAGACGAAGTTGGCGCCCTGGTCGGTGGGGATGGAGATGATCCCCTTCTTGTAGAGGACGAAGTAGTTGACCATCGCGGTCACGGTGCCGGCGAGCAGGCCCCAGAAGCCGGACTTGGCGGACGCGCGCTTCCAGAACATGCCGACGATGAAGACGACGAACATCGGCACGTTGAAGAAGGAGAACAGCGTCTGCAGGTAGGACATGATGTTCGAGAACGACGAGGCGAGGAACGCGGTGCCGACGGAGGCGCAGACGCCGATCGCGGTGATCAGGCGGCCGAACCGCACGTAGTACCCGTCCTCGCGGCCCCGCACCACGTACTTCGCCCAGATGTCGGTGGTGAACACCGTGTTGAAGGACGACACGTTCGCCGCCATGCCCGCCATGAAGGCCGCGAGCAGACCGGTGACCGCGATGCCGAGCACGCCGTTGGGCAGCAGCTCCTGCATCAGGTAGGGGATGGCGTCGTTGTACTGGTAGCCGGAGCCGGTGGTGCCGAACTTCGGGACGATCGCGGCGGCGACCAGGCCGGGGATCATCACCAGGAAGACGATGAAGATCTTCGGGTAGGCGGCGATCAGCGGGGTGCGCTGCCCCGCGGAGAGGTTCTTCGCGGACAGGGCGCGCTGCACCTCGGCGAAGTTGGTGGTCCAGTAGCCGAAGGACAGCACGAAGCCGAGTCCGAGGACGATGGTCAGCCAGTTGGCGCCCAGCGGGTTGGCCGAGCCGATGCCGGTGCCGCCCCAGGCCGTGGTGAAGTCGGCGCCGTGGGTGGCGGTGAGCTTGTCCGTCAGACCGCCCCAGCCGCCGACCTTCTTCAGGCCGAGCACGGTGATCGGGATGAGGGCGGCCAGGATCACGAAGAACTGGAGCACCTCGTTGTAGATCGCCGAGGACAGGCCGCCCAGCGTGATGTACGCGAGCACGAAGGCACCGGCGACCACGATGGCGACCCACTGCGGCCAGCCGAGCAGGGCCTCGACGACGATCGCGAGGGCGTAGAGGTTGACGCCCGCGATCAGGATGGCGGCGAACGCGAACAGGATCGAGCTGAGCAGGTGGGCGGCCCGGTCGAAGCGCAGCAGCAGGAACTCGGGGACCGAGCGGACCTTGCTGCCGTAGTAGAAGGGCATCATCACCAGGCCCAGGAAGACCATGGCGGGGATGGCGCCGATCCAGTACCAGTGCACGGTGTAGGCGCCGTACTGGGCGCTGTTCGCGGCCATGCCGAGGATCTCGGTGGCGGCCAGGTTCGCGGAGATGAAGGCCAGGCCGGTGATCCAGGCGGGCAGCGAGCGTCCGGAGAGGAAGAAGTCCAGGCTGGTCTTCACCGAGCGGCGGGCCGCGAAGCCGATGCCGAGGACGACGACGAAGTAGATCGCCAGGATCGTGTAGTCCAGCCAGTTCGTGGGGAGCCGTAGCTCCGCCGCCAGGACGGCGGGTGCTTCTGTGGGGGTTTGCATGAGTACTCGCTTCGTTGCGCGAACTGATCCAGAGCGGAACCTACGCCGACGTGTTCAGTATTTGAACACTTCCGGTGGTGTTCTTTGTTTGATTGTGATCGACCGAGGTGTTGTCGAGTTGTGGTTTGTTATGTTTGGTTGTGTTGAGTGAGTGGGCGCTGACCAGCCCCCACGGATGTCCCCGCGGGGTGTCGAACAAGGAGCCAGGCGTGAAGAAGACCTCGACCCGGCTTGCCGACGGTCGTGAGCTGATCTACTACGACCTTCGGGACGACACCGTGCGGGACGCCGAGGACCGGCGCCCGCTGGACCCCACCGTCACCACGTCCGAAATCCGCCACGACCCGCTGCTCGGCGACGCGGTCGCCGTCGCCTCCCACCGCCAGGGCCGCACCTATCACCCGCCCGCCGACGAGTGCCCCCTGTGCCCCACCCGGGGCGAGCGGCTGAGCGAGATCCCCGACTCCTCCTATGACGTCGTCGTCTTCGAGAACCGCTTCCCGTCGCTGGCCGGCGACTCCGGCCGCTGCGAGGTCGTCTGCTTCACCTCCGACCACGACGCCTCCTTCGCCGACCTCGGCCCGGAGCAGGCGCGACTGGTGCTGGAGGCGTGGACCGACCGCACGTCGGAGCTGTCGCATCTGCCCTCCGTCGAGCAGGTGTTCTGTTTCGAGAACCGCGGTGCCGAGATCGGTGTGACCCTGGGTCACCCGCACGGACAGATCTACGCCTACCCCTTCACCACCCCGCGCACCGCGCTGATGCTCCGCTCGCTCGCCGCCCACAAGGAGGCCACCGGCGGGGAGAACCTGTTCGACACGGTGCTGGAGCGCGAACTCGCCGGTGAGCGGGTCGTCCTTGCGGGTGAACACTGGGCGGCCTTCGTGCCGTACGCGGCGCACTGGCCGTACGAGGTCCACCTGTACCCGAGGCGCCGCGTGCCCGATCTGCCGGCGCTCGACGAGGCGGCGCGCACAGAATTCCCCCAGATCTATCTGGAACTCTTGAGGCGCTTCGACCGGATCTTCGGGGACGGAGAGCCTCCGACGCCCTACATCGCGGCCTGGCACCAGGCCCCGTTCGGCACGCTGGAGGAATTCGACGGTGTCACGCGCCACGACTTCGCGCTCCACCTCGAGCTTTTCACCATCCGCCGCACTTCCGGCAAGCTGAAGTTTCTCGCGGGTTCCGAGTCCGGCATGAGCGTGTTCATCAACGACGTGCCGCCGGAGCGCGCGGCCGAGCGACTGCGAGAGGTAGCGAGTTCATGAAGTACCTGGTGACGGGTGGCGCGGGATACGTCGGCAGTGTCGTGGCCCAGCATCTGCTGGAGGCCGGCCACGAGGTCACCGTCCTCGACAACCTCTCCACCGGCTTCCGCGAGGGCGTCCCGGCCGGCGCCGCGTTCGTCGAGGGCGACATCCGCGACGCCGCCAAGTGGCTCGACGCCTCCTACGAGGGCGTCCTGCACTTCGCCGCGTCCTCGCAGGTCGGCGAGTCGGTGGCGAAGCCCGAGAAGTACTGGGAGAACAACGTCGCCGGTTCCCTGGCGCTCCTCGGCGCCATGCGGGACGCGGGCGTGCGCACGCTGGTCTTCTCCTCCACGGCGGCCACCTACGGTGAGCCCGAGCAGGTCCCGATCACCGAGACCGCCCCCACCCGGCCGACCAACCCCTACGGCGCCACCAAGCTGGCCGTCGACCACATGATCACCAGCGAGGCGAACGCCCACGGCCTGGCCGCGGTGTCCCTGCGCTACTTCAACGTCGCCGGAGCCTACGGCGCCCACGGCGAGCGCCACGACCCCGAGTCGCACCTGATCCCGCTGGTCCTCCAGGTCGCCCAGGGCCGCCGCGACGCCATCTCGGTCTACGGCGACGACTACGCCACCCCCGACGGGACCTGCGTCCGCGACTACATCCACGTGGCGGACCTGGCCGAGGCCCACCTGCTCGCCCTGCGGGCCGCCCGGCCGGGCACGCACCTGATCTGCAACCTCGGCAACGGCAGCGGCTTCTCCGTCCGCCAGGTCATCGAGACCGTCCGCGAGGTCACCGGCCACCCGATCCCCGAGGTGGCCGCCCCGCGCCGCGGCGGCGACCCGGCGGTCCTGGTCGCCGCCGCGGACACCGCCCGCGAGAAGCTGGGCTGGAACCCGACCCGCGCGGACCTCGCCGGAATCGTCGCGGACGCGTGGGAGTTCGCGCAGAGCATCACAGAGGAGCACTAGTGGGGGCACAGCAGGTCGCACAGCGCTTCACCGAGCTGTACGGGACGGCACCCGAGGGCGTGTGGGCGGCGCCGGGCCGGGTCAACCTGATCGGCGAGCACACCGACTACAACGACGGCTTCGTCATGCCGTTCGCACTGCCGCACCAGGCGGTCGCGGCCGTCTCCCGCCGGGACGACGGGCTGCTGCGCCTGCACTCGGCGGACGTCGCGGGAGGCGTGGCAGAGGTGCGCCTGGACGGCCTCGCCCCAGGGTCCGACAGCGCGTGGACGGCCTACCCGGCCGGCGTGGTCTGGGCGCTGCGCGAGGCGGGCCACGAGGTGACCGGCGCGGACGTCCACCTGTCCTCGACGGTCCCCACGGGCGCCGGTCTCTCCTCGTCCGCCGCGCTGGAGGTCGTGATCGCCCTGGCGCTCGACGACCTGTACGGATTCGGTCTCCAGCGGTGGCAGCTCGCCCGGCTGTGCCAGCGCGCGGAGAACGTCTACGTCGGCGCGCCGACCGGCATCATGGACCAGACGGCGTCCGCGTGCTGCACGCCGGGGCACGCCCTGTTCCTCGACACCCGGGACCTGTCCCAGCGGCAGACCCCCTTCGACCTGGCGGCCGAGGGCCTGCGCCTGCTCGTCGTGGACACGCAGGTCAAGCACGCCCACAGCGGCGGCGAGTACGGCAAGCGCCGGGCCGGCTGCGAGAAGGGTGCGGCCCTGCTGGGCGTCGACGCCCTCCGGGACGTCCCGTACGACGGCCTGGAGGCGGCCCTCGCCCGGCTCGGCGACGAGGAGGAGGTGGTCCGTCTCGTCCGGCACATCGTCACCGAGAACCACCGCGTCGAACGCGTCGTCGACCTGCTGCGCGCCGGACGGACCCACGCGATCGGCCCCGTCCTCACCGAGGGACACGCCTCGCTGCGCGACGACTTCCGCATCTCCTGCCCGGAACTGGACCTGGTCGTCGACACCGCCCTCGCGGGCGGCGCGCTCGGCGCCCGGATGACCGGCGGCGGCTTCGGCGGCTCGGCGATCGTGCTGACGCAGGCGACGGACGTCGACACCCTCACCAAGTCGGTCGAGGAAGCCTTCGCCGCGGCCGGCTTCGCACCCCCGCGCGTCTTCGAGGCGATCCCGTCGGCGGGGGCCCACCGCCTGATCTGACACCCGCCCCGCACCGGCCCGCCGCACGCCAGAGACGCGCGGCGGGCCGTGCCGCACCCCTGATGGACGACGACGAGATCCGGTCCCGGTTCGACGGGCGGGGGGTGGTGGAGCTCCGTGGCGGGGCGTCGTTGAAGGCGCGGGCCGAGAGGGTCGCGTACGTGCTCGGCTACGAGCTGGTGTCCACCGAGCAGACCCGTGGCCCCGGCCCCGTGCTCGGGCTTCCGCGGCCCCCGGCCACCGTGCGGCTCGTCTTCCGGCGCGACGACGACCCCCGGGCCCGGCGCCGGGCCGAGCGGACCGTCGAGCGGCTGCGGGCCGGCGGGCCCCTGCTCGCGGACGACGAGGCGCTGCTGCCCCCGCCGCCTCCGCCCGCCCCGGCACCGCCCTTCGTCCCCCGGCCGCCGGCGCCCCGTCCGCGCCGGTCGATGGAGCCGCAGTCACCGCCGCCCGTGGGGCCGCCCGGACTCAGGGTCCGCGGCGGCCGCCCTACCCGCCCCCGCCCCCCACGCCGCCCACTCCACAGGGGTGAGCCACCGTCAGGTCAGGCGCTTCGTGAGGATGTACTCCGTGATGCCCGGCGGGTAGTCGGGGATGGTGCCGACCACGTCGTAGCCCTGCTTGCGGTAGAACTCCGGGGCCTGGAAGCTCCAGGTCTCCAGGCGGGCCGCCGTGCACGTGCGCTCGGTGCGGGCGATGCGTTCGGCCTCGGCGAGGAGACGGGAGCCGAGGCCCGTGCCGCGGTGGCGGTCGTCCACCCACAGGTAGGTGACGTGCAGCCAGGTCGTCCAGGTGTGACCGACCAGCCCGCCCGCCAGTTCCCCGGAGTCGCCCAGCGCCCACACATGGAGCGGGACCTCCCGTTCGCCGGGCGTGCCGCGCAGCGCCGCCAGCACCGGGGACGCCGCCGTGTTGGTGTCCCGCAACCGCGAGCGGAGCAGATCACGTCGTCCTTTGTCGACTTCCGCCTCAATACGAAACATGCGGCACACCATAAACGCGTCGGACGGCCAGTTCTGCAAATCCGCTTCCGCTGTCCGCCCGCATCCGTACTCTGAGGAACAGCACCGGTGGGGGCCGGTGCTGATCAGGGGGCGAGACAGGCGGGTACGACACCCGCGGTGGGGGTAGCAGTTTCCGCGACGGCGGCGGCCGTGCGGTGGGCGTCCTTCCGCTGGGTGTCGTACCCGTGCGAGTCGTCGTTTCCCGAGCCTTTGCCGGCCCTTTCGGACCGGCCGATCGCCGGGCCCTGTCCGGACCTTGGGTATCCCCTGCTCCACGCGGAGCCTGGGGAAGGGGGTTTCGTGGTTCGTATCCGAGTCCTGGTCGTGGACGACCATCGCATCTTCGCCGAGTCGCTCGCCGCCGCACTGGCCGCCGAGCCCGACGTCGACGTCTCCGCCGCCGGCAGCGGCCCGGCCGCGCTGCGCTGCCTGGAACGCGCGGCCGGCGAGGGACGCCGCTTCGACGTGCTCCTGGTCGACGCCGACCTCGGCGGCAACCTGCCCGGCGCCCGCCCGGCCGTGCCCGTGCAGGACGGCGACGAGGAAGGCCTGGTCGACGGGATCTCGCTGGTCGCCGGCGTCCGCTCCGCCCAGCCCGCCGTACGGCTCGTCGTCCTCGCCGAGAAGGACGACCCGCGCCGCGCCGCCCTCGCGCTGCAGGCGGGCGCCTCCGGCTGGGTCGCCAAGGACTGCTCGCTGTCCCGGCTGCTGACGGTGATCCGCGGCGTGCTGCGCGACGAGACCCATCTGCCGCCCGCACTGCTCACCGGCGTGCTCAGGGAACTGACGGCCGCGCGCAAGCACCGCACCGAGAGCGAACGCCTGGTGCAGTCCCTGACCCCGCGCGAGCGGGAGGTGCTGCGCTGCATGGTCGCCGGGCTCGGCCGCAAGGCGGTCGCCGAGCGGCTGTTCCTCTCCCCGCACACCGTGCGCACCCACATGCAGAACGTCCTCGGCAAGCTGGGCGTCCACTCCACCCTCGCCGCCGTGGCGCTCGCCCGGCGGGCCGGGGTCGGCCCGGCGGACCTAGCCGGGGATGTTGTCGAACGGGGCGGTCAACTGGCGTAGCAGGCCCGCCAGTTCACCGCGCTGGGCGCGGGACAGCTCGGCGAGGATCGCCCGCTCCTGGTCCAGCAGGCCCGCCAGCGCCTGGTCCGCGCGGTCCCGGCCGGTCTCGGTCAGCCGGACCAGCACACCGCGCCGGTCGCTCGGGTCCGGCAGCCGCTCCACGAGGCCCTTCTTCGCCAGCCGGTCGATCCGGTTGGTCATCGTGCCCGACGTGACCAGGGTCTGCGTCAGCAGCTGTCCGGGGGAGAGCTGGTACGGCGTGCCCGCGCGCCGCAGCGCGGTCAGTACGTCGAACTCCCAGGGCTCCAGCTGGTGCTCGGCGAAGGCGAGCCGTCGCGCGCGGTCCAGATGCCGGGCGAGTCGGCTCACCCGGCTGAGTACTTCCAGCGGCTCCACGTCGAGGTCCGGACGCTCCCGGCGCCACGCTGCGACCAGCCGATCGACCTCGTCCTCCATGGAGATCAGTGTAGTGGTTGTGTCGACATGAAGTCTCTTGAAGTCAAGTCTCTTGACATCGAGATAAAACCCCGGGGACAGTGGAAGACATGACGAACATGACGCATCCCACCTGGGACCCCGCCCAGTACCTCCGGCACGCCGGGCACCGGGCCCGTCCCTTCGCCGACCTCCTCGCCGCCGTCCCCGCCCTCCCGGCGGAACGGGAACCGTCCGCGGGCCCACCGCGCATCGCCGACCTCGGCTGCGGCCCGGGCAACGTCACCGTCCGGCTCACCGAACGCTGGCCCACCGCCCACGTCACCGGCTACGACAACTCGCCCGACATGCTCGACCGCGCCCACACCGAGCACGAGGGCCCCACGGCCGGCGGCGGCCGCCTCGACTTCGCCCACGCCGACGCCCGCACCTGGACGCCGCCGGAGCAGTACGACCTGATCGTCTCCAACGCGGTGCTCCAGTGGGTGCCCGGCCACGCCGACCGGTTCACGGACTGGGTCGCCGCCCTTCGCCCCGGCGGCACCTTCGCCTTCCAGGTCCCCGACAACATCGACGCCCCGCTGCACGCCCTGATGCGCGAGCTCGCCGCCACCCCCCGCTGGAAGGCCCGCCTCGCCGAGGTCCTGCGCCACACCGACTCCGTCCACACGCCCGGCACCTACCTCGACCGCCTGGCCCGCCTGGGCTGCGCGACCGACGTCTGGCAGACGACGTACTTCCACGTCCTGGCGGGCGAGGACCCCGTCCTCGACTGGGTCAAGGGCACCGGCCTGCGGCCCGCCCTGACCGCCCTGGCCGACGACCCCGAGGCACGCGACGCGTTCGTCACCGAGTACCGGGACCTCCTCCGCGCGGCGTACCCGAGCGCCCCCTACGGCACCGTCCTGCCGTTCCGCCGGCTGTTCGCCGTGGCCGTCAAGGGAGCCTGAGCATGCTCGCCGCCGTCGACCACGTCCAGCTCGCGGCCCCGCCCGGCTCGGAGGACCTGCTGCGGGCGTACTACGGGGACGTCCTCGGCATGACGGAGATCCCCAAACCGCCGGTGCTCGCGGCGCGCGGCGGCTGCTGGTTCCGGGCCGGCGCCGTAGAGCTGCACCTGGGCGTCGAGGACGGCTTCCGGCCCGCGACGAAGGCCCACCCCGGGCTGCGGGTCACGGACATCGAGGCGTACGCGGACCGGCTCACGGCTTGCGGCGCCCCGGTGACCTGGGACGACAACCTCCCCGGGCACCGGCGGTTCTTCTCACGGGACCCCGTCGGCAACCGACTGGAATTCCTCCAGCCCCGCTGACTTGTGGCCCGGCCGGCTCGCGGACCCGCGGACTCGCCGCCCGGCCGGCGCGCGGCCCCGCCGGCAAACAGCCCGGCTACGGCCGGTCCCGCCGGCTCACGCCTTGCGGTGGCCTATCAGCCGCGGCTTCTGCTCCAGCCCGTCGAGCCCGTGCCACGCCAGGTTCACCAGATGCGCCGCCACCTCCGCCTTCTTCGGGCGGCGCACGTCCAGCCACCACTGGCCGGTCAGCGCGACCATGCCGACCAGCGCCTGGGCGTAGAGCGGGGCCAGCTTCGGATCGAAGCCGCGGGACTTGAACTCGCGGCCGAGAATATCCTCCACCTGCGTGGCGATGTCGGAGATCAGCGAGGCGAAGGACCCCGTCGACTGCGGGATGGGGGAGTCACGGACCAGGATCCGGAAGCCGTCCGTGTACTCCTCGATGTAGTCCAGCAACGCGAACGCGGCCTGCTCGCACAGCTCACGGGGATGCCCCGCCGTCAGCGAGCCGGTCACCATGTCCAGCAGCCGCCGCATCTCACGGTCGACCACCACCGCGTACAGGCCCTCCTTGCCGCCGAAGTGCTCGTACACCACCGGCTTGGACACCCCGGCCTTCGCCGCGATCTCCTCCACCGAGGTGCCTTCGAAACCCTTCGCCGCGAAGAGCGTGCGACCGATCTCCAGCAGCTGCTGGCGGCGCTCCGCACCGGTCATACGGGTCCGGCGAGTCCGCCGCTGCTTGTCATTGCCGGAATTGCTGCTGGAATCGGTCGCCACGGCTTCCATCATGCCGCCTCGGCCGCCTCCTTCCGGCGCCCGGAGCCGTCTTCCCCGATGTTGCGACGCGAATCGATACGCGAGCGTGACGGCCAGCGCACGTCGTACGCCCAGCCGAGACGCTCGAAGATCCGGATGAACCGCGCCGACGAATCGATCTGCCCGCGCATCACCCCGTGCCGGGCCGACGTCGGGTCCGCGTGGTGCAGGTTGTGCCAGGACTCCCCGCACGACAGCACCGCCAGCCACCACACATTGCCCGAACGGTCACGCGACTTGAACGGCCGCTTGCCCACCGCGTGACAGATCGAGTTGATCGACCACGTCACATGGTGCAGCAGCGCCACCCGCACGAGTGAACCCCAGAAGAACCCGGTGAACGCGCCCCACCAGGACATCGTCACCAGGCCACCGATCAGCGGCGGCAGCGCCAGCGACAGGGCCGTCCACAGCACGAACTGGCGGGAGATCGCCCGGATCGCCCCGTCCTTGATCAGATCCGGGGCGTACTTGTCCTGCGGCGTCTGCTCCTCGTCGAACATCCAGGCGATGTGCGCCCACCACAGGCCCTTCATCAACGCCGGCAGCGTCTCCCCGAACCGCCACGGCGAATGCGGGTCGCCCTCGGCGTCGGAGAACTTGTGGTGTCTGCGATGGTCGGCCACCCAGCGCACCAGGGGGCCTTCGACGGCCATCGACCCCATGATCGCCAACGCGATCCTGAGCGGCCGCTTCGCCTTGAACGAACCGTGCGTGAAGTACCGGTGGAAACCGATCGTGATGCCGTGGCACCCCAGGAAGTAGAAGAAGACCAGCAGGCCCAGGTCGAGCCAGCTCACCCCCCAGCCCCAGGCCAGCGGCACGGCCGCCACGAGTGCCACGAACGGCACGACGATGAACAGGAGCAGCGTGATCTGTTCGATCGAACGCTTCTGTTCGCCGCCCAGGGTGGCGGAGGAGGTGGAGGTGTCGTTGGCCTTACGGGCTTCGTCGATCACATCGGAACTTGAGGTCATGCGCGTCCCCTGTGGGGTCGAGGGTCGAGGGATGAGGTGGATGCCGGGCCCCGGGACCGGGCGGGACTCGACGGTACTTCCCTACGGCTCCGTAACCTACGGCGTCGTAAGTATGGCAGCGTGTCGTACGGCGGCAAGAGCCCCACGGCCTGCGCCTCCGCACGGCCACCTATCCTTGGTCTCGGTCGGACAGCGCGGTCCGCTGAAGTTTCTTCCCGGACGCTCCGGCCCGTAAGCGGCGCCCGCCGCCGCGTGGCTGACGCTCGGGTTCCCTCCCAGACGAGCTTCAACACTGCAAGGAGCCGCACCTGTGAGCAGTGCCGACGACCAGACCACCACGGCCGGCAGCGAGCTGCGCGCCGACATCCGCCGCCTGGGCGACCTCCTGGGCGAGACCCTCGTCCGGCAGGAAGGCCCCGAGCTCCTCGAACTGGTCGAGAAGGTCCGCCGCCTCACCCGCGAGGACGGCGAGGCCGCCGCCGAGCTGCTGCGCGGTACCGAACTGGAGACCGCGGCCAAGCTGGTCCGCGCCTTCTCCACCTATTTCCACCTCGCCAACATCACCGAGCAGGTGCACCGAGGCCGCGAACTGCGCGCCCGGCGCGCCGTCGAGGGCGGCCTCCTCGCCCGCACCGCCGACCGGCTCAAGGACGCCGACCCCGAACACCTCGCGCAGACCGTCCAGCACCTGAACGTCCGCCCCGTGTTCACCGCACACCCCACCGAGGCCGCGCGCCGGTCGGTCCTCAACAAGCTCCGGCGCATCGCAGCCCTCCTGGACACCCCCGTCCTCGACTCCGACCGCCGCCGCCAGGACGTCCGCCTCGCCGAGAACATCGACCTCGTCTGGCAGACCGACGAGCTGCGCGTCGTACGGCCGGAACCCGCCGACGAGGCCCGCAACGCCATCTACTACCTCGACGAACTCCACGCCGACGCCGTCGGCGACGTCCTCGAGGACCTCACCGCCGAACTCGAACGCGTCGGCGTCAAGCTCCCCGACGACACCCGGCCGCTCACCTTCGGCACCTGGATCGGCGGCGACCGCGACGGCAACCCCAACGTCACCCCCCAGGTCACCTGGGACGTCCTCATCCTCCAGCACGAACACGGCATCAACGACGCCCTGGAGATGGTCGACGAACTGCGCGGCCTGCTCTCCAACTCCATCCGCTACGCCGGCGCCACCGAGGAACTCCTCACCTCCCTGCACACCGACCTCGAACAACTGCCCGAGATCAGCCCCCGCTACAAGCGACTCAACGCCGAGGAGCCCTACCGGCTCAAGGCCACCTGCATCCGGCAGAAGCTCGAGAACACCAAGCAGCGCCTCGCCAACGGCACCCCCCACACCGAGGGCCGCGACTACCTCGGCACCGGCGAACTCCTCAGCGACCTGCGGATCATCCAGACCTCCCTGCGCGAGCACCGCGGCGGCCTCTTCGCCGACGGCCGCCTCGGCCGCACCATCCGCACCCTCGCCGCCTTCGGCCTCCAGCTCGCCACCATGGACGTCCGCGAACACGCCGACGCCCACCACCACGCCCTCGGCCAGCTCTTCGACCGCCTCGGCGAGGAATCCTGGCGCTACGCCGACATGCCCCGCGACTACCGGGCCCGGCTCCTCGCCAAGGAACTGCGCTCCCGGCGCCCCCTCGGCCCCACCCCGGCACCCGTCGACGCCGCCGGCGCCAAGACCCTCGGCGTCTTCGAGACCATCAAGAAGGCCCTCAGCGTCTTCGGCCCCGAAGTCATCGAGTCCTACATCATCAGCATGTGCCAGGGCGCCGACGACGTCTTCGCCGCCGCCGTCCTCGCCCGCGAGGCCGGCCTCCTCGACCTCCACGCCGGCTGGGCGAAGATCGGCATCGTCCCCCTCCTCGAGACCACCGACGAGCTCAAGGCCGCCGACACCATCCTCGAGGACATGCTCTCCGACCCGTCCTACCGGCGCCTGGTCGCGCTGCGCGGCGACGTCCAGGAGGTCATGCTCGGCTACTCCGACTCCTCCAAGTTCGGCGGCATCACCACCAGCCAGTGGGAGATCCACCGCGCCCAGCGCCGGCTGCGCGACGTCGCCCACCGCTACGGCGTACGCCTGCGCCTCTTCCACGGCCGCGGCGGCACCGTCGGCCGCGGCGGCGGCCCCTCCCACGACGCCATCCTCGCCCAGCCCTGGGGCACCCTGGAGGGCGAGATCAAGGTCACCGAGCAGGGCGAGGTCATCTCCGACAAGTACCTCATCCCCTCCCTCGCCCGGGAGAACCTGGAACTGACCGTCGCCGCCACCCTGCAGGCCTCCGCCCTGCACACCGCGCCCCGCCAGTCCGACGAGGCCCTCGCCCGCTGGGACGCCGCCATGGACGTCGTCTCCGACGCCGCCCACGCCGCCTACCGCCGCCTGGTCGAGGACCCAGACCTGCCGACGTACTTCCTCGCCTCCACGCCCGTCGACCAGCTCGCCGAGCTGCACCTGGGCTCGCGGCCCTCCCGCCGCCCCGGCTCGGGCGTCTCGCTCGACGGTCTGCGCGCCATCCCGTGGGTGTTCGGCTGGACCCAGTCCCGGCAGATCGTGCCCGGCTGGTTCGGCGTCGGCTCCGGCCTCAAGGCGCTGCGGGAAACCGGTCTGGACAGCGTGCTCGGCGAGATGCACGAACAGTGGCACTTCTTCCGGAACTTCATCTCCAACGTCGAGATGACCCTCGCGAAGACCGACCTGCGCATCGCCCAGCACTACGTCGACACCCTCGTCCCCGACGAGCTCAAGCACGTCTTCGACACCATCCGCGCCGAACACGAGCTGACCGTCCGCGAGGTCCTGCGCATCACCGGCGAGACCCGCCTCCTCGACGCCCAGCCCGACCTCAGGCAGACCCTCACCGTCCGCGACGCCTACCTCGACCCGATCTCCTACCTCCAGGTCGCCCTGCTCAAGCGTCAGCGCGACGAGGCCGCGGCGGGCGCCGACCCCGACCCGCTGCTCTCCCGCGCCCTGCTCCTCACCGTCAACGGCGTGGCCGCCGGCCTGCGCAACACCGGCTGACACCCGCCCCCGCACACAACGGTGCCCCCGAGGTCCACGACCCCGGGGGCACCCTCACCTCCACGTCACCGCACAGCCACGAAGGCCACCGTCAGCAGACCCGCACCCGACAACGCCAGCCCCCACGCCACCCGCGTCAGCCGCAGACCCCCCGCGACCACCACCGAGGCCAGCAGCAACGCCCCGCCGAGCGGCACCCAGGCGTAAAGAATCCCCGCCGGACCCGAACGCAGCGCGTCCGCCGTACCCGGCTTCAGCACCACGTCGTACGTCCGCCCCTTGCGCACCGCCACCGACTGCGCGATCACCACCCGCGCCCGCGCCCGCGCACCCGCCGACACCGGCCGGAACGGCCCGGAACAGCCGTCACCCGCACAGGACGTCACCTCGACCGTGCCGCGCTCACGCCCCTTGGTCAGCATCACGTGCTGCGCGGTCCCCCAGGAACCCCACACCCCGGCGAACAGGATCAGCGCGGCGACCGCACCCGTCGCCGCGACCCGCCCGAACCGCAACGCGGACACGGACGCCCGGCGGGCGCGAGCGTTACTGGCTGAGGCAGGCATGGCCGGGATCATTGGCCATAGCCGCACGGCCGGTCAACTCCGCCGGAAGGCAAGGACGGACAAGTCCGCAGTTGTACGGCACACCGGCCGGCACCCGCGCAGTCAGGAGTTGTACGCGCCCTGCGCCCGCTCCAGCCCCTCCGCCAGCAGACACTCCACCGCGTCCGCCGCACGGTCCACGAACCAGTCCAGCTCCTTGCGCTCCGCCGACGAGAAGTCCTTCAGCACGAAGTCCGCCACCTGCATACGCCCCGGCGGCCGCCCGATCCCGAACCGCACCCGGTGGTAGTCCGGACCCATCGCCTTCGTCATCGACTTCAGACCGTTGTGCCCGTTGTCCCCGCCGCCCAGCTTCAGCCGCAGCGTGCCGTAGTCGATGTCCAGCTCGTCATGGACCGCCACCACGTTCGCCTGCGGCACCTTGTAGAAGTCCCGCAGCGCGTTCACCGGACCACCGGACAGGTTCATGTACGACATCGGCTTCGCCAGCACCACCCGGCGGCTCGCCGGACCCGCCGGACCGATCCGCCCCTCCAGCACCTGCGCCTGCGCCTTGCCCGCACGCTTGAACTTCCCGCCGATCCGCTCCGCGAGCAGGTCGGCCACCATGAAACCGACGTTGTGCCGGTTCATGGCGTACTCCGGACCGGGGTTACCGAGCCCGACGATGAGCCAGGGGCCACTGGCGGGGGTGGTCACGTCCATGCCTCCTTGATACGCGCCAGCCGCCGCTCCCCGCGAGGGAAGCGGCGGCTGAACAGCAAACTACCGTCGGCCGTCGGCCGGCGATCAGGCCTCGGCGACCTCTTCGCCCTCGGCAGCCGCCTCCTCGCCCTCGGTCTCCTCGACCTGGGCCTGCAGCACCTGGAGGACGACCGCGTCCTCGTCCACGGCCAGGGTCACGCCGCTGGGCAGCGTGATGTCCTTGGCGTGGACGGAGGCACCGGCCTCCAGGCCCTCGACGGAGACCGTGACGGCCTCGGGGATGTGCGTGGCCTCGGCCTCGACCGGCAGGGCGACCAGGACGTGCTCGAGCAGGTTGCCACCGGGGGCCAGCTCGCCCTCGGCGTGCACCGGGATCTCGACCGTGACCTTCTCGCCGCGCTTGACCAGCAGCAGGTCGACGTGCTCCAGGAAGCCCTTCAGCGGGTCGCGCTGCACGGACTTCGGGATCGCCAGCTCGTTGGTCTTGCCGTCGATGTCCAGGGAGATCAGGACGTTCGGGGTACGCAGCGCGAGCAGCAGCTCGTGGCCCGGGAGGGTCAGGTGCAGCGGGTCGGAACCGTGGCCGTACAGGACACCCGGGACCTTGTTCTCACGGCGGATGCGGCGCGCGGCACCCTTGCCGAACTCGGTGCGGGTCTCGGCGGCGAGCTTCACCTCGGACATATGGATCACTCCTCGTAGAACTCAGATGCGGACGTGGTCACCCGGCCACGAACGGCCTGCTACGAAGAGCGCGTCGATAACGGACCGCCGCATCCCGGCCATGACGGAAAACGGCCTCCCTCGCCGAGCAACTCCAGCAGTTTACCCGGCGGGGGAGGCCGCACCAAAAGGATCTTCAGCCGGTCGGACCGACCGACGCGCAGAAGGTCTGCAGAAACCTCACTGCTCGTCGAAGAGGCTGGTCACCGAGCCGTCCTCGAACACCTCACGCACCGCACTCGCGATCGTCGGAGCGATCGACAGCACCGTGATCTTGTCCAGATCGCTGCCCAGCTCCCCCGGCGTCGGCAGCGTGTTCGTGAACACGAACTCACTCACCCGCGAGTTCTTCAGCCGGTCCGCCGCCGGACCCGACAGCACACCGTGCGTCGCCGTCACGATGACATCCTCCGCACCGTGCGCGAACAGCGCGTCCGCGGCCGCACAGATCGTCCCACCCGTGTCGATCATGTCGTCGACGAGGACGCACACCCGGCCCTTGACCTCACCCACGACCTCGTGGACGGTCACCTGGTTCGCCACATCCTTGTCACGCCGCTTGTGCACGATCGCCAGCGGCGCACCGAGCCGGTCGCACCACCGGTCCGCCACCCGCACACGCCCCGCGTCCGGCGATACGACCGTCAGCTTCTCCCGGTCCACCTTCCGCCCCACGTAGTCCGCCAGCAGCGGCAGCGCGAACAAGTGGTCCACCGGACCGTCGAAGAAGCCCTGGATCTGATCCGTGTGCAGGTCCACCGTGAGAATCCGGTCCGCACCCGCGGTCTTCATCAGATCCGCGATCAGACGCGCCGAGATCGGTTCACGACCACGGTGCTTCTTGTCCTGCCGCGCGTAACCGTAGAACGGCACGATCACCGTGATGGAACGAGCCGACGCACGCTTCAACGCGTCGATCATGATCAACTGCTCCATGATCCACTTGTTGATCGGAGCCGTGTGGCTCTGGATCAGGAAACAGTCCGCACCACGCGCCGACTCCTGATACCGGACGTAGATCTCACCGTTCGCGAAGTCGAAGGCCTTGGTCGGGACGACCCCGACACCCAGCTGCTGGGCGACCTCCTCGGCAAGCTCGGGGTGGGCGCGGCCGGAGAAGAACATCAACTTCTTCTCGCCGGTCGTCTTGATCCCGGTCACAGCACTGTCTCCTCAGAGGTTGTCTCAACCAGCCGGCCGCCGACCTCTCGGCTGGGCGCGAGAGGCCGAATCAGCTGGTAAGGGTGCGGGGGTGCACTCGTGCGGATGTGCACTTATCACGGTACGCCGTGTTTGACGCAACCGTTTCCGGTCAGCCCTCGTCACCGCCCTGCCGGGACACCGCCTCGGCCGCCTTCGCCGCCGCGCTCCCCGGACGCTTCCGAGCCACCCAGCCCTCGATATTCCGCTGCTGACCACGGGCCACGGCCAGCGAACCCGGCGGCACATCCTTCGTGATCACCGAACCGGCAGCGGTGTACGCGCCGTCCCCGACCGTGACAGGAGCCACAAACATGTTGTCCGAACCCGTCCGGCAGTGCGACCCGATCGTGGTGTGGTGCTTGTCCTGACCGTCATAGTTCACGAACACACTCGCCGCACCGATGTTCGTGTGCTCACCGATCGTCGCGTCCCCCACGTACGACAGATGCGGAACCTTCGTCCCCTCGCCGATCCGCGCGTTCTTCGTCTCGACGTACGTACCGATCTTGCCCTTCGCGCCCAGACGCGTACCCGGACGCAGATACGCGTACGGCCCCACGCTCGCCCCCGCACCCACCACGGCCCCCTCGGACACCGTGTTGTCCACCCGCGCCCCCGCGCCCACCTTCGTGTCCTTCAGCCGGCTGTTCGGACCGACCTCCGCACCCTCGGCCACATGCGTCGACCCGGTCAGCAGCGTGTTCGGATGCACCACGGAGTCCTGCCCGAACGTGACCGTCACATCCAGCCACGTCGACGCCGGATCCACCACCGTCACACCGTCCAGCATCGCGCGGGTCAGCAGCCGGTCGTTCAGGATCCGCCGCGCCTCGGCGAGCTGCACCCGGTTGTTGATCCCCGCGATCTCCCGGTGGTCACCGGCCACCGACGCCCCGACCCGGTGCCCGGCCTCCCGCAGGATCCCCAGCACGTCCGTCAGGTACTCCTCGCCCTGGCTGTTGTTCGTCCGCACCTTCTTCAGCGCGTCCGCCAGCAGCTGCCCGTCGAACGCGAACACACCGCTGTTGATCTCCCGGATCGCCCGCTGCGCGTCGGTCGCGTCCTTGTGCTCCACGATCGCCGTCACGGCACCCGTCGCCTCGTCCCGCACGATCCGGCCGTAACCGGTCGCGTCCGGCACCTCGGCGGTCAGCACGGTCACCGCGTTGCCGTCCGCGTGATGGGTGCCGGCGAGCGCCTCGAGCGTCTCCGCGGTGAGCAGCGGGGTGTCACCGCACACGACGACCACGGTCCCGTCGACCGCGCCGCCCAGCTCCTCCAGGCCCATCCGCACCGCGTGCCCGGTGCCGTTCTGCTTCGCCTGCACGGCCGTGCGCACGTCCGGGTCGATACCGGTCAGGTGCTCGGTGACCTGCTCGCGGGCGTGGCCCACGACGACGACCAGGGCCTGCGGGTCCAACTCGCGGGAGGCGGCGAGGACATGGCCGACCAGGGATCGGCCGCAGATCTGATGGAGGACCTTGGGTGTGGCGGACTTCATACGGGTGCCCTCACCCGCTGCGAGAACGACGACGGCTGCCGGGCGGATGGCGCTCACGGGGTTGCCCTTCGGCTCTGGATGGGTGGGGGTGACAGCCGCAGGATACCGGGGCGGGGTTTGGGGGGTATGAGTGCGGGCCCTGACCGGTGTTGGCGGTGAGGACCCGAACTGAGCATGTGCTCCCGGGGGAGGACTCGAACCCCCATGATCAGAACCAAAATCTGACGTCTTGCCCTTAGACGACCCGGGATTGCCGCT
Organism: Streptomyces sp. 1222.5; assembly: GCF_900105245.1. NCBI lineage: Bacteria > Bacillati > Actinomycetota > Actinomycetes > Kitasatosporales > Streptomycetaceae > Streptomyces > Streptomyces sp. 1222.5. Next base: position 3,768,764 of record NZ_FNSZ01000001.1, on the reverse strand, counting down.
ATGTCCGATTTGGAAGATCGGCCGCGGTGGCAGCCCCTACTATGCCGCACCACCAGCCTTCGATGCGACGATACAGCTCGGCTCCCCGCAGGACGCCGATGACGAGGCAGCCCCGGTAGCTCTCGCCCACGTTCTTGCGCACGGTTTTCGGGTTGTGCTTCTTGAGGGTGGTGGGCTGAAACGCGGATGCGTCGACGTCGGCGAGGTTCGCCCAGTAGCGCACGGCTCCGTCGGGGTCACCGGTTTCGTGGATCATGACGCGGAAGCGAAGGCGTTCGCGCGCGACCCCCAGGAGATCCAGCCAGGCGAGGTAGACCTTGATCACGCCGGGGTCGCTGTTGACGAACTGAACGTTCTCGCGCCGCGCGTACGGCTTGTCCTTGGAGCCCTCGGCCCAGTAAAGGGCCACTCCCGTCACGAAGAGCTCGCGGTCGGTCATTGCGCCGATCTCGTTCGCGGCGGCAGCTTTCGTCGCCTGGCGCTTCTCGTCCCGTACCGCCAGTTCGTGCTCCCAGCGCTTCCTGGCGGCCAGCTTCGCCTGCTCCGTGGGGTCGCGCCTCTCCGGCTCGGGGGGATCTCGCACCCACAACGAGATCGAACTCTTGGAGCACCCCAACTCCGCCTGGATCCGGTCGTAGGTCCAGCCCTGGAGGCGTAGCTCGCGGGCCCGGGCCCGCAGGTCGTCCTTGGCCCTCGGGCGCTTGGTCCACTCCGGTGGGGGCTCGCCCTGCACGAGTCGGTTGAGGAGGTCGTTGTTGAAGATCTTCAGCTCGTCCCGGATCTGCCGGAGGCTGTGGCCGGCGCGGCGCAGGGCGACAGCCCGCTCGCGAAGGCGGTCGAAGTCGGCGTACGTGCCGAATGCATGTGTCATATGCATACCGTCCGGCCGGAATGATCCGTTCCGGAGGCGAACGGGAAGGGTTCACCAGTTCGAGGGATACCGGTGGGTTTCGAGGTCGTTCGACTACGGGGTGTGGTGTGTGGAGGTAGGTGAAACTCACCGGAAAAGCCGCACCCGTCGCCCGTAGGCTGGACGCATGACCACGACGGGGGAAGAGCATGCCAGGGGCCTGACCGGCCCTTGGTGGTGGGCGAGGTGGCGCAGTGCGGTGCTCGACGGGAGTCTCGCGCTGGTGTCCGCCGTGGAGTGCGGTGCGGAGGGTATTCCGTTCGCCAAGGACGCGGGTGTCCCGGTGTCCGTGGGGATCGTGTTCGGGCTGATCGCCGGTTCGGTTCTGCTGGTGCGGCGGAAGTGGCCGATCGCCGTCGTGCTGGTGGCGATCGCGATCACGCCGGCCCAGATGGGTTTCCTGATGGGCATCGTGGGTCTGTACACGCTGGCGGCGTGCGAGCTGCCGCGGCGGGTCATCGGCGCGCTGGCGGGGATGTCGTTGCTGGGCACGATGATCGTGACGTTCGTGCGGGTGCGGCAGGACATGGCGCGGGGTGATCTGACGCTCGGTGACTGGTTCGTGCCGTTCGCGGCGGTCACGACGTCGCTGGGGCTGACGGCTCCGCCGGTGCTGCTGGGTCTGTACGTGGGGGCGCGGCGCCGGCTGATGGAGAGCCTGCGGGAGCGGGCGGATTCGCTGGAGCGGGAGCTGCAGCTGCTCGCGGAGCGGGCGGAGGAGCGGGCCGAGTGGGCGCGCGGTGAGGAGCGGACGCGGATCGCGCGGGAGATGCATGACGTCGTCGCGCACCGGGTGAGTCTGATGGTGGTGCACGCGGCGGCGTTGCAGGCGGTGGCGCGGAAGGATCCGGAGAAGGCGGTGCGCAACGCGTCGCTGGTGGGGGACATGGGCCGGCAGGCGTTGACCGAGTTGCGGGAGATGCTCGGGGTGCTGCGGGCCGGTGGGGACGCGGGTCGGCGTGTCGCCGCGGTGCCGTCGGTGGCGGTGGGGGAGGCGGCCGTGGCGGTCGCGCGGCTGGTGGAGGCGGAGGGTGCGGCGGAGGGACCGAGTCTGTCGGAGCTGGAGGAGTTGATCGGGCAGTCGGCGGCCGCGGGGATGGTCGTGGAGCTGTCGGTGGAGGGGGAGGTGCGGTCGTATGCGGCGGAGCTGGAGCAGACGGCGTACCGGGTGGTGCAGGAGGCGTTGACGAACGTCCACAAGCATGCGGCGGGTGCGAAGACGCGGGTGCGGCTGGCGCACCGGGTGGCGGAGCTGGCGATGCAGGTGGAGAACGAGCCGCCGCCGGAGGCCGCTTCGGCGTCGGCGGCGGGGCTGCCGTCGGGTGGGAACGGTCTGCTGGGGATGCGGGAGCGGGTCGTCGGGCTGGGCGGTGTGTTCGTGTCGGGGCCGACGGAGGCGGGGGGTTTCCGGGTGTCGGCGGTGATTCCGGCGGTGTAGTTCCCTCGGGTCTTTCCTCGGGCCGGATTGCGGGGGTCAGCCGGCGGTGAGGCGAGCGGGTCCTATGCCGGTGACGAGCATGGCGAGGGCGTGGTCGATGTCGGGGCCGACGTACCAGTCGCCGGTGTGGTCGAGGGTGTAGACGCGGCCTTCGGCGTCGATGGCGAGGACGGCGGCGGTGTCGGTCTCCTCGCCGAGGGGACTGAGTTCGGTGCCGAGGGCGCGGCCGAGGTCGCCGAGGGTGCGGGCGTGGTGGAGGCCGTGGAGGGGGTCGAGGTGGAGGGTGGCGGGGGCGATCTGGCGGCCGGGTCCGTTGGGGGTGATGGTGAGGCCGCCGAATTCGGCCCAGGCTTCGACGGCCGCGGGGAAGACGGTGTGCCGGTGTCCCGCGGGTGAGGTGTGTTCGCGGAGGGTGTCGGCCCAGATCTCGGCTTGTTTTATGTCCCAGCGTCCGGGCTGCCAGCCGGCGGCGCGCAGGGCGGCGTCGACGGGTACGGGGAAGCGGGTGGTGGTGCGGTCGGGGTGCATCTGCCTTTCCTCGTGCCGGCGGGGTGGTGCGGGTGTTGCCTGTGGGGACGGGTGTGGTCAGCCGTCGGTTGCCGTGGGGTCGACGACGCGGACGCCGAAGTGGGCGCTGAGGGCGGTGCAGGCGCGGCAGGGGGTGGCGAAGCTGCCGTGGAGGGGGTCGCCGTCCTCGCGTATGCGGCGGGCGGTGAGCTTGGCGTGTTTGAGCGCTCTGCGGGCTTCGCCGTTGGTCATGGGTTTGCGGGCGGCGCGTCTGCTGCGGGTGGCGTCGGCGGCGGTGATGTGCCGGGAGATGAGGATGGTTTCGGCGCAGCGGCCGGTGAAGCGGTCGCGCTGGGCGCTGGTGAGGGTGTCGAGGAAGTCCTGGACGAGGGGGTGCAGGGCGGGGGGCTCCTCGCCGCGGGCGGCGGTGCCGGTGAGGGTGGCGCCGCGGACGGAGAGGGCTGCGGCGACGGTGGGCAGGATGCCGTCGCGGCGGTGGCGGAGTGCGGGTGCGGGGGGTGTTTCGGTGCCGCTCCAGTCGATGCGGGGGTCACCGGCCCGTACGTCGGTGCCTCCGGTCTGCAAGGTGCTCATGCTCGTTCTCCCCTCCCCGGGTGTCCCCCGAAGGACACAGGGTGCCAAATGCCGTGGCTGGTGCGGAAGCTGGGGCGGTGCGACACGCCCGGGGCTGTTCTGGTGGTGACGGTGCGGTGATGGCTGGTCACGGAAGCGGAGGGGTGGTGTCCGCCGGGATGAGGTGGGCCGGTGACCCGGGTTCGTGTACCGCATAGGCTGTCGCCATCCGCGATCGACACCGCCGTTCAGGCCAGAGAGAACGCCGCAGGGGGCAACCGCCATGACGACAGGTCGGCTCGGGCAGCGAGCCGCGCCGCCGAACGCGGCCTATGCCGGGCAGGTCGTGCACTTCCCGGATCCGGTTCGGGCGGCACGTCACCCGAGAGGGGTACGGGTCGATGAGCGGGGTTACCCGGATCTTTCGCCGTACGCGCGTGTGGCGGCGGAGATCGCGGAGCCTCCGGAGGGTTTCGGGGTCGACGAGTTGCGGCTGACGGACTACGTGTCGGCGAACGCGGCTCTGGCGGCGTCGGGTCACGAGTTGTGGGACACGGTGCCGGATGTGGCGACGCCGCACGGCTGGACGTGGCATCACGTGGCGGCATCGCGGCGGCTGGAGCTGGTTCCGGTGGAGGTGAAGGCGTTGCTGCGGCACCACGGTGGGGTGGCGACGTCGGGGGTGGACCATGCCAAGCGGGGGACGCGGCCGTTGCAGGAGACGCGTCCGGTGCATTTCGGGCTGCCGAAGTCGGGTGTGGCGGTGACGGAGGCGCAGGTGCAGGGGGTCGAGGAGGATCTCGGGTACCGGCTTCCGGGTGCGTACCGTTCGTTCTTGAAGGCGGCGGGTGGTTGTGCGCCGGTGGGTGCGGCGCTCGACGCCGAGCTGGGGTTGCTGCTGGACCAGCCGTTCTTCACGGTGCGGGACGAGGCCGCGGTCAATGACCTGGTGTATGTCAACAAGTGTCTGCGTGACCATCTGACGAAGGATTATCTGGGGGTCACGTTCGTGCAGGGTGGTCTGCTCGCGGTGAAGGTGCGTGGTGAGCGGGCGGGTTCGGTGTGGTTCTGCGCGTACGACGATGTGCGGGACGTGGATCCGTCGTGGTCGCCGGCGGAGCGGGTGGAGCGTCTGCTGCTGCCGTGCGGTGAGGACTTCGACGCCTTCCTGTCGCGGCTGGCGGGGGATCCGCCGGAGTTGGAGACGGTGGCCGATCTGATGGTGGACGGCGGGTTCGCCCGTGTCGTTCCGGTGTCCTCCGGTGCGGCGTCTTCCGGTCCGGTGGGGGAGTGAGCTGCGGGCGATGGTGACCTACGCGCAGGCGCAGGAGCGCGCCGAGGAGTGGATCAACGGGGACGTTCCCGCGTATCAGCATCGTGAGGTGCGGGTACGGGAGTTCGAGCTCGGTTTCGTGGTGTGGGGTGAGGACCGTGCGGAGGGCCCGCGTTCGGACGCGGGTGGTCAGCGGCTGGTCATCGCCCGGGACAGCGGGGAGGCGACGCTGTGGCCGGCGTTGCCGGTGGGTGAGGTGATCCGCCGGTACGAGGAGGAGTACGGCCGTGCGGACGAGCCGCGGGACGCGGTTCCGGCGGCTGCGGCGGCGCGGGTCGATCTGAATCAGACGTCGTTCCTGCTGACTCCTCCGGAGTGGTTGCAGGAGGCGGCGGACCGGCTGGGTCTCGGGGAGGGGCGTTCGGAGGACGGGCCCGCCGACGGGTCGGGTGCCGGTGCCGGTGGCGGGGTGTCGTCCGGGGGCGCCGGGCTCGCTCAGACGCAGGCCGGGGTGCCGGTGGACGCGCCGGGGGCGTTCCCGGGGGCGCCTGCCGGTCCGGCCGTGCCCGTGTCCGGTGCGGCCGCTCCGGTGGACGTGCCGTCGGGTGCGACGCCGTGGGCGGGTACGGACACGAATGCGGACGGCGGTGAGGAGGACCGGTCGGTTCCGTTGCCGGCGACGGTGTTCGCGCCGCAGGTGAGTGATGCGGAGGCGGACGGTCCGCGGTCGCCGGCGGCCGAGCCCGATGCGAAGACGGCGTTGATGGCGGGTGGCAGTCAGCTGCCGCCGACGGCGGTGGCGCCGGCGCTGGATCCGTCGAACGCGCCGGGCGCGCAGGGTGGTTCGCCCGCCCCGGCGGGTGTGCCGCAGGGCGGTACGCCGCCGCCGGGTGGGCAGCCGTACGGCTACCCGTCGGTGCACGGCACTCCGCCTCCGGCGGCTCCGGGTGTGCCGCAGGGCGGTACGCCTGCGCCTCCGCCGCCGGGTGCGCAGCCGTACGGGTACCCGCAGGGTCCGGGTGCCGCGCAGGACGCGGAGGGGTACGGCTATCCGCAGCCGCCGGCGGGTCCGGGCGGGCCCGGGCGGCGCCTCGCGCCGAACGCCGGTGACATCGCGGACGCCGCGACGAGCAAGGCGGCGCCGCCGCCGAGGAAGCCGCGGGGTGGCGCGGGTGCGCCGCCTCCTCCGCCGGGTGTTCCGGGCGCGCCGGGCGCGCGTCCGGGTGGTGCGGCGGTGCCGCCCGCTCCGGGTGCGCCCGCGGGTGGGTACGTGCCGACGCAGCTCGTGTCGTCGCTGGGGCCCGACGGCGGGGGCGTGCCGGCCGTTCCGGGTGGCTCGCAGGGAGGGCAGGCGCCGGGCGCGTCCACGCCGCCCGCGCCTCCGGGTGTGCCGGGTGGCGGTACTCCTCCGGGCAACGTGCACCATGCGGCCACGATGCTGGCCGATCCCGGTCGGACGGGCCCGGGCGCGCCCCAGCCGCCGGGTGTTCCGGGTGCTCCGGGCGTGCAGGGCGGTCCGGCGGCGCCGGGCATGCCGAACCCGCCGGGTGCGCCTGCCGCTCCGGGTGTGCCGCCCGGCCCCGGGGCGCCGCAGCCTCCGGTGGCTCCGGGTGTCCCTGGTGCGCCGGGCGCTCCGGGTGCTCCCGGTGGTGCGCGTGGTGCCGTGCACCATGCGGAGACCGTGCTGGCGGCGCCTCCCGTTGCGGGCCCGGGCATGCCTCCGCCGCCGCCGGCCGCGGGTTCCATGCCGCCGCCGGCCCCGGGTGCGGTGCCGCCGCCCGGTGCTCCGGGGGTGCCGCAGCCGATGCCGCCGGGTGCGATGCCGCCGCCGGGCGCGCCGGTGCCGGGGCAGCCTCCGGCGTACGGATATCCGCAGGCGGGGCAGCCGACGGTGGGTCCCGGCTACCAGGCCGTTCTGCGGTATCGCGCGCACGACGGTTCGGAGCAGCAGCTGATCCGGCGTTCGTCGCCGGGTACGCCGCACCCGGAGTGGCAGATCTTCCACGAGCTGCGTGCGATGAACGTGCCGCCGGACCAGGTGCTGGAGCTGCACACGGAGCTGGAGTCGTGCGCGCTGCCGGGTGCCTACTGTGCGCGGATGATCCGGGAGCAGTGGCCGCAGGCGCGGATCGCGAGCATCGCGCCGTACGGCACGGATCATGCGAGCCGGCAGCAGGGCATGCAGCAGTTGCTGGCGCACCAGGGCGAGTTGCACCAGGTGGCCGACGGTCCGGCGCGTCCCGCGCCGGTGCGGGCGCCGCTGCCGCCGGTGCAGGCGGTGCAGCCGATTCCGCCGGAGGGCGTCGCGCAGGAGCTGGCGGCGGCGTTCGGTCCGGGGGTCTTCCGGTTCGAGCAGCAGGCGGTGTCGCGGCAGGGAGTGCCGCCGGTCGTGGCGCACACGCTGGTCGTGGCCGGGTTGCCGGTGGACATGGGTCCGTTCTTCTGGGCGCAGGCGCAGCCGGGCCGTCCCGTGCCGACGCTGGCGGAGCTGGCGGCCGAGCGGGGGGTGCAGCCGGCGGCGGACGCGGGGTCGTACCTCGTGATGGGCACGGACTTCGGCAAGGCGATCTGTGTGCAGTACGGCACGGCGAACATCGTGGCCGTGCCGGTGGAGGCGGGGCCGGGCGGTGCTCCGGTGCCGCCGCAGTTCGTGAACAGCGGGCTGCTGGAGTTCGCGCGCTGCCTGGCGCTGCTGGGCCGTATGTGGCGTCTGAGGTTCGGGCTGAACCAGGAGCAGGCGGGCCGCTGGACGGTCGACTTCCAGGCGCAGCTGGCCTCCTTGGATCCGGCGGCGCTGGGTTCGCCGGAGAGCTGGTGGTCGGTGCTGCTGGAGCAGATGTGGGACGGGCTGCTGTAGCGGGGGCCGGCCGGGTGTGAGTCCGTTCGTGCCCTTCACGCGTGCGTGAAGGGCACGATGGGCCGGTGGACTTCGAGCCGTACCGGGGCGAGCTGGTGGCGTACTGCTACCGCATGCTGGGCTCGTTCCACGAGGCCGAGGATCTGACGCGGGAGACGATGCTGCGGGCGTGGAAGGCGCGGGAGAGGTACGACCCCGGGCGCGCGTCCGTGCGGACCTGGCTGTACCGCCTCGCGACCCGTGTCTGCCTGAGCGCTCTGGAGGGCCGTGCCCGGCGCCCGCTGCCGTCGGGTCTGGGAGCGCCTTCGGAGGATCCCGGGGCACCGTTGACGCCGGCGGTGGACGTGCCCTGGCTGGATCCGTTCCCGGAGGCGCGGTGCGACGTGGAGGCGCGCACGGACCTGCGGCTGGCGCCGGTGGCGGCGCTGCAGTCGCTGCCGGCGCGGCAGCGGGCCGTGCTGGTGCTGCGGGAGGTGCTGGAGTTCTCCGCCGCCGAGGTGGCCGGGCGGTTGGGCACGTCCGTGGCGGCCGTCAACAGCGCTTTGCAGCGGGCGCGTGCCGCCCTTGCGCGCGGGGGCGGCATCGATGCGGTGGGCGAGCCGGTCGATCATTCGCGGCGCGGATGAACGCCGTGCCGAAGCCGGTGGTCTCGCGCGGCGCTCCGGACGTGTCCCGGTGGGCCGGTTCGCGGTTGCTGGAGGGCGATCTGCCGGCCGCCGTGCGGGCCGAGCGGCGGGACGCGGTCGTGACCGGGAGCCTGGCCGTCGTGCACGAGCTGATGGCCGGGGACCTGGTCGACGAGTACCGGCTGCTGACGTTCCCGGTGGTGCTCGGGCAGGGCCGGCCGCTGTTCCCGGCCGGGAGTCCGCCGGCCGGTCTGGAGTGCCTGTCGGCCGAACGGGTGGGCGCCGCCGTCCTCACACGCTACGGGCGAGCGGCGGGTTGACGCCGCGGTGCGGCATCACGACCGTCCGGTGACCACGGAGTGTCGCGTTATGAACACTTACCTCCGATCCATCAAGATATGCGCGAAATCATCCCGTCGTGCATGTCCGGTGGAGAGGGGTTTCCCGGATGAGCAGCGCATCGATGCCGCCGCAGGGATTCGTGACGGTCCGGGGGCGCGGCTACCGCCCCGAGCAGGTCGACGCCCGCCTCACGGCGCTGTGGCGTGAGCGGGACGCCGCGTGGGAACGGGCCGCGCGACTGACCGTGCTCGCCAAGGACATGGAGGCGGAGGCCGCGCGGCTGCGGGAGACCGTCTCGGGGCTCGCGCCGCAGGACTACGCGACGCTCGGCGCGAGCGCGCGGCGGTTGTTCCGGCTCGCGCTGGAGGAGGAGCGCGACATCGGGGAGCGCGCCCGGCGTGCGGCCCACGAGTGCGTCGCGCGGGCCGAGGCCGACGCGGAGAAGGTGCTCCGCGCGGCTCGGAAGGCGGCCGACACGCTCCGTGCCGAGGCCGACGAGCACGCCCGTCGCCGTCTCCTCGCCGCGCGCGCCGAGGCCGACGCGCTGCGCGTCGGCGCCCGGCGCGAGGTGCGGAAGGGACGCGGAGAGGCGCTCGCTGCGGTGCGTGAGGTGCGCCGGCGCACCAGCGGCCTGCTCGACGGGCAGTCCTGGGAGCACACCGGGCACTGGGCCGGGGCCGAGCGCGAGGAGAACGAGCGGGCGGCCGGCCTGGAGGCGCGGTACGCCGAGCGGATCAGCCGTGCCCAGGCCGTGCTGTCCGAGGCCGGGCGGGCACTCGCCGACGCCGAGGCGTCCGCGCGGCGCGTCCAGGAGGAGGCACACGCGCATGCCGCCGGGGTCGTCGCCGACGCGCGCGCGCGCGAGGAGGGCATCGTCCGCCGTACCGAGCAGGTGCTGCGCGAGCACGGCGAGGCCTGGGACGACGCACGGGCGCACATGGACGAGGCGCGCAGCGACCTGACCTCACTGACGGGCCCGGCCGCCGCGGAGTAGCGGCGGCCCGGCCCGCCGGGCAGGTCATCTGCGGACCGCGCCGGCCAGGATCCACCCCTCCACGGCCTCGTACTGGCGGCGCTGCTGCTCCGCCTTGGCGCGGCCGGAGACCACCGTGCCCAGCCAGCCGAAGAAGAAGCCGGCCGGGATGGAGACGATGCCGGTCGTGGTGAACGGGAACCAGTTGAAGTCGGCGTGCGGGAACGCGGAGACCGGTGACCCGGAGACGAGGTTGGTGCCCGGCATGAGCAGCAGCACCGTCAGCGAGCCCCCGATCAGCGTGCACAGCAGCCCGGCGCGGGTGTAGCGCCGCCAGAACAGGCCGTAGACCAGGGCCGGTGCCAGGGCGGACGCGCCCAGGCAGAAGGAGAGCGTCACCAGGGGCTGCAGGCTGTAGTGCTGCACCAGGGTGGCCAGCAGAATGGTCGGGATGCCTATGGCGAGCGCCGACAGGCGGGCCAGGCCCATCTCGCGGGTGGCCGGCATCTCCCGCACCCGGGCGGCGAAGACGTCGTGGGCGAGGGAGTTGGCGCAGGCGAGGATCATCCCGGCCACCGAGGCGAGCAGGGTCAGGAAGAGCGCGGTGGTGACCAGGGTGAACAGGAAGGTCTCCGCCGTCGTCACGTCCGCCCCGAACACCGCACGCGAGCCCAGCAGGTAGGCCGTGTTGCCCTGGGGATCGGCCGCGGAGATCACCGTGCGTCCCACCAGTGCCGTGGCGCCGAACCCCACCACCGTCATGACCAGCACGAAGAGGGCGACGATGGACACCGCCCAGGACATCGAGCGGCGTACCTGGCGGGCGCTGGAGGCGGTGTACATGCGCATGGTGATGTGCGGCAGGCAGGCGCCGCCGAGCACCACGGTCAGCTCCGAGGCGATCATGTCGAGGCGGGAGCGGCCCCCTGACCCGAACTCGAGCCCGGAGTGCAGGAAGGCCGGCCCGGCCCCGCTCTGCCGCGAGGCCGCGGTGAACAGGGCGCCGGGGTCCCAGTCGAAGCGGCGCAGGATCAGCAGGGCGATCACGGCGCCGGATCCGACCAGCATCACGATCTTGAAGATCTGGATGAGCGCGGTGCCCTTCATGCCGCCGATCGCGGCGTAGGCGATCATCAGGGCGCCGAGGCCCACCACACAGCCGGTCTTCAGGGACTCGTTGGTGAACCCCAGGATGAACGCCATCAGCTGCCCGGTGCCGGCCAGTTGGACCAGCATCAGCGGCAGCAGCGCGGCGATCGTCACGGCGCACACCGTGATGCGCACACTGCGGCCGGGCAGCCGGCGGGCCAGCGCGTCGCCCATGGTGAACCGGCCCGCGTTGCGCAGCGGTTCGGCCAGCAGGAACATCAGCAGCATCAGCGACAGGGCCGTGCTGAGGGCGAGGACGACCCCGTCGTACCCGCACAGGGCGATCACCCCGCCGGTGCCGAGGACGGTGGCGGCGGAGATGTAGTCGCCGGCGATGGCGAGGCCGTTGCGCAGCGGGGACAGGGAGCCGTAGCCGGTGTAGAACTCGTCGAGGTCGTCGCGGTCGGGGCCGGTCATCACGCACAGCAGCAGGGTCATCGTGGCGACGGTGGAGAAGGCCACCAGGGACATGGCCTGGCCGGAGCCGCTGAAACCGGTGAAACCCGGGCCGGCGGGGGAGCTTGCGGCGATGGTCATCGCATCGCTCCTCGCCGTGCGTCCAGTTCGGCCTGCTTGCGGATGCGGTCCGCGAGCGGGTCGACCTGCCGGCGTGCCGTGTGCTCGTACAGGGCGATCGCCAGCCAGGTGACGGGGAGTTGGAGGAGGGCGAGCAGGAGGCCGGCGGGGATGCCGTCGGCGACCGTGCTCGTCATGACGCCGGGCGCGCAGGCGGACAGGACCAGGAACAGGGTGAAGTAGCCGAGCGCGGTGAGCGTGGCGGTGCGCCGCTGCCAGCGGTAGGCGCTGCGCAGCAGGCGCAGATCACTGTGGTGGCCGAGGGTTTCGCGGGCCGGTCGGGCGGGGCGGGGCGGTTCGGGCGGGGCGGGCTGCCAGGGGTAGGTGTACGACGGGTGCGGCGGGTCGTAGGACATCCCGGGGCTCCTTGCATGGCTCGGGTCCGTGGCGGCGGACCGCAGGGAGGTGGGGAGCGGAGCCACGCACGCTACTCGCGCGTCGCGCGTCGCGCGGCGTTTTTGCCAAACTGGCCAGTCGGTATGCGCTTACTGCACGAATACGGGTGCGGGAGAGGGGTGTTACCGACGTTAACCTGCGGGAACGCCCATCGCCCCGGTCGCCCCGGTGGCACCGGTCGTCTCGGCCGCCCCGGTCTCAGTCGTCGAGGACCGGGAACCTGCGCGGTGCCACCAGCAGCAGCACCAGGAACGCCAGCACCGCCGCGCAGGCCGCGCCGAGGTACACCGCGTGCACCGCCTCGGCGATGGCCCGCCGGGTCGCCTCCGGTGCCGTTCCCGCGTCCCACGCGCGCGTGACGGAGTCCAGGTCCCCCGCGCCGCCGAGCCGCGCGGCCAGCACGCCGTTGGCGACGGCGCCGAACAGGGACGCGCCCACGGTCTGCCCGGTCTGCCGGCAGAACAGCACCGACGCGGTCGTGGTGCCCCGCTCCGACCAGCCGACCGTCGACTGCACCCCCACGATCAGGGGCAGCTGGAACAGTCCCAGCGCCCCGCCCAGCAGCAGCATCAGCAGCGTCGGCTGCCACCACGACCCCGGATACGGCAGGAACGGGAACGCGCACAGGATCAGCGCCGCGAGTCCGATGCCGGTCAGCGCGGTGTCCCGGAAGCCGATGCGCCGGTAGACGTGCTGGCTGAGCGCCGCCGACAGCGGCCAGCTGAGCGTCCACACCGACAGCACGAACCCGGCCGCCACCGGCGCGAGTCCGAGCACCGACTGCGCGTACGTCGGCAGGAACACCGCCGGCGCCACCATCAGCAGCCCCAGCGCGCCGAGCGCCAGATTGACGGCGGCGATCGTCCGCCGCCGCCACACCCACCCCGGGATGATCGGCTCGGCGGCCCGCCGCTCCACCGCCACCACGACGCCGGCCAGCGCCAGGCCCGTCCCGAACAACGCCAACGACGGTGCGGACAGCCACGGCCACGCGACCCCGCCCTGCACCAGCGCGGTCAGCAGCACCCCGCCGCACGCGAACACGGCCAGCGCGCCCGCCCAGTCCACGCGCGCGCGGGGCGCCCTCCGCCGTTCCGGCTCGTGCAGATGACGCACGACCAGCCACAGCGCGGCCGCGCCGATCGGCAGGTTGACCAGGAAGATCCAGCGCCAGTCGGCGTACGCCGCGAGCACCCCGCCGAGCCCGGGCCCGGCGACCGCGGACACCGCCCACACCGTGGACAGCCTGGACTGGATCTTCGGGCGCTCCGCCAGCGGATACAGGTCGGCGGCCAGCGTCTGCACGGTGCCCTGCAGCGCGCCGCCGCCCAGACCCTGCACGATCCGGAACGCGATCAGCGCCCCCATGTTCCAGGCCGCCGCGCACAGCAGCGAACCCAGCAGGAACACCGCCGCGCCCACCACCAGCACCGGCTTGCGGCCGAAGGTGTCGGACAGCTTGCCGTACACGGGGAGCGAGACGGTCACCGCCAGCAGATAGCCGGAGAACAGCCAGGAGAAGACGGAGAAGCCGCCGAGGTCACCGACGATCTGCGGTACCGCCGTGGAGACGACGGTCGAGTCGAGCGCCGCCAGTGCCATCGCCAGCATCAGCGCGGCGACGACCGCTCCGCGTCGCCGGGTGTCCGGCCGCCGGGCCGCGCCGCCGCGTATCGCGGGTGTCGTGCTCCCCACCGTGTACCCCCCTGCCCGCCCGCGGGGCCGAGTCGCGTGCCCCTTGCATCCGTTTCCGGTACGACAGCTTCCCACGCGGCCCGCGACTTGACCCTGACGCGACGGGAGGGTGGAGGCTTGCCGCACCGAAGGGTGGAGACGACCCCGAGTCCGCCTCCACCCGGCGGTGGAGGACCCCTAGGGGCACCTCCTTACTACGGCTCGGGGAGGGTTCGTCCCGGCGGAGGACGAGCCGGTGCGGGTGCGGTCCTTAACCTGGCTTTATGCCGCAGGGGGGCGGTCGGCCGTACCGGTGGGGGTGGGGTTTTCCCCCCGGAAAGAGGGGGCTCCGCACCAGCGCGCGGCACCCCCGCCGGCCGAGAGACTCATCGACGTACCCAGGACGACGCTTCGGCACACCGGAGCACCGAGCCACGCACCTGCCATTCGACATAGGAGACTTACGTGACATCGGCTGTGACCATTCCCAGGCACGGGGGCACTGGAGGGCGTACGGCCGTTGCCGCGCGAGCGCGGCAGGTCGTGAAGGCGTACGGGTCCGGCGAGACCCGTGTCGTCGCCCTGGACCACGTGGACGTGGACATCGCCCGCGGCCAGTTCACCGCGATCATGGGCCCCTCGGGGTCCGGCAAGTCCACCCTGATGCACTGCCTCGCCGGCCTGGACACCGTGACGAGCGGTCAGATCTACCTGGACGAGACCGAGATCACCGGCCTGAAGGACAAGAAGCTCACGCAGCTGCGCCGGGACCGGATCGGGTTCATCTTCCAGGCGTTCAACCTGCTGCCGACGCTGAACGCGCTGGAGAACATCACGCTGCCCATGGACATCGCCGGCCGCAAGCCGGACAGGGCCTGGCTGGACCGGGTCGTGGAGACCGTCGGGCTCGCCGGACGGCTCAAGCACCGGCCCACCCAGCTATCCGGCGGCCAGCAGCAGCGCGTCGCCGTGGCCCGCGCCCTCGCCGCCCGGCCGGAGATCATCTTCGGTGACGAGCCGACCGGAAACCTCGACTCGCGCGCCGGCGCCGAGGTGCTGGGCTTCCTGCGCCGCTCCGTGGACGAACTCGGCCAGACCATCGTGATGGTCACCCACGACCCCGTGGCCGCCTCCTACGCCGACCGTGTGCTCTACCTCGCCGACGGCCGCATCGTCGACGAGATGTACCAGCCGACGGCCGAACAGGTCCTCGACCGCATGAAGGACTTCGACGCCCGGGGGCGTACGTCATGACCGTCCTGAAGACCTCGATGCGCAACTTCTTCGCGCACAAGGGCCGCATGGCGCTGTCGGCGGTCGCCGTGCTGCTCTCGGTGGCCTTCGTCTGCGGCACCCTCGTGTTCACCGACACGATGAACACCACCTTCGACAAGCTGTTCCAGGCCACCGCCTCGGACGTGACGGTCAGCGCCAAGGGCTCCTCCGACACCGGCCAGACCACCTCCCGCACCGGCAAGCCGCCGGTGATCCCGGCCTCCGTGATCGGCAAGATCCGCGACGCCCACGGCGTGAAGTCGGCAGAGGGCACCGTGTTCTCCACCTCCGTCACCGTCGTGGACGGCGACAAGGACAAGCTGTCGCCCAGCAGCGGCGCGCCCACCATCGTCGGCAGCTGGAACGGCAACGACGCCCGCACCATGAAGATCACCACCGGAGCGGCGCCCAAGGGCCCGGACGAGGTGATGGTCGACGCCGACACCGCCGACAAGCACCACCTGAAGCTCGGCGACGACATCGGCCTGATCTCGGCCGTCGGCACCCGGCACGCGCGCGTCTCCGGCATCGCCGCCTTCAAGGTCACCAACCCCGGCGCGGCCATCTTCTACCTGGACACCAAGACCGCCCAGCGGGCCCTCGTCGGCGAGAGCGGCGTCTACACCAACGTCAACGTCACCGCCGCCCAGGGCGTGAGCGACGCGCAGCTGAAGAAGGACGTGCTCGCCGCCCTCGGACACGCCTACAAGGTGCAGACCGCCAAGGAGGTCGCCGACGCCAACCAGAAGAGCGTCCAGAGCTTCCTGAACGTCATGAAGTACGCGATGCTCGGCTTCGCCGGTATCGCCTTCCTGGTCGGCATCTTCCTGATCATCAACACTTTCTCCATGCTGGTCGCCCAGCGCACCCGGGAGATCGGCCTGATGCGCGCCATCGGCTCCTCCCGCAAACAGGTCAACCGCTCCGTGCTGCTCGAGGCCCTGCTCCTCGGCGTGATCGGCTCCGCCCTCGGCGTCGCCGCCGGCGTCGGCATCGCGGTCGGCCTCATGAAGCTCATGGGCCAGATGGGCATGCACCTGTCCACCGACGACCTGACGGTGGCCTGGACGACCCCGGCGCTCGGCCTGCTCCTCGGCGTGGTCGTCACCGTCCTCGCCGCCTACCTGCCCGCCCGCCGCGCCGGCAAGATCTCCCCGATGGCCGCCCTGCGCGACGCCGGCACCCCCGCCGACGCCAAGGCCGGCATCGTCCGCGCGGTCGTCGGACTGGTCCTCACCGGCGCCGGCGGCTGGAGCCTGTACGTCGCCGCCACCGCGGACAAGGCCACGACCGGCTCGGGCTGGCTGGGCCTCGGCGTGGTGCTGACACTGATCGGCTTCGTCGTCATCGGCCCGGTCCTCGCCGGCGGCCTGGTGCGCGTCCTCGGCGTGGTCATCCTGCGGATCTTCGGCCCCGTCGGACGGATGGCCGAGCGCAACGCCCTGCGCAACCCGCGCCGCACCGGCGCGACCGGCGCCGCCCTCATGATCGGCCTGGCCCTGGTGGCCTGCCTGTCCGTCGTCGGCTCCTCCATGGTGGCCTCCGCCACCGACCAGCTCGACAAGACCGTCGGCACCGACTTCATCATCTCGCCCGACAACGAGCAGCTGATCAAGGCGGACGAGGTCGCGGCCGTCAAGTCCGTCCCGGGCCTCGCGCGGGTCACCGAGTACCGGCCGACCAGCGCCGCCTTCACCACCCCGGACGGCAAGACCCTGGAGAAGACCGACATCACGGGGGCGGACCCGTCCTACGCGACCGACCTGCGGACCAAGACGGTCGCCGGCGACCTCAAGGACGCTTACCTGCCCGACTCGATGTCGGTCCACGAGAAGTTCGCCGAGGACCACGGCATCCACCTCGGCTCCCGGATCACCGTCGCCTTCCAGAACGGCACCACCGCCGCCCACCTGACCGTACGGGCGATCACCAGCGACGACACCGTCATCGACAAGGGTGCGATGTACACCTCCGTCGCCACCATGGCCAAGTACGTCCCCGCCGGTCGGATGCCGCTCAACCAGCTGCTCTTCGCCTCCGCCGAGGACGGGCAGCAGGCCGCCGCCTACAAGGCGCTCAAGACCGCGCTGCACGACTACCCCGAGCTGACCGTCCGCGACCAGACCGACTACAAGAAGGCGCTGAAGGACCAGATCGGCCAGCTGCTCAACATGATCTACGGCCTGCTGGCGCTCGCGATCATCGTCGCGGTCCTCGGTGTGGTGAACACCCTGGCCCTCTCGGTCGTCGAGCGGACCCGGGAGATCGGCCTCATGCGGGCCATCGGCCTCTCCCGCCGCCAGCTGCGCCGCATGATCCGCCTGGAGTCCGTCGTGATCGCCGTCTTCGGCGCCCTGCTCGGCCTCGGACTGGGCATGGGCTGGGGCGCGACCGCGCAGAAGCTCCTGGCCCTCCAGGGCCTGAAGGTCCTGGAGATCCCGTGGCCGACGATCATCGCCGTCTTCGTCGGCTCGGCCTTCGTGGGACTGTTCGCCGCGCTGATCCCGGCCTTCCGGGCGGGACGGATGAACGTGCTGAACGCGATCGCGACGGAGTAGCCGCGCGAGCCGACGACCACCGCACACGGGGGTTGCGGGGGAGTGCCCGGTGCCGGGAAGTCCAGCCAGGACTTCCCGGCACCGGGTTTTCGGCCGTCGTGGGGCCTTCCACCCGGCCGGGCACCTGCCACCCGACGGCGGAGTTGTCCACAGGCTCCGACGGCAACGCCGACGGAGTCGTACGCTGGACAACCCCGGCCGTCACACGTGTCGGGTCGTTCGTGTTGCCCACCCATCGGGACGGAAAAAACCCTCCATGAGTCTGCACGGTCTGCTCGACGCCGTCGTCAAGGACACCGCTCTCGCGGAAGCGATCAAGGCCGCCGCGGACGGCAACCGCATGCACGTCGACCTCGTCGGCCCCCCGGCGGCCCGCCCCTTCGCGATCGCCGCCCTGGCCCGCGAGGCCGCCCGCCCGGTGCTGGCCGTGACGGCGACCGGCCGGGAGGCCGAGGACCTCGCGGCGGCCCTGCGCTCGCTGCTGCCCCCCGAGGGCGTCGTGGAGTACCCCTCCTGGGAGACCCTCCCGCACGAGCGGCTCAGCCCCCGCAGCGACACCGTGGGCCGCCGCCTCGCCGTGCTGCGCCGCCTCGCCCACCCCCGCCCCGACGACCCCGAGACCGGCCCGGTCTCCGTGGTCGTGGCGCCCGTGCGCTCCGTCCTCCAGCCGCAGGTCAAGGGCCTCGGCGACCTGGAACCGGTATCCCTGCGCGCCGGACAGAACGCCGACCTGAACGACGTCGTCGAAGCCCTCGCGGCCGCCGCCTACGCGCGCGTGGAGCTCGTCGAGAAGCGCGGCGAGTTCGCCGTGCGCGGCGGCATCCTCGACGTGTTCCCGCCCACTGAGGAACACCCCCTGCGCATCGAGTTCTGGGGCGACGACGTCGAGGAGATCCGCTACTTCAAGGTCGCCGACCAGCGCTCTCTCGAAGTCGCCGAGCACGGCCTGTGGGCCCCGCCCTGCCGCGAACTGCTGCTGACCGAGGACGTCCGGGCACGCGCGCGTGCCCTCGCCGAGGAGCACCCCGAGCTCGGCGAACTGCTGAACAAGATCGCCGAGGGCATCGCCGTCGAGGGCATGGAGTCCCTCGCCCCCGTCCTCGTCGACGACATGGAGCTGCTGATCGACGTCCTGCCCAAGGGCGCCATGGCCGTCGTCTGCGACCCGGAGCGGGTCCGCACGCGCGCCGCCGACCTGGTCGCCACCTCCCAGGAGTTCCTGCAGGCCTCCTGGGCGGCCACCGCGGGCGGCGGCGAGGCACCCATCGACGTCGACGCGGCCTCCCTGTGGTCCATCGCCGACGTCCGCGACCGCGCGCGCGACCTGGACATGATGTGGTGGTCGGTGTCGCCGTTCGCGGCGGACCTCGAACCGGACGTCCTCGACGGGGACACCCTCAGACTCGGCATGCACGCCCCCGAGACCTACCGCGGCGACACCGCGCGGGCCCTCGCCGACACCAAGGGCTGGCTCGCCGACGGCTGGCGCACGGTCTTCGTCACCGAGGGCCACGGGCCCGCCGCCCGTACCGTGGAGGTCCTCGGCGGCGAGGGCATCGCCGCCCGCCTGGACGCCGACCTCGACGCCCTGAGCCCCTCCGTGGTGCACGTCTCCTGCGGCTGCGTCGAGTACGGCTTCGTGGACCCGGCGCTCAAGCTCGCCGTGCTCACCGAGACCGACCTGTCCGGGCAGCGCACCGCCAGCAAGGACGGCGCCCGCATGCCGGCCCGCCGCCGCAAGACCATCGACCCGCTCACCCTGGAGCCGGGCGACTACATCGTCCACGAACAGCACGGAGTCGGCCGCTACATCGAGATGGTGCAGCGCACCGTGCAGGGCGCCACCCGCGAGTACCTGGTCGTCGAGTACGCGCCCGCCAAGCGCGGCCAGCCCGGCGACCGCCTCTACATCCCCACCGACCAGCTGGAGCAGATCACCAAGTACGTCGGCGGCGAGGCCCCCACCCTGCACCGCCTGGGCGGCGCGGACTGGACCAAGACCAAGGCCCGCGCGAAGAAGGCCGTCAAGGAGATCGCCGCCGACCTGATCAAGCTGTACAGCGCGCGGATGGCCGCCCCCGGCCACGCCTTCGGCGGCGACACACCGTGGCAGCGCGAGCTGGAGGACGCCTTCCCCTACGCGGAGACCCCCGACCAGCTCACCACCATCGCCGAGGTCAAGGAGGACATGGAGAAGTCCGTCCCCATGGACCGTCTGATCTGCGGCGACGTCGGCTACGGCAAGACCGAGATCGCCGTACGGGCCGCCTTCAAGGCCGTGCAGGACGGCAAGCAGGTCGCCGTCCTCGTGCCCACCACCCTGCTGGTGCAGCAGCACTTCGGCACCTTCTCCGAGCGGTACGGGCAGTTCCCGGTGAACGTGAAGGCCCTCTCCCGCTTCCAGACCGACACCGAGGCCAAGGGCGTCCTGGAGGGCCTGAAGGACGGCGCGGTCGACGTCGTCATCGGCACCCATCGGCTGTTCTCCTCCGAGACCAAGTTCAAGGACCTGGGCCTGGTCATCGTCGACGAGGAACAGCGCTTCGGCGTCGAGCACAAGGAGCAGCTGAAGAAGCTCCGCGCCAACGTCGACGTGCTGACCATGTCGGCCACGCCCATCCCGCGCACCCTGGAGATGGCGGTCACCGGCATCCGCGAGATGTCCACGATCACCACGCCCCCCGAGGAGCGGCACCCGGTGCTGACCTTCGTCGGGCCGTACGAGGAGAGGCAGATCGGCGCCGCCATCCGCCGTGAACTGCTGCGCGAGGGCCAGGTCTTCTACATCCACAACCGGGTCGAGTCCATCGACCGCGCGGCGGCGCGCCTGCGCGAGATCGTCCCCGAGGCGCGCATCGCGACCGCCCACGGCCAGATGTCGGAGTCCGCGCTGGAGCAGGTGGTCGTCGACTTCTGGGAGAAGAAGTTCGACGTCCTGGTGTCCACCACGATCGTCGAGTCCGGCATCGACATCTCCAACGCCAACACCCTGATCGTGGAGCGCGGCGACAACTTCGGCCTGTCCCAGCTGCACCAGCTGCGCGGTCGCGTCGGCCGGGGCCGGGAGCGCGGTTACGCCTACTTCCTCTACCCGCCGGAGAAGCCGCTCACCGAGACCGCGCACGAACGCCTCGCGACCATCGCCCAGCACACGGAGATGGGCGCGGGCATGTACGTCGCGATGAAGGACCTGGAGATCCGCGGCGCCGGAAACCTGCTCGGCGGCGAGCAGTCCGGGCACATCGCGGGCGTCGGCTTCGATCTGTACGTCCGCATGGTCGGCGAGGCCGTCGCCGACTACCGGCGTCAGCTGGAGACCGGCGAGGCCGAGGAGGAGGCTCCGCTCGAGGTCAAGATCGAGCTGCCCGTCGACGCGCACGTCCCGCACGACTACGCCCCCGGCGAGCGGCTGCGACTGCAGGCCTACCGGGCCATCGCCTCCGCGAACTCCGAGGAGGACGTCAAGGCCGTCCGCGAGGAACTCACCGACCGCTACGGCAAGCTGCCCGAACCGGTGGAGAACCTGCTGCTGGTGGCCGGGCTGCGGATGCTCGCGCGCGCGTGCGGCGTCGGCGAGATCGTCCTCCAGGGCACGAACATCCGCTTCGCGCCGGTGGAGTTGCGCGAGTCGCAGGAACTGCGGCTCAAGCGGCTCTACCCGGGCACGGTCATCAAGCCGACCGCGCACCAGGTGCTGGTGCCGCGCCCGAAGACCGCGAAGGTCGGCGGCAAGCCGCTGGTCGGACGCGAACTGCTCGGCTGGGTCGGGGAGTTCCTGGCCTCCGTGCTGGGGTCGTAGGGAGGCGGCCGGAGGGCGGGACCGTACCGTCCTCCGGCCACCGGGCGGCCGACGCCGGCGCCTGGCGCCGGCCGGTCAGCCCTGGCGCTGGTCCGGGCCGGCCGAGTGGAACAGCATGCCCGCCAGCGTGTGGAACACCTCTTCCGGGTCCCGGTCGCCGACGGCCGTGTCCAGATTGCGGCCGAGCAGCAGCGTGGCGAAGCCATGGGCCAGGGACCAGGCGGCCACCCCGGCCAGGCCGGCGTCCTGGCCGCGGTCGCCGGGATCGACCGCGGAGACCGCCGTGCGCAGGGCGTCGGCGGCCAGCGCCCGGGCGGTGGAGAGCTCCAGGTCGTCCCCGCGCAGCAGCCCGGGGGTGAACATCACCTCGAAGTGCGCCGGGTGTTCGCGGGCGAAGCGCACGTAGCGCACGCCCGCCTCCCGAAGGTCGCGGGCGTCCGCGAGCGCCTGTGCCAGAAGGCCGTAGCCCTCGGCGGCGATCGCGGTGAGGAGCCCGGCGCGGTCCTTGAAGTGGTGCGCGGGCGCCGCGTGCGAGACCCCGGCCCGGCGCGCCAGATCGCGCAGGCTCAGGGCCGAGGGGCCGTCGGCCGCGATGACCTCCAGCGCGGCCGTGAGTACGGCACGGCGCAGATCACCGTGGTGGTACGACCGCTGCGACGCGGCCGGGGACTTCGCGGGACTCATGGCAAGCAGCGTACGCCAAATCTAGGCATTGACAAGTTCGGCCGCGCCCGGCAATCTAGTCAGTGTCAAGTTCAGGTGTGGCCGAACGGGTCGCACACGGGGGAGGAGACGCGTCATGTCCGAGCGGACCGGCAAGGGGACGGCGACAGGGGTGACGGCCGCGGGTGCGGCCGTGGGCGCGGAGGCGGTGCCGGCGGCGCGGGCCCGCCAGTTGTGGCACCTGCTGGAGCCGTTGCACGCGCTGCTGTACTACGCGCCCGAGGTCTTCGAGGAGTCGGCCGCACTGGGCTACGCCCCGACCGACCGCTGGCCGAGCTACTTCCCGCTGCGCGCGGCCCCGTTGGGTGCGGCCGGACCGGAGCGGGTGACCTCCGCCTTCTACAGCTTCGCGCCGCACATGGTCGCCGAACACATCGAACGCGCCTGGGACGTCGCGAGTCCGCAGCAGGTGCTGGACGCGCGCCTGCGCGGCATCGACCGGGCCTACCGCGCGATCCTGGGCGACCGGGTCGACCGCCCCGAACTGGCCGAGGCCGCCGCCCTCGCCCGGCGCGCGGCCGAGGCGGCCGGCACGGCGGGCCGCCCGCTCGCCGCGGCCAACGCCGCACTGGCCTGGCCCGAGGCCCCGCACCTGCAGTTGTGGCACGCCGCCACGATCCTGCGTGAACACCGGGGTGACGGCCATCTCGCCGCCCTGCTCCTCGCGGACCTCGACCCCGTCGAGTCCCTGGTCTCCTTCGCCGCGATCGGTGCCGCCTCCGCCGAGCGGTTCGAGAGCCGCGGCTGGCGTCCCGAGCAGTGGTCGGCCGCCGGTGCCCGCCTGGCCGGCCGCGGGCTCCTCACCCCGGACGGTACGGCCACGCAGGAGGGCCTCGCCCTGCGCCGACGCGTGGAGGAGGACACCGACCGTCTTGCCGCCGCCCCCTGGCAGACCCTCGGCAGGACCGGCGTCGACCGCCTCACCGAACTCCTCGGCGACTACTGGGTCGCCGTCCTGTCCACCGGACTGCTCCCCTCGGAATCCACCCTCGGCATAGGCAAGGTGTGAGCGGGCGCACGCAGCCGGCAGCCGTGCTCCCCCGTCGCGACGTCAGGTGACGCCACCAGGGCCCGCCTTGCCCGCCAATCACCCCATTGCGCCCCATCCTCCGTCAACGGAAGGGCGGTTACCGTGGGACGGAACGATCCGCCGCCGGCCGAGGGGCGGACAGGGCGAGCAAGGAGGGCGCACCGTGACGCGTCTGAGGGGCGGGGCGGTCACAGCCGTGGCCGTGCTGGTCGCCGTGACCGGCTGCAAGGTCGAGCAGACCGGCGGGGCGTCCGGCCCCGAGGAGACGGGCGGCGGAGGCGCGGCCCTGAAGGCCGCCGACTCACTCACCGTCAAGGGGCGTGCGCCGAAGACCGGTTACGACCGCGAGCGGTTCGGCACCGCCTGGGCGGACACCGACTCCAACTCCTGCGACACCCGCGACGACATCCTCAAGCGCGACCTGAAGGAGGTGAGGTACACCGGCGGCACCTGCAAGGTCACCTACGGCCTGCTCGACCCGGACCCGTACTCCGGCAAGGAGATCACCTACCGGCGCGGCCGCAGCCAGGTCGACATCGACCACGTCGTCGCCCTGTCGGACGCCTGGCAGAAGGGGGCCAAGTACTGGGCCCCCAGCAAGCGGATAGCCCTCGCCAACGACCCCCTCAACCTCATCGCCGTCGACGCGAGCACCAACCGCGGCAAGGGAGACGGCGACACGGCCACCTGGCTCCCGCCGAACAAGACCTACCGCTGCACCTACGTCGCCGCCCAGGTGGCGGTCAAGAAGAAGTACGGCCTGTGGGTCACCGCCGCCGAGAAGACCGCCATGAAGAAGGTCCTCGCCACCTGCCCGAAGCAGAAGCTCCCCTCGGGCGGCAACCCGACCGAGGCACCGAAGCGCTTCCGGGCGCACTGACAACGCCCGGCACGCCGGTCCAGGTCCGCTGCGAACCGGAGCGCGGGCATGCCGCCTGCGTCGAGCCCGGCGCAGGGCCACCCGCTGTGACCCTGCGCCGGGCCGGGCGTCAGCCGCCCAGCGCGTCCAGGTCGATGACGTCACCGGCGGGCTTCTGCGCCGGGACCGGCTTGCCGTAGTCGGTGAAGGACAGGTGCTGCGGCCCGTCGGTGCCGGAGGTCTTGTCGATACGCACCAGGTACGGCTTGCCCTCGGTCGCCACGTACGCGGTGTACCGGTCCTTGCCGTCCTTCTCGTGCAGCGTGATCACCGGCGTCCCGTCGGACTCGGTGGTCTTCCCGCGGGCGGTGGTGCCGTTGCCGGTGTCGTCCATCCCGCCGAGCACCGAGTCCAGGTCGCACAGGCTCGCCATGTCCTTGGCGTCCTGCCCCTTCAGGGACATCTTGGACCACTTGCCCGCCAGCATCGCCACCGCGGCGTCCGTGCCGGCCTTGGACTCGCCCTTGCTCTGGGCGCGCAGGAACGCCTCGTCGTACTTCATGTAGACGGTGTCGCCCGTCTTGATCAGATCGGCCTTGCCCTGGCCGCCCATGCTCATCGTGCCGGCGCACTCGCCCTTCTTGTCGAGCGCCAGGTCGATCTTGATGGTGCCCTTGCTCTCGTCGTCGGTGACCTCGCCCTTCATCCGCAGCGAGGAGGCCGCCTTGGTGGCCTTGACGGCCCGATCGGCGATCTGGCCGCCGCTCAGCCCGGCGAACGGGCCCTTCGGCTTGCTGTCCGCCGAGTCCTGCCCCGGCAGACAGCCGGTGAGTCCCGCGGTGGCCGCGGCGGCGAGACAGAGGGCGGCAAGTGCGGTACGGCGCATGGCAATTCCTTGTTGAGAGAAGTGATGAGCGGTTGAGCGGTGCCGCCACCGTGCGTGCGGTGGGCAGCGACCCGGTGGCCGGGAGCGCGAGCCCCACGGCGTGGCGGCGTGAGTGGTGCGGTGAGCGGAGGCCCGGGTGATGGAGCGAGTGGTGGAGCCAGTGGTGGATCGGACGGTGCGGTGTGCCGGGTAGCGGGTGGTGCGGACGGCGGTGCGGCGGGCGGTGCCTCGGTCGGTGGAGCGTGCGCCGCGGCCGGTGCGGTGGGACCGGGCCGGCGGCATGCGCGAGTCGGGGCGGGGCGGTCCGGGGCGCCCGGCGCGGGGGCCGGGCGCCTCACCGTGTCCCGACGGTGGCCTGCGCGCTCAGGCCTTCTTCCAGTCGCCGCAGCCGGCCGACTTGAAGTAGGCGTCCGTCGCGCTGATGGTCACGACGGCGCTGCCGGTCACGTTGTTGTTCGCGATGATCGAGTTCAGCCCGTGCTCGGCGTCCCTCGTGCGCTCCCAGTAGCAGGAGTCGTCGGCATTGCCGGTGGACCGGTAGGTGCCCGGCGCGATGTCCGTGCCGACCCTGAACATGCCCCCGTCGCCGTCCATCGAGGAGGCGGGCTTGCCCTTCGCCTTCGGGTCGACGGCCTCCCAGTCCGCGCAGCCGCTGGACTTGAACAGCTTGTCGGTGGCCTTGATGGTCACGTAACTCGTGCCGCTGACGTTGTCGTTGGCCAGCAGCGAGTCCATCTCGCCCTTGGCGTCCTTGGCGCGCTCCCAGTAGCACATGTCGTCGGTGTTGCCGGTCGTGCGGTACGTGCCCGGCTTCACGTCGGAACCGACCTGGTACTCCCCGTCGCCGTCGAAGGCGGCCTTCTTCTCGGCCGCCTTCGCGCCCCCCGAGAGCTTCTTGCCGTCGGTGTGCTGCCCGGCGGAGGCCGAAGAGCCCGAGCCGCTGCCGCCGGAACCGCCGTCCTTGCCGTCGTTGCCGGCGTTCGCGGACACGGCACCGATGACGACGATCCCCACGACGGCGCCCAGCGCGACCTTGGCCTTCATGCCCATGGCGAATCCCTCCCCAAAGCGGCGGCCGCCCCCTCCGGTGACCGCTCGTTCGCTGGGTCAATAAGAACAGAGCCTGTGAACCGAGTCAACACGGTTCACGCAATTCAGTGTGTACACGGCCGTGAATGCCGGGATCACAAGTACGCCGGTATGCTCGGCGCACACAGGACGAGGGGAGCGGGGCCGGTGCAGGACAACGCGACAGAGGTGACCGCGGCCGGGATCGCGCGGCTCGCCGGAGTGGGCCGTGCCGCCGTCAGCAACTGGCGCCGTCGGCACGCCGACTTCCCCAAGCCGGTCGGCGGCACGGAGACCAGCCCCTCCTTCGCACTGGCCGAGGTCGAGGCATGGCTGCGCAAGCAGGGCAAACTCGCCGAGGTCCCGCTGCGGGAACGCGTCTGGCAGCAGCTCGTTGGTCATCCCGAGGGCCCGTTGACGGCCCTGGTGCACGCCGGCTGCGTACTGCTGCTGATCCATGAGCGGCCCACCGTCTGGCTCGACGCCGTCGCCGGTTCCGACGAACGGCTGGCCGCGATCCTGCCCGGCGCGCTGGACCAGGTGCTGACGCCGCGTTTCGGTGACGCAGCCGGCCGCGCGGTCCACGGCGGCCGTCCCGCGAGCACCTCATCGGCCGTGAATGCCGTCGACGGCCCACAGGCTGTGAACAGCGCGCCGGACGCAAGTGCTGTGAACGCACCGCACTCGGTGCCGACTGTGAACATGCCGTCCCCCGCGCCCGCTGTGAACGCGGCACCCGCGAGCGCGGACGTGAACTCCTCACCGGCAGGCCGAACGGCGAACACGCAGGCGCCCACGCCAAGCGTGAACACCCCCGCTCCCACGCAGCCCGGGAGCGCTCCGGCAGCCGCGCCCGCCGTGAACGCCCGCGCAGCCGCGCCCGCCGTGAACGCCCCCGCAGCGCCGGAGCCTGTGAACGCCTCCACGGTCACACCCGCCGTGAACGCCCTGCGCACCCCCACCGGCCCCCAGCTCCTCCCCTCCGTCCCCCTCCTGCGCGGTGCCGCCGAGCTGGCCGCCGATCTGGGGGCGCGGCAGGCGTTCGAGTTCCTGCTGGGCCGGCACCTGGACGCCAACCCCCGCCAGTACACGCTCACCCCGGCCGACCTCGCCGGGCTCATGGCCGACCTCGCCGGGCCGGCCCGCAGCGTCCTGGACCCGGCCTGCGGCACCGGCGCCCTGCTGCGCGCGGTCGACCCCCGCCCCGGGCAGGAGCTGTACGCGCAGGACGGTGCCCCCGACCTCGCCGCGCTCACCGCACTGCGGCTGGCGCTGCACTCGCGGGCCGACGTACGCGCGGCCGTCGGCGACTCCCTGCGTGCCGACGCCCGGCCGGGCCTGCGCGCCGACGCGGTCCTGTGCCACCCGCCGTTCAACGAGCGCAACTGGGGCCACGACGAACTCGCCTACGACCCCCGCTGGGAGTACGGCTTCCCCGCACGCACCGAGTCCGAGCTGGCCTGGGTGCAGCACGCGCTGGCCCGGCTGACCGACGGCGGCACCGCCGTCCTGCTCATGCCGCCGGCCGCGGCCTCCCGGCGTTCCGGGCGCCGCATCCGCGCCGACCTGCTGCGCCGGGGCACGCTCCGGGCCGTGGTCGCGCTGCCGGTCGGCGCGGCACCGCCGTACAACATCCCGCTGCACGTGTGGGTGCTGCGCCGGCCCGACCGGACGCCGGCGACGCCGGAGGTGCTGCTCGTCGACAGCGGGAAGTTCGCCGCCGAGGGCCGGGGCGGCCCGGACTGGGCGGCGGTGAGGGACGCGGTCCTGGACGCCTGGCGTGCCTTCGCGCGCGCGGGCCGGCTGGACGATCGGCCCGGTCTCGCCCGTTCCGTGCCCGTCATCGAACTCCTCGACGACGACGTGGACCTGGCCCCCGCCCGGCATCTGCCGCCGCCGGCCGTCGCCGACGGCGCGGAACAGCTGAGCGCGGTGCGTGAGCGTCTCGGCGCGACCCTGCGGCTGACCGCCGACCTCACCCCGCCCCCCGCCGACCCGGCACCGGCCGCGCGCTGGCCCCTCACCACCGTCGGCGAACTCGCGCGCGGGGGCGCCCTGGTGATGCGCACCGGCGGGAACGGCGGCCCCGCGCGCGTGCCCGTCCTCACCGACCATGACGTCCTCGCCGGCTCGGCACCCTCGGGCACGCTTCCGGAGACCGAGGAGGAGGCCGTACTGACCGAGCCGGGCGACGTCGTCGTACCGGTGCTCGGCGGCGGTTCGGTGGCGCGTGTGATCGACGCCGCCACGGCGGGCGCGGCCCTCGGGCGCAACCTCGTGCTCCTGCGTCCCGACGGCACGGCGCTCGACCCCTGGTTCCTCGCCGGCTTCCTGCGCGGCACCGCCAACAACCGGCAGGCCAGCAGCTACGCCTCCACAGCCACCCGGCTGGACGTGCGCCGACTGCAACTGCCCCGGCTGCCGCTGGACGAACAGCGGCGCTACGGCGCGCGGTTCCGCGCGCTCGACGAGTTCGAGCGGGCGCTGCGCCATGCGAGCCGGCTCGGGGAACAGCTCGTGCGCGGCATGTACGACGGACTGACGGACGGGACGGTGGCACCGGACTGACACCGGCGGCCCCACCGCGACCCCCACCGGTATCCCCACCGGGGGCTCCAGCCCCCGACCGGCCCTCGCCCGCCCCCGTCCGAGCCCACCCGCCTCCACCGGCCCGGGGGCGGCCGCCGTCCGGAAGGTTCCCCTCCGCCCGCGGCCGCCCGCACGCGCGCGATCCCGTCGTGGTCCCGCGAAGTGATCGGTACGACAACGGTTCGGTGCAACCCGGGACCGCTCTCACGTGTCGGCCTATACGCTCGAACTCCGACATCAACCGTCGCTCGCTCGTCCGTCCCATCGGCATCACCGGTCCAGGAGCAGTCATGTACGGCCACGGCGCGCCGCCGCCCACCCGCAGCGCGAGTACCGTCATCACCCTGCGCGTGCTCTTCGCCGCCGCCGGTTTCCTCTCGTGCGGCCTGCTCGCGTGCGTGCCGCTGTTCCGGGTGGCGTTCCTGCGCGGCCGGTGGTTCAACTGGACGGCGGCCTGGGCGAGCCTGCCGCTGGCCATCGTGTGCTTCGCAATAGTCGGCTCGGTGAAGGAGTCCGACCACCGGGGCGACGCCGCCCTCGCCGTGGTCCTGCTGCTCGGCGCCGTCTCCAGCGCCTACTTCCTGATCATGGACATACGGCTGGGCAACCAGGGCGGGCCGTACGCCGGTTACGCGCCCCCCGGAGCGGCGACCGTGCCGGGCACCTCGTACGGCTACCCGCAGGCGCCGTCCCCGTACGCGGTCACCCAGCCCGCGCCGCAGCCCTTCGTGCCCCAGCCGCCGGCACACCACACCCCCACGCAGCACACCCCCACGCACCAGACGCCTCTCCACCAGACGCCGGTGCCGCAGAACCCCGTACCGCCGCACCAGACTCCGCCGCAGCCGCCGCAGCGCCCCGCGCCCGCCCGCATCGACCAGGTCCGCGCCGAACTCGACGAGCTCAGCGACTACCTGCGCCGGCAGGACGGCAGCCACGAGGACGGCAGGTGACCGTGGCGGCGGGACGTGTCGTCGCCGGCCGGTACGAACTCTCCACTCTCATCGGCCAGGGCGGCATGGGCCAGGTCTGGACGGCCTACGACAAACGGCTCGACCGGCGTGTGGCGGTGAAGCTGCTGCGCCCCGACAAGGTGGCCGGGCAGGAGGCCGACGAACTGCGCCGACGGTTCGCGCGCGAGTGCCGGGTGACCGCGCAGGTCGACCACCCCGGCCTGGTCACGGTGCACGACGCGGGCAGTGAGGGCGAGGAGTTGTTCCTCGTCATGCAGTACGTGGACGGCGCCGACCTGTCCGACCATCTGGCCGAGCACGACCCGTACCCGTGGCAGTGGGCGGTCGCGGTGGCCGCGCAGCTGTGCGCGGTGCTGAGCGCCGTGCACGCCGTGCCGATCGTCCACCGCGACCTCAAGCCGCGCAACGTGATGGTGAAGCAGGACGGCACGGTCACCGTCCTCGACCTGGGTGTGGCCTCGGTCATGGACACCGACACCACCCGCCTCACCCACACCGGCTCGCCGATCGGCTCGCCCGCCTACATGGCGCCCGAGCAGGCGATGGGCGGCGCGGTCGGCCCGTACACCGACCTGTACGCGCTCGGCGTGCTGCTGCACGAACTGCTCAGCGGGGACGTGCCGTTCGCGGGCTCGACGGCGCTCGGCGTGCTGCACCGGCACCTGTACGAGCCCCCGCTGCCGGTGCGCCGGATCCGTCCCGAGGTCCCCGAGGCGCTGGAGACCCTGGTGCTGCGGCTGCTCGCGAAGGATCCGCAGCACCGGCCGGCGTCCGCGCAGGAGGTCTACGAGGACCTGGCGCTGCTCCTGCCCGCCCGCGGGATACCCACCGGGGCGCCACTGGACCCGACGCGCCCCTTCCTGCGCCCGCACGCCCCTTGGCCGGACCGGGCGCGGACCCCCGCGCCGCAGCCCGCCCCCGTCGTGCCGGCACCGCCGGTGGCCGAGAAGCCCGATGTGGCCGCGGCCGTGGACGAGGTCAAGCGTCTGCTGGGGGAGGGGCGCATCACCCAGGCCGTCGACATCCTCGGCACGATCCTGCCCGCCGCCGCCGAACAGCACGGTGAGCACTCCCCGGTCGTGCGCACGCTGCGCAAGCAGTACGCGGCCACGCTCATGGACGACGGCCAGTACCGGCGCGCCCTGCCCGAACTGCGCAGGCTGGCCGACGAACGCGCCGCCGAGGCCGGCCAGGCCGACCCCCAGTCCCTGCGCTTCCGCTACGAGGCCGCGCAGTGCCTGGAACAGCTGGGGGAACCGGCCGCGGCGCTCGCCGAGTACCGCGCGCTGCTGCCGTACTACGAGAACCAGTACGTCTCCGGCGACCCGCAGCTCGCGCACGAGGTGCGCCGGCGCATCGGCCATCTTCTGCTCGCCCTGGGCGACCGGCCGGCCGCGCACGACACGCTCGCGCGGCTGCTGATGGACGTGGAGCGGCTGCACGGACCCGGCCACCCGATGGCCGTGGAGATCCGGCGCACCCTGCAATGGCTGGGACAGGTGCGCGGCTAGATTTTGCTGTTCCCTGGGTGATTCTTGTGCCCTACAAGGGCTTGGGTTTTCCGAAGTCCGGTGCCGCGCTCGATACTTTGCGCTCCGTTTCGTACAAGCGCACGCGCGCGTGAGGCGCCGTGCAAGGACAGGGGTGGGACGCATGGCCGGCCATCGGCAGTCGAAGAAGCGCAGGTACCTCACGTGGGCGGTGGCCGGTGCGGCCGTCGTCGCCGGGGCGGGCATCGCGGCGCAGACCTCCATGGCCGCCACGGCCTGGCCCGCGCAGAAGACCTTCACGGGCCGCGCGTTCGACACCTGCACCGCGCCCTCGGTGTCGGCGATGAAGGCGTGGCACACCGGCTTCTACGGCGCCGCCGCCGTCTACGTGGGCGGCAGGAACCGCGGCTGCAACCAGCCCAACCTCACCGCTTCCTGGGTGACGTCGGTCAGCGGACAGGGCTGGAAGCTCATCCCCCTCTACGTCGGCGCCCAGCCGCCGTGCCAGTCCGGCGCCAACCCGGAGAAGCTGACCGCCTCCACCGCGGCCTCCCTGGGCGCGAAGGACGCCGCCGACGCCGTGGCCAAGGCCTCCGCGCTCGGCATGAAGGCGGGCAGCGCGATCTACCTCGACATGGAGGCGTACGACATCGCGAACACGTCGTGCAACGACGCCGTGCTGACGTACGTGCGCGCCTTCGGCAAGGGCCTGCGCGCCAAGACGTACCGGTTCGGCTACTACGGCTTCAGCAGTTCCAGCGCCAAGGCGATCGCCACCGCCAAGGACAGGACGGACCTGCCGGGCAACCTCTGGTACGCGCTGTGGGACAAGAAGAACACGACGACCACCGACTGGCCGTGGGGCGCCGCCCAGTTCACCGGTCACAGCCGCGGTCACCAGTACATGGTCAACAGCAAGGAGTCGCACGGCGGGGTCACGCTCACCGTCGACCGTGACGCCTGGGACGCCCCGGTGGCTGTCACCGGCTGACCGGGACGTCTTCCGCGGGGCGCGGCGGTGCCCGAAGCGCACGCGAATCGTTGGTCGAATGGGTTGGCCACAGCCCGCCCACTGCCTACCATCGATCACCGCAAGACCTTGTGCACCGTCGCACAATCTCCTCAGGAGGTCTCCCTTGCACCGCCGCCGTCGCACCGCGCTCGTCCTCACCGCCGCGATCGCCGCCGCGGCCCCCCTGCTCACCGCGTGCGGCAACGACGCGCACCCGGGCGCGGCGGCCGTCGTCGGAGGGCAGCGGATCACCGTCTCCCAGCTGGAGAACCGGGTCAACGAGGTCCGCAGCGCGCAGCGCGCCGCGGTTCCGGACGACGCCCAGTACGAGCAGGTGGTCGCCTCCACGAGCAGCCTCACCCGGGACACCCTGCACAACATGGTGCTCGACCGGGTGCTGCACCGCGCCGCGCGGGACGAGGGCGTCTCGGTCACCCGCAAGGAGATCCAGCGGATGCGCGCCGGCCTGGAGCAGCAGGCGGGCGGCGCCAAGGGGCTGGAGTCGGCGTGGCTGCAGAAGTACGGCATCGCCCCCGCGCGCCTCGACGACAACCTGCGTCTCCAGCTGGAGGCGCAGAAGCTCGCGTCCCGGCTCGGCACCGACACCACCCAGCCGGCCTTCTGGAAGGCCCTGTCCAAGGCGTCCGCGGAACTGCACGTGGACCTCAACCCGCGCTACGGCTCCTGGGACGTGCAGAAGAGCAGCCGCGTGGACGCCAAGACGCCGTGGGTGCGGGAGGTCTCCACGGCGGGTGGACAGCCGCTGACCGCCTGACGCGCCCGTCGCCCCGCCGGAACGGCACGGTGGCGCGGTACGACGGCACGGTACGACGACGGGCTGTCGGTCGTACGATCACATGATCCCCTCGGCCCTGTGGACAACGGAATCCGTCCCGGGCCGCGGTGGGTTACGTTCGGATCGTGAACGCATCCCGCCCCGAACCCTCCGCCCCCGGCCCCACGGGCCACGAGCCCGCCCGCGGCCGCATCGTCCTGCTCACCACGAGCCACCGCGTCGCCCCCGGACTGCTGTCCTGGCCCGCCTGGCAGGCCCTGCGCACCGCCGACCTCGTGCTGTGCGCGGACGGCGCGCACCCGCAGCTGCCGTATCTGCGGGAGGCCGGGACGGCGGTGCAGGAGGCGTCACCCACCGCCGAGGAGCTGGTCGACGCCTGCGCCGGCGGGCGGACGGTGGTCGTCGTGGCCACCGGCGAGGGCGAGCCCGCGCTCACCGACGGTCTGGCCCGGCTGGCCGGTTCCGGGCGCGTCTCCATGCCGGAGCTGGAGCTGCTCCCCGCCTCCTACGACCTGCCCGGCGCCCGCCTCCTGGACCTGGTGCAGGTCATGGACCGCATCCGTGTCGAGTGCCCCTGGTCCTCCCGGCAGACCCACCTGGGCCTGGCCAAGTACGGCATCGAGGAGGCGTACGAACTGGTCGAGGCGATCGAGGCCGGCGACCGCGAGGAGCTGCGCGAGGAACTGGGCGACGTGCTGCTCCAGGTGGTCTTCCACTCCCGCATAGCCGAGGAGGACCCGGAGGCGCCCTTCTCCGTCGACGACGTGGCCGCCGGCATCGTCGCCAAGCTCATCCACCGTCACCCGCATGTCTTCGGCGAGGAGAGGGCCGAGACGCCGGAGGACGTCAAGGAGCACTGGCTGCGGACCAAGGCCGAGGAGAAACAGCGCACCTCGGTCACCGAGGGCGTCCCCCTCGGCCAGCCCGGCCTCGCCCTCGCCGCCAAGCTCGCCTCCCGCGCACGCACGGCGGACCTGGACGTCCCGCTGCCGCAGGGGGAGGGCGTCGGCTACGAGCTGCTCGCGCTGGCGGTCCGCGCCGAGGCGTCCGGCGTCGACCCGGAAGCGGCGCTGCGCGCGGCGGCACGGGTCTACCGGGACGCGATACGCGCGGCGGAGGGCACGGGCCGGGCGGACGGCCCGGCGCCGCAGGAGGGGTAGCGGGCCCGGGCGGCCCGAGGGTACGGAACCCGGCGGCGCGGGGCACGACACCGCGGGCGGGACGGCGGGCCCGTCCGGATACCGTCGAGGGGTGACCGACCAGCCCCGCCCCTCGACCGCCCCCGGTTCCGCGCCCGAGCTCTTCACCTGGGAGTTCGCCACCGACCCGTACCCCGCCTACGCCTGGCTGCGCGAGCACGCGCCGGTGCACCGCACCCGGTTGCCCAGCGGTGTCGAGGCCTGGCTGGTCACCCGTTACGCCGACGCCAAGCAGGCCCTGGCCGACCAGCGGCTGAGCAAGAACCCGGCGCATCACGACGAGCCCGCGCACGCCAAGGGGAAGACCGGCATCCCCGGTGAGCGCAAGGCCGAGCTGATGACGCACCTGCTGAACATCGACCCGCCCGACCACACCCGGCTGCGCCGGCTCGTGAGCAAGGCGTTCACCCCGCGCCGGGTCGCCGAGTTCGCGCACCGCGTGCAGGAGCTCACCGACCACCTCATCGACCGGTTCGCCGAGCGTGGCTCCGCCGACCTCATCCACGAGTTCGCCTTCCCGCTGCCCATCTACGCCATCTGCGACCTCCTCGGCGTCCCGCGCGAGGACCAGGACGACTTCCGGGACTGGGCCGGGATGATGATCCGGCACGGCGGTGGACCGCGGGGCGGGGTCGCGCGGTCGGTGAAGAAGATGCGCGGCTACCTGGCCGAGCTGATCCACAAGAAGCGTGCGGCCCTGCCCGCCGAGCCGGGGCCCGGCGAGGACCTCATCTCGGGTCTCATCCGCGCCTCCGACCACGGTGAGCACCTCACCGAGAACGAGGCCGCCGCCATGGCCTTCATCCTCCTGTTCGCCGGCTTCGAGACCACCGTCAACCTCATCGGCAACGGCACCTACGCCCTGCTCACCCATCCCGCACAGCGCCGGCGGCTGCAGGAGTCCCTGGCGAGGGGGGAGCGGGACCTCCTGGAGACCGGGGTGGAGGAACTGCTGCGCTTCGACGGGCCGGTGGAGCTGGCCACCTGGCGGTTCGCCACCGAGCCGCTCACCGTCGGCGGGCGGGACATCGCGCCGGGCGACCCGGTGCTGGTCGTGCTGGCGGCGGCCGACCGGGACCCCGCGCGTTTCGCCGACCCGGACGTGCTGGACCTCGCCCGCCGCGACAACCAGCACCTCGGCTACGGCCACGGCATCCACTACTGCCTCGGCGCGCCGCTCGCCCGCCTGGAGGGCCAGACCGCGCTCGCCACCCTCCTCACCCGCCTGCCCGACCTGCGGCTCGCCGCCGACCCGGCCGAACTGCGCTGGCGCGGCGGACTCATCATGCGCGGCCTGCGCACCCTGCCCGTGGAGTTCACTCCGGCCGCCCCGGCCACCGGGGGAACCGGCGAGGAGCCGGCCCAGAGTTCGTAGAACCGTCAACACCACAGGCGTTCAACTCTGTGATCTTCACGTGATCTGCGCGGCATGAACTTGTGACAAGTGATCGTCTGCCGATACGTTCCTCCCTCAGCGTGGCGACGAGCACCATCCGCCGCGTCGGTCCTGCTGTCGCACGAAAGGCTTCCGCATGCTCTCCGGGAACGGCCGCCATCGTCGCCCCCGTCAGGCTCCAGCTCTCCTCGTCGCGGCCGGAGTGACCGGCTCCGCCATCGCCATCCCGCTGCTCGGCGCGGCGAGCGCCAACGCGGCCGACGGCACCACGTGGGACAAGGTGGCCGAGTGCGAGAGCGGCGGCTCGTGGAGCGCCGACACCGGCAACGGCTACTACGGCGGACTCCAGATATCGCAGGAGGACTGGGACAAGTACGGCGGCGGGCAGTACGCCTACAGCGCCGACGAGGCCAGCCGCTCGCAGCAGATCTCCGTCGCCGAGAAGATCCTCGCCGACCGGGGCACCACCCCCTGGGCCACCTGCGCCCTGCTCTCCGGGCTGACCCAGAACTCCGGCTCCCTGGACGTCGACACGGGCGTCGACGAGTCCGGGAACGCACAGGGTTCGGACGACTCGTCTGGATCGGGTGACACCTCCCCGTCGTCCGGTCTGCCGGATTCGTCGTCGTCCGGCGATTCCTCCGCCTCCGACTCCACCGGCTCCTCCGGCTCCAAGGCCGACTCGGACTCCTCCGGTGACGCGCACGGGAAGCCCACCTCCCACCCGGACAAGGGCGGCAAGGGGCACGGCACCGAGGACGATTCGACCGGTACCAACACTCCCAAGTCGGACAAGTCCGCCTCCCCCGAGGCCGGTGACGCCGGAAGCCCGCAGGGGGACGGCGGCTCGCCCACGGCCGTTCCGGATGCCGGCAACTCGGACAATTCCCAGCAGAACGCCGGATCCTGGAGCCTGGTCGACACCGGCGCGCTCAGCAGTGGCGGACGTCACCGCGGCGAGAGCGCGGACGAAAACGTGACAAACGGTCAGGACTCCACCTCGACCGGCCGTCACGCCTCCCGTGAGGCGGACGACTACACCGTCCGTCAGGGCGACTCGCTCGCCTCCATCGCCGAGTCCCTTGCGGTCGAGGGCGGGTGGCGCGCCCTCTACGCCGGCAACAAGAAGGAGATCGGGTCCGACCCGAACCGCATCACTGCCGGTCAGACCCTGGAAATCGGTACCTAAACGGACGCCGGATAGCGGGAGTTGACGCCCCACTTGCGGCGCTAATGTCCGGTTTGGTGAAAGTGTGGGATGAGTCTCAGAAGCCCTGATCGTCTTTGAAATTCCGCGGATCGCGTGTCTACGGTCAAGGCCGCTCGTCACCACGAGCCCCGGCAGTCGCAACGCCGAATCCTGCCAGCGGTTGCCCGGGAACAGTCGTCGCGTCATGCGCCGTAGGCAGGAGCGGGGGACCCAAGGTAAGTGCCGTTGCCGGCAGTTGAGCCGGCACCGGCTTGGGGTGAAGCCGCACTCCGCGCAAGCGGGAGTGCGGCCGGGCAACTCAACCGGCCCGAACCCGACAGCTCACCTCGCAGGCGTCGGTGAGGGGATCGATCCATGCTGTTTTCCAGCAAGGGCAAGCACCGTCGTCCGTCCAAGGCCGTCCGCGCCGTCGCGCTCGCCGGTGTCACCGGTGCCGCCGTCGCCGCTCCGCTGATGGCGGCCGGCAACGCCTCCGCCGCCACCGCCTCCCAGTGGGACGCGGTCGCCCAGTGCGAGTCCGGCGGCAACTGGTCCATCAACACCGGAAACGGCTACTACGGCGGTCTGCAGTTCTCCGCCTCCACCTGGGCCGCGTACGGCGGCACCGCCTACGCCCCGCAGGCCAACCAGGCCGGCAAGGCGCAGCAGATAGCCGTCGCCGAGAAGGTTCTCGCCGCCCAGGGCAAGGGCGCCTGGCCGGTCTGCGGCACGGGCCTGTCGAGCACCCCCTACAACGGCTCGACCGGCTCCACCTCGACGGGCGGCTCCTCGTCGAAGACGACGACCACCACCCGCTCCACCGACACGCAGGCCGCCTCCCGGTCCGCCGAGCGTCCGGCCGCGAGCAAGACCGTCACCACCCCGACCGGCAAGAAGGTCAAGAAGGGCGACGGCGAGTACAAGGTGGTCAAGGGCGACACCCTCAGCACCATCGCCACGAAGCACCACGTCCAGGGCGGCTGGAAGAAGCTCTTCGAGCTGAACAAGGACATCGTCCAGGACGCCGACATGATCTTCCCCGGTCAGCAGCTGCACCTGAAGTGACACCCGGCTCCCGGCCGGACCACAGCGCCCTCACATCCCCGGTGCGCACCCTGGAGGTGCCCACCCCGAAGACCCCGTGAGGGTCACCCCCGTCCCCACGGGCTCCCCGCCCCGGCGCGTCTTTCCCCCGTACGCGCCGGGGCGGGGTTTTTCGTCTCCCGGTCCGCTTCCGGCCCTTTCCCTGTTCTTCATCGCGCCCCCCTTTGTTCCGACGGTGAACAATGGGTACCGTCTGCGTGTCCCGCCCTGTCCACGGGACGGTCGGTCGGTGGCCGACGGCCCGTGGGCGGATAGGCTCTAGGCGCAAGGCCCGGAGCCGTGAGGCACCCAGCCCCGCACTTCCAGCGTCACATCCAAGAAGGAGATGCTCGTGCCGTCCATCGACGTCGTCGTAGCCCGGGAAATCCTGGACTCCCGAGGCAACCCCACGGTCGAGGTCGAGGTCGGCCTCGACGACGGCAGCACGGGTCGTGCCGCCGTCCCGTCCGGCGCCTCCACGGGTGCCTTCGAGGCCATCGAGCTGCGCGACGGTGACCCGAACCGCTACCAGGGCAAGGGTGTCGAGAAGGCCGTCCTCGCCGTCATCGAGCAGATCGGCCCGGAGCTCGTCGGCTACGACGCCACCGAGCAGCGCCTGATCGACCAGGCCATGTTCGACCTGGACGCCACCGACAACAAGGGCTCGCTCGGCGCCAACGCCATCCTCGGCGTCTCCCTGGCCGTCGCGCACGCCGCCTCCGAGGCCTCGGACCTCCCCCTCTTCCGCTACTTGGGCGGCCCGAACGCGCACCTGCTGCCGGTGCCGATGATGAACATCCTGAACGGCGGCTCGCACGCCGACTCCAACGTGGACATCCAGGAGTTCATGATCGCCCCGATCGGCGCGGAGTCCTTCTCCGAGGCGCTGCGCTGGGGCGCCGAGGTCTACCACACCCTCAAGAAGGTGCTGAAGACCAAGGGCCTGTCCACCGGCCTCGGCGACGAGGGCGGCTTCGCCCCGAACCTGGAGTCCAACCGCGCCGCCCTCGACCTCATCGTCGAGGCCATCAAGCAGGCCGGTTACATCCCCGGTGAGCAGATCGCGCTCGCGCTCGACGTCGCCGCGTCCGAGTTCTACAAGGACGGCAAGTACGAGTTCGAGGGCAAGTCCCGCTCGGCCGCCGAGATGACCGAGTACTACGAGGAGCTCGTCTCCGCGTACCCGCTCGTCTCCATCGAGGACCCGCTGTACGAGGACGACTGGGCCGGCTGGAAGGTCATCACCGACAAGCTGGGCGACAAGGTCCAGATCGTCGGCGACGACCTCTTCGTCACCAACCCGGAGCGCCTCGCCCGCGGCATCGAGGAGGGCTCCGCCAACGCCCTGCTCGTCAAGGTCAACCAGATCGGTTCGCTGACCGAGACCCTGGACGCCGTCGAGCTGGCCCAGCGCAACGGCTTCAAGTGCATGATGTCCCACCGCTCCGGCGAGACCGAGGACGTCACCATCGCCGACCTCGCGGTCGCCGTGAACTGCGGCCAGATCAAGACCGGCGCCCCGGCCCGCTCGGACCGTGTCGCCAAGTACAACCAGCTGCTGCGCATCGAGGAGATCCTCGACGACGCCGCGGTGTACGCCGGCCGCAGCGCCTTCCCGCGCTTCCGCGGCCACCACGAGGTCTCCAAGGGCTGACCTCCACCGGGCTAAGTCTTAGCCAGTCGTACGTACGTCCCCGTCCCCGGTCCCGTACCGTGTCCGGGGACGTACGCACGTGAAAGGGGAGGCGGAGGACCAGATGGCCGTGAAGGACCGGGACCGTTTCTCCACCGCGACCAGGCTGCGGCTGCTCGGCGAGCAGACGGCGGCCCGCGTCTACCGCTCCCAGACCAAGCGCCAGGCGCGCCGCTCGCGGCTCACCGGCCGCGCGGCCCTGCTCGCGCTGGTGCTGTGCTCGCTGATCGTCGCCCT
Source organism: Streptomyces sp. 1222.5 (assembly GCF_900105245.1). Classification (NCBI taxonomy): domain Bacteria; kingdom Bacillati; phylum Actinomycetota; class Actinomycetes; order Kitasatosporales; family Streptomycetaceae; genus Streptomyces; species Streptomyces sp. 1222.5. The sequence goes on along the minus strand of NZ_FNSZ01000001.1, from coordinate 3,729,614 downwards.
CGCCTACCCGATGCGGCAGTACGTCTCCCAGCGCGCGGAGATCGCCGACCTGCAGCACCGCCAGGAACAGGCCCGCCGGCGCGTCGAGCAGCTGCGGGACCTCAAGGCGCGCTGGCAGGACGACGCCTACGCCGAGCAGCAGATCCGGCACCGGCTGCACTACGTGAAGCCCGGCGAGACCGGGTACGTGGTGGTGGACCCGGGATCCGCCAGGCAGTCCCGCACCGATCTCCGGGCCGCGCACCGGCCCTGGTACGCGAACGTCTGGGACGGCGTCGACAAGTCCGACGCCTCCGACCAGTAGCCGGCCCCGGCCGGTCACCGACAGAAAGCCACCCTGAAAGCAGTCATGGAAACGCCTCCGCCGCCCACTCCGCACACCGAGCCCACCGACGCGGACGTCGAGGCCTTCAAGCAGCAGCTCGGCCGCCCGCCGCGGGGCCTGCGGGCCATCGCGCACCGCTGCCCCTGCGGCCAGCCGGACGTCGTGGAGACGGCGCCGCGCCTGCCCGACGGCACGCCCTTCCCGACGACGTACTACCTGACGTGCCCGCGTGCCGCCTCGGCGATCGGCACGCTGGAGGCGAACGGCGTCATGAAGGAGATGACCGAGCGGCTGGGCACCGACCCCGAGCTGGCCGCCGCCTACCGGGCCGCGCACGAGGACTACGTCCGGCGCCGCGACGAGATCGAGGTCCTGGCCGGATTCCCCAGCGCGGGCGGCATGCCGGACCGGGTGAAGTGCCTGCACGTCCTCGTGGCGCACTCGCTGGCCGCGGGGCCGGGCGTGAACCCGCTCGGCGACGAGGCGATCGCCATGCTGCCGGAGTGGTGGAGCAAGGGGCCGTGCGTGACGCCGTCCGGGCCCCCGTGCGGTGAGGAGTGGCAGGTGGACGCCACCGAGGACGGCTTCTTCGCCGCCAGGCCCGTCGAGGAGGACGGCAAGTGACCCGGGTCGCCGCCATCGACTGCGGTACGAACTCCATCCGTCTCCTGGTCGCCGACGCGGACCCGGCCACCGGCGAACTCGTCGACCTGGACCGGCGCATGACGATCGTCCGGCTCGGCCAGGGAGTCGACCGCACCGGCCGGCTCGCCCCCGAGGCGCTGGAGCGGACCTTCGCCGCCTGCCGCGAGTACGCGGAGATCATCAAGGAGCACGGCGCCGAGAAGCTCCGCTTCGTCGCCACCTCGGCCTCCCGCGACGCGGAGAACCGGGACGAGTTCGTCCGCGGTGTCGTGGACATCCTCGGTGTCGAGCCGGAGGTCATCACCGGGGACCAGGAGGCCGAGTTCTCCTTCACGGGCGCCACCAGGGAACTGACGGGGCGTGACGACCTCACCAGGCCCTTCCTCGTCGTGGACATCGGCGGCGGCTCCACCGAGTTCGTCGTCGGCGGGGACCACGTGGCGGCCGCGCGCTCCGTGGACGTCGGCTGCGTGCGGATGACGGAGCGTCACCTGGTGCACGGCGGCAAGGTGAGCGACCCGCCCACCGAGGAGCGGATCGCCGCCATGCGGGCCGACATCGAGGCCGCTCTCGACCTCGCCGAGCGGACGGTCCCGCTGCGCGAGGCGCACACCCTGGTGGGCCTCGCGGGCTCGGTCACCACCGTGTCCGCGATCGCCCAGGACCTGCCGGAGTACGACTCCGCGCGCATCCACCACTCCCGGATCTCCCACGACCGTGTACGCGAGATCACCGGACGGCTGCTGCGCTCCACGCACGCCGAGCGCGCCGCGATCCCGTCGATGCACCCCGGCCGGGTCGACGTCATCGGAGCCGGGGCCCTCGTGCTGCTGTCGATCATGGAACGGATCGGTGCCGAGGAGGTCGTCGTCAGCGAGCACGACATCCTCGACGGCATCGCGTGGTCGGTGGCGTAGCTCTCTTCAGTTACTGACCGGTAGCCGTCGGCTGAGCAGGTCGGATAACGTCTGAGCGGGGCTGAGGGGCCCTTTCGGGGCCCCTCGGTGACGGCCGGTCGGGAAAGTTCGTGAAGTTCTTCACAAGAGATTCCGCCCCGCAGGGGCGTGGAAGGGGCCCGATCGGCCCTTCCGGGGGTTCCCGGGGTGTTTGAACATGTTCAGTAGGTAGGTGCGCAAGGGCCCGTGAGGGGGGTGCTCCGAGGGTGTTGCGAAGTGCTCACGACGACCCGCCGGACGAAGAGAGGCAGCTCACGCGGCCTTGACAACGGGTCAGACCGCCCAGCGGTTCCCCCCGGGCGACATGACCTGCGTCACGCGGGCCGCGGAGTTTAGCACAGCACCTGCCGAAGCTTGTGAAGGGGCGCACGAGCACCCCTGTCGAGGCGGGTGGATACTCGATGGCATGAGCACCACGGAGCGTCCCAGGATCCTCGTAGTAGGCGGTGGGTACGTAGGCCTGTACGCAGCTCGGCGCATTCTCAAGAAGATGCGCTACGGCGAGGCGACCGTCACGGTCGTCGACCCCCGGTCGTACATGACCTACCAGCCCTTCCTCCCCGAAGCCGCCGCCGGCAGCATCTCCCCTCGCCACGTCGTCGTCCCGCTGCGACGCGTGCTGCCGAAGGCGGAGGTCCTCACCGGTCGGGTCACCACCATCGACCAGGACCGCAAGGTCGCCACGATCGCCCCGCTCGTGGGCGAGGCGTACGAGCTGCCCTTCGACTACCTCGTCATCGCGATGGGCGCGGTCTCCCGCACCTTCCCGATCCCCGGCCTCGCCGAGCAGGGCATCGGCATGAAGGGCATCGAGGAGTCCATCGGCCTGCGCAACCACGTCCTGGAGCAGCTGGACAAGGCCGACTCCACGAACGACGAGGAGATCCGCCGCAAGGCGCTCACCTTCGTCTTCATCGGCGGTGGCTTCGCGGGTGCGGAGACCATCGGCGAGGTCGAGGACATGGCCCGGGACGCGGCCAAGTACTACAAGAACGTCTCCCGCGAGGACATGCGCTTCGTCCTCGTCGACGCCGCGGACAAGATCCTTCCCGAGGTCGGCCCGAAGCTCGGCCAGTACGGCAAGGAGCACCTGGAGAGCCGGGGCGTGGAGATCTACCTCTCCACCTCCATGGACTCCTGCGTCGACGGCCACGTCGTGCTGAAGAACGGCCTCGAGGTCGACTCCAACACGATCGTCTGGACGGCCGGCGTCAAGCCGAACCCGGCCCTCGCCCGCTTCGGTCTGCCCCTCGGCCCCCGCGGCCACGTGGACTGTGAGCCGACCCTCCAGGTCAAGGGCACGGACTACATCTGGGCCGCCGGTGACAACGCGCAGGTCCCGGACCTCGTCGGCCGCAAGGCGGGCAACGAGAACGCCTGGTGCCCGCCGAACGCCCAGCACGCGCTGCGCCAGGCCCGTGCCCTCGGCGACAACGTGATCTCCGGCATGCGGGGCTTCCCGCAGAAGGAGTACGAGCACGCCAACAAGGGTGCGGTCGCCGGTCTCGGCCTGCACAAGGGCGTGGCGATGATCGTCATGGGCAAGATGAAGATCAAGCTCAAGGGCCGTCTCGCCTGGTACATGCACCGTGGCTACCACGGTCTGGCGATGCCGACCTGGAACCGCAAGGTCCGCGTCTTCGCCGACTGGACCCTCGGCATGTTCCTCAAGCGCGAGGTCGTCTCCCTGGGCGCCATGGAGAACCCCCGCGAGGAGTTCTACGAGGCCGCCAAGCCGGCTCCCGTCGCCGCCGCGAGCAAGACCGAGGAGAAGGCCAAGGCCTCCTGACCTCAGGTCCCCCCGGCCACACCCGAAGGGGCCGCCCGCCATCCGTGGTGCGGGCGGCCCCTTCGGCGTCTGTAGGGACTCCTTCGCCGTCGGCCGGACGGCGACCGGACGGCCCAGGAGGATCAGGCGGGCCGCGAGGAGCCGCCGGACCGCGCGGAGTCGTCACCCGGCACCCGGACGCTGTCCAGGACCTGCCGGTGGTCCTTGTCCATCAGGTCCTGGTGCCCGCGCTCGGAGACGGTCATGACGACAACCATGTGCTCACCGAGGTCGATGAGCCGGATGTGACCCCTGGAGCCGTCGGCCGCGGTGAGGTCGGCCGTGAGGTCGGGGCTGCCCTTGGTGGTGCCCGCGCGGGCACCGGTGCTGCGCAGCACGTCGTGGGAGGACTTGGAGCCGCTGTTGTAGCCCTCCAGTACCGATGTGAGCGTGGCCTTGAGGTCCCAGGGGGCCGACGGATCCGTGCCGGGTGCCTCGAAGACCGAGAAGCCGATGGCCCCGTACTCGGTCGGCACCAGATAGAGGCGGTTGCGGACGCCGTCCTCGTTGTTCTGCTGGACCGAGGCCCGGCCCGGAAGCCGGACGCTGATGCCGCTCGTGGTGTCGGTCGTACGGCTCCATCCCGCGGCGTCCCCGCTGCCCGCGTCGGCCGTGGCGACGCTTGCGGTCCGCGGTGGCGGGGCGGCGAAGGCACTGGTGGGCAGCAGCACGCCACCGGTGATCACGCTGGTCGAGGCGGCGAGCAGGACGAGGCGCCGGAGCGTGGAACGACGGGTCATGGCGATGCACATCCGATCCGAGGGGGGAGAGGGAGGCGAACGAAATGTTCTGTCTCCATTGACCCCCGTCCCGCGAGAGGGGTCATGCCCCTGATGTCCGTGGCACGCGAGTTCGGGACTTGACCGACCGGGGAGTGCGGGTAACGCGACCGTGTGACGGTTCGGCCATCGTGTCGGCATGAGCGCGTGGAGGGGAATGACGTCGGCGTGCGGGGTCGTTTCCCTCCATCGGACGGAGACGATCCAGCGGGCCTATCCCTTTCAGCGGAGGTGCGCCATGGCCGACGCCGCGTCGCGGCTGACGAGTGTTGCCGAACAGATGATGGGAGCACCGCTCCCCTTGCGGATCCGCGCCTGGGACGGCTCCCAGTCCGGGCCGCCGGGTGTCCCGACCCTCGTGGTCCGCAACCGCCGCGCGCTGCGCCGGCTGCTGTTCAAGCCGGGGGAGCTGGGCCTGGCCCGCGCCTGGGTCGCCGGGGACCTGGACATCGAGGGGGACCTGTACACCGCCCTCGAAGCCATGGCCGGCTCCGTCTGGGAGCGCGACGGGGACGCCCGCACCCTGATCGAGGCGCTGCGCGATCCCCACGTCCGGGCCGCCGGGCGCGAGCTGCTGCGGCTCGTCGGGCCGCCGATCCCGCCCGCCCCGCCGCGCGAGGAGGTACGCAGGCGCCGGCATCTGCACACGCGGCGCAGCGACAAGCGGGCCATCAGCCACCACTACGACGTCGGCAACGACTTCTACGAGATCGTCCTCGGCCCGTCCATGGTGTACTCCTGCGCCTACTGGGAGGACGACGGAACCCTGGAGTCCGCCCAGCACGACAAGCTCGGACTCGTCTGCGGCAAGCTCGGGCTGAGGGAGGGCATGCGGCTGCTGGACGTCGGCTGCGGCTGGGGCTCGATGGCCGTCCACGCGGCCCGCGATTACGGCGCGCGGGTCGTCGGGGTCACCCTCTCCCAGGAACAGGCCGCCTACGCCCGCAAGCGCGTCGCGGACGAGGGGCTGACCGACCGGGTGGAGATCCGGGTCCAGGACTACCGGGACGTCGAGGACGGCCCGTTCGAGGCGATCTCCTCCATCGGGATGGCCGAGCACGTGGGCGCCGAACGGTACCTGGAGTACGCGAGCCGGCTGTACACCCTGCTGGCGCCCGGCGGCAGACTGCTCAACCACCAGATCGCCCGGCGCCCCCAAGGGGACGAAACGGCCTACCGGGTCGACCCGTTCATCGACTCCTACGTCTTCCCCGACGGCGAGCTCGCCCCGCTCGGCACCACCGTCACCCAGTTGGAGCGGGCCGGCTTCGAGGTGCGGGACGTCGAGTCCCTCCGCGAGCACTACGCCCGCACCCTGCGCCACTGGGTGGCCCGCCTGGAGGCCGACTGGGGCCGCGCGGTCCGGCTCAGCGGCCCGGGCCGCGCCCGTGTCTGGCGGCTGTACATGGCCGCCTGCGCCCTCGCCTTCGAACGCAACCGCATCGGCGTCAACCAGGTCCTCGCCGTCCGCCCGCCCGAGTCCGGCGCCTCCGGGCTCCCGCTGCGGACCCGCACCTGGAACCCCTGACCCCGGCACACGGCGAGGGCCCCGTTCCGCGACCGGAAACGGGGCCCTCGCCCTGCGCGCCCCCCCCGCGGGCGCCGCGGTGCTACTCGGCCTTGATCGCCGTCAGCATGTTCAGGCGGGCCGCGCGCCGGGCCGGCCACAGGGCCGCCAGCACGCCGACGGTGCCCGCCAGCAGCAGGAAGACCGCCATCCGGCCCCAGGGCAGGACCAGTTCGTACGTCGGCATCTTCGTGCCGAGCAGCTCACCGGCCGCCCAGCCGAAGAACACGCCCAGGCCGATCCCGAGCACCCCGCCGAACAGGGAGATCACCAGGGACTCCAGGCGGACCATCCGCTTGACCGCCTTGCGGTCCAGGCCGATCGCCCGGAGCATGCCGATCTCCTGGGAGCGTTCGAACACCGACATCGCGAGGGTGTTGATGACACCGAGCACCGCGACGATCACCGCCATGCCGAGCAGGCCGTAGACCATGTTCAGCATCAGCGTGAACATCTTCGCGATCTCGTTGGAGATGTCCTGCTTGTCCTGGATCTTGATCGCCGGGTTGATGCCGAGGGTCTCCACCAGCCTGTCCTTGGCCGCGTCGGAGGCGCCGCCCGCCGTCCTGACCATGACCTGCATGTCGGCCGGGTCCGTCAGGTGCGGGGTGAGGACCTTGTTGTCGAGGATGATCCCGTTGAGCATCTCGTTGCCCTCGTAGACCCCGGCGACCGTCAGCCGGGCGGCCTTGCCGTCCTCGAAGTGCGCGGTGAACCGCGAACCGGCCTTCCAGCCGTACTCCTTGGCGCGGTCCTCGTCGACGACGACCCGCGAGCCGCCCACCGTGAAGGAGCCGTCCCGCACCTTCAGGTCGGTCAGTTTCCCGATCGCCGAGCCGTCGACACCGGTCAGGAACTCCGTGCCGCCGTCGATGCGGGACTCGCCGTTGCGCAGCGGGCTGCTGGCGGTGACGCCGTCCGCGGTCGCGAGCTTGTCCGCCACGTCGGGGGAGAGCGGCCCGCGGTTGGCCATCGAGACGACGTAGTCCGCGCGGATCGCCGCGGAGGCCATCTTGTCGATGGAGGTCTGCAGGCTGCCGGCCATCACCGTCATACCGGTGATCAGGGTGAGGCCGATCATCAGCGCGGAGGCGGTGGCCGCCGTACGGCGGGGGTTGCGCACCGAGTTCTGGCGGGCCAGCTTGCCCGAGACACCGAACACGCGCAGCAGCGGGGCGGCCGCCGCGATGAGCGGACGGGACAGCAGCGGGGTCAGGATGAACACACCGACGATCAGCAGGACGGCCCCGAGCCCCATGGCGCCCTGGCCGCTGTCCGCGTTCATCGTGGTGCCCGCGAGGACCACCGCGACGCCGGCCGCCGAGAACAGCGCGCCGAGGGTGTTGCGCAGCACCAGCGACTTGGTGGTGGCCTTGGCGTGCACGCTGCTCATCGCCGCCACCGGCGGGATCTTCGCGGCCCGGCGGCCGGGCAGCCAGGCGGCCAGCATGGTGATGAGGACACCGACCGCGAGAGCGGCGCCCACCGTGCCCGGGGTGACGACCAGCGGCCCGTCCGGCACGCTCGCGCCGAAGGAGCCCAGCAGGGAGCGCAGGCCCGCCCCGATGCCGACACCGGCGGCCAGACCGGTCACGCCGGCGACCGCGCCGACCGCGAACGCCTCGATGAGCACCGAGCGGGTGACCTGGCGGCGGGAGGCGCCGACCGCCCGCATCAGGGCCAGTTCCCGGGTGCGCTGGGCGACCAGCATGGTGAAGGTGTTGGCGATGATGAACGTACCGACGAACAGGGCGATGCCGGCGAACACCAGCAGGGCCTGGCGCAGCCCGCTCATCGAGGCGGAGATGGCCCGCGCCTGCTCGTCGGCGAGGTGCCGGCCGGTGGTGGTCTCCACCAGGCGGGACGGCAGGGCCTTGTCCAGCTCGGCCTTGAGCGCGGACTGGGCGGTGCCGGCGGCGGCCTGGACGTCGATCTCGTCGTACGTCCCCTTCTTGCCGAACAGCGCCTGCGCGGTGGGCGTGTCGAAGAGGGCGAGGCTGCCGCCCGCGGCCACGTTGCCGTCGTCGGTCGTGAAGATGCCGGCGACGGTCGGGGTGAGGACCGGGCCGTCGACCGACAGGCGGACGGTGTCGCCGACCCGGTAGCCGGCGCGCTCGGCGGTCCTGGAGTCGAGGAGCACCTCGCCGCGGCCGTGCGGGGCGTGGCCGTCGACGAGCGGGTACCGGGGGTCCTTCGCGCCCCAGTAGTTGCCGCCCGCGGACTGCCAGTCGCCGCCGAGGAGTTTGCCGTCCTTGTCGGCGACGGCGGTGAAGCCGCTGACGACGCCGGTGGCGGACGCGGCCCCGGGGACGTGGGCGGCCTTGTCGAGCAGCGCCCGGGTCAGCTCGGCCGTCCGGCCGACCTTGTCGCCCTCGGAGTCCTGGTACTCGGGCCGTACGGCGACGTCGACCCGGTCGAAGCCCTTGGCGGAACTCTTCTGGTAGGCGTCGGAGATGGTGTTGGTGAAGACGAGCGTCCCGGAGACGAAGGCCACGCCGAGCATGACGGCGAGCACGGTCATCAGGAGCCGGGCCTTGTGCGCGAAGACGTTGCGCAGGGCGGTGCGGAACATCAGCTGGTACGGCCCTTCGCGTCGAACTGCTTCATGAGGTCGAGGACCGAGTCGGCCGTGGGGGCGTGGATCTCGTCGACGATCCGGCCGTCGGCCAGGAAGACCACGCGGTCCGCGTAGGCCGCGGCGACCGGGTCGTGGGTCACCATGACCACCGTCTGGCCCAGCTCGCGCACGGAGTTGCGCAGGAAGCCGAGCACTTCGGCGCCGGAGCGCGAGTCGAGGTTGCCGGTCGGCTCGTCGCCGAAGATGATCTCGGGCTTGGAGGCGAGGGCGCGGGCCACGGCCACCCGCTGCTGCTGTCCGCCGGAGAGCTGGGCGGGCCGGTGGCTCAGCCGCCCGGAGAGCCCGACCATCTGGATGACCTGGTCCAGCCACGCCTTGTCCGGCTTCCGCCCGGCGATGTCCATCGGCAGGGTGATGTTCTCCAGCGCGGTGAGCGTCGGCAGCAGGTTGAACGCCTGGAAGATGAAGCCGATCTTGTCCCGGCGCAACTTGGTGAGCTGCCTGTCCTTCAGGGAGCCCAGCTCGGTGTCGCCGATGCGCACCGAGCCGGAGGAGAAGGTGTCCAGGCCGGCCACGCAGTGCATCAGCGTGGACTTGCCGGAGCCGGACGGGCCCATGATCGCGGTGAACTCCGCCTGCCGGAAGTCGACGGAGACCCGGTCCAGGGCGACCACCCGGGTCTCACCCTGCCCGTAGATCTTCGACAGCTCGGTGGCGCGTGCGGCCACGGCCGTGGTCCGGCCGGCGGTGGGTGTGGTGGTCACGGGGCGGTGCTCCTGTCGGGACGACGTGTGTTCCTGGGGACTCGTCCATCGTCCCGGCGCCGGACCGCGGTGTAGTCAGCCGCTGTTCCGGTTCCGGAGGGCGACTCGGGTCGGACGGCGGCGCGCGGTGTCATACCTGGGGAGGACGGGCGTCCCTGAGGGCCGCGCCGTCGGACGCGCCTTCGAAACGTGTCGAGAACAGGTGGAGCGACCTCGTTCAGACGGTGAAATTCCGTCATTTCGCGTGCGGCCGCGCCCACGTCACGCCAGGCTGTTGGCAAGTGCGGATGGCGTGTTCCGTGGGCTGATGCACACTCAGACGTCAATAAAATAAGACAACATCGGTCCGCCCTTCCGCTGTTCGGGGGATGCGTCCCGATAGGCTCGGACCCTCGTAGCGGAGCCCATGGCCTGCCCGGATGGTGGAATGCAGACACGGCGAGCTTAAACCTCGCTGCCCCTTCGCGGGCGTGCCGGTTCAAGTCCGGCTCCGGGCACCTTTCCGCCCTCGATCACCCTTCGACGTACCGCACGACCGTTGACAGCGGCACCCGTGCGGTCGGAGACTCACGCCCGGAATCAAGTGAAGAAAATTTCACCAGGCGAACGGCCGTCGGGCGGCCGGACCGAGTGGACCGAGGGAAGGACGACCGATGCGCACCACCGTCGGGATCATCGGAGCGGGTCCGGCCGGACTGCTGCTCGCACGGCTGCTGCACCGCGCGGGCATCGACTCCGTCGTCCTGGAGAGCCGCGACCGGGCCTACGTCGAGCAGCGCCAGCGGGCCGGGATCCTCGAGCAGGGCACGGCCGACGTGCTGCGCGCCGCCGGTGCCGGCGAGCGGATGGACCGGGAGGGGCTGCGGCACGACGGCATCGAACTGCGCTTCGACGGCCGGCGCCACCGCGTCGACTTTCCCGGCCTCACCGGCGGCAGGTCCGTGACGGTCTACGCGCAGACGGAGGTCTGCAAGGACCTCGTCGCCCTCCAGTCGGAGGAGGGCGGCCCGCTGCTGTTCGAGGCGGAGGCACTGGCGGTGGAGGGCGCCGAGGGCGACCGCCCGCGCGTCCCCTTCCGGCACCGGGGCGTCGAGGAGGTGTTGGACTGCGACTACGTCGTCGGCTGCGACGGCTTCTGGGGCGTGGCCCGGGGCGCCTTCCCGGCGGAGGTCTCCCGGGTGTTCGAACGGTCGTACCCCTACGCCTGGCTGGGCATCCTCGCCGATGTGGCGCCGTCCCACGACGAACTCGTCTACGCCCGCCACGACCGGGGCTTCGCCCTGCTCTCCATGCGGTCCCCCACCACCTCCCGGCTCTACCTCCAGGTCCCCGAAGGGACCGACGCCGCGCAGTGGGGGGACGGGGAGATCTGGGACGAGCTGGAGCGGCGCCTCGAGACCGCCGACGGCTGGCGGCTGGAGCGTGGCCCCGTCACCCAGAAGTCGGTCACGCCCATGCGTTCCTTCGTGCACGAGCCGATGCGCCACGGCCGGCTGTTCCTCGCCGGGGACGCCGCCCACATCGTGCCGCCCACGGGGGCCAAGGGGCTGAATCTCGCCGTGGGCGACGTCGTCACCCTCGCCCGCGCGCTGGTCCACCGGCGGGACACCGGATCCGAGGAACTCCTCGACGCCTACTCCGCCACCTGCCTGCGCCGAATCTGGCAGGCCGAGCGGTTCTCCTACGACATGACCACCCTGCTGCACCGGGCTCCCGACGCCACCGCCTTCGACGCCCGCCTCCAGCGGGCCCGGCTGGAGCGGATCGCCTCCTCGCGCGCGGCCGGAACCGATCTGGCCGAGGCGTACACCGGCTTCCCGCTCCGGTGAGGCGAACCGGTGGAGTGCTGCGGGTTCGTCACGACCCGTGGATCTCCATGGCCGGGAATCACCGGTACGCGTAGCGTGTTGCGGAGCACGACGAGGGAAAGATCCTCCCCAGGTATTACGGACGATCCTTTGCCAATCCATTACCCTTGAGGCCAAGGCCGCGCAGGGTGGCCATGGAGGAGTGAAATGAGGAGCAGTAACCCGGTCTTCTCGCGACGGGGGTTCAGCCGCGACAACGGCTACGCCGGCTTCAACACCGCACCGCAGGCCGGGTACGCACAGGGCAACCCCTACGCGCAGAACCCCTACGCGCAGAACCCCTACGCCCAGCAGGGTGCCCCGGCCGGCGCGCCGCCGCAGGCCCCGGTCACCACCGACCGGATGACCATGGACGACGTCGTCGTCCGCTCCGCCATCACGCTCGGCACGGTCGCCGTCGGCGCCGTCCTCGCCTGGGCGCTGCTGCCGGTCTCCACGACCAGCTACGGCCTGGCGGTCGGCTCCGCGATCGTCGCCTTCGTGCTGGCCATGATCCAGAGCTTCAAGCGCACGCCGTCGCCCGCGCTGATCCTCGGTTACGCCGCCTTCGAGGGCGTGTTCCTCGGCGTGATCAGCGAGATGTTCAACAGCCGGTGGAGCGGCGCGCCCTTCCAGGCCGTGCTCGGCACCATGGCGGTCTCCGGCGCGACCCTGCTGGTCTACAAGGCCGGCTGGATCCGGGTCACCGCGCGCTACGCCCGCATCGGACTCGCCATCGCGATGGCCTTCCTGGTGGTCATGGCGGTCAACCTGCTGCTGGTCGCCTTCGGCGTCGCCGAGGACGGCGGACTGCGCAGCTTCGGCCCGCTCGGTGCGCTCGTCGGCATCTTCGCGATCCTGCTCGGCGCGTTCTTCCTGACGCTCGACTTCAAGCAGATCGAGGACGGCATCGCCTACGGCGCCCCGCGCAACGAGTCCTGGCTCGCCGCGTTCGGCCTCACCCTCACCCTGGTGTGGATCTACGTGGAGATGCTGCGCCTGGTCGCGATCTTCAGCAGCAACGACTAGCGGTCACGCCGGTCGTACGAAGGGCCCCGGGCAACACGCCCGGGGCCCTTCGCCGTTGTCAGAGCAGCTTGCGCGCTGCCCTCCTCAGGTCGTACTCGTGCACGATGGCCTTCGCGTGGCCGTACGCCAGGTCGTACTCGTGCCGGAGCCAGCTGACCTTCTCCTCGAAGCGGAACAGAGACGGGCCTTCTTCGACGGTGCGCAGCCAGTCGGAGATCTCACGACCGGTGCAGTGGGGAATGCGGGCGAGCAGATTGCGGTGGGTCTCCTCGGAGAAGACTTGGGACATCGGCGCCTCCGAACGCAAAGGGGATGTAAGCCGGTCCTTCACGTCACCGTGCCTGAGCGTTCGCGTATTGGCAACAGTGCGGCGCGTTACGCTCGGCCCGTGCTTGATACGACGCCCTTGACCAAAGCAGTGGATCACTTCGCCGACCGGTTGCGGGCGGCGCCGCAGAGCCGGCTGCAACGCAGCGCCGCGGCCGAGGCGCTGGCGCTGGCCCGGGAGTTCTCCCGCTGGGTGCAGCAGGTGGAGGAGCCGGGGACCGAGCCCCGCGAGATGCCGGACGCCGGGATGTTCGCGGTGGCCGACCAAATCCTGGTCGCCGCTCACGACTTGGCCCTGGTGCTGCGGAGCGACGACGAGGTCGCCGAGGCGGTCCGCCGTGTCGAGGAGGCCCGGCAGCGCGCGGGCGTGTGAGCCGGGGCGGGGCGCTGCCCCGGCCGGCTCAGAGGGAGGCGATGACCCGGTCGGCCAGCACGTAGACGGTGTCCTCGCCGCAGGCGAAGGTCAGCGTGTAGGCGCCGGAGATCCCCGAGCCGCCGAGCAGGTACGGCATCTCGCCCGCGTCCAGGGCCGCCGCGAGCCGTTCCGCCGTCTCCCGGTGACCCGGCGTCATGCACAGGGTGGTGCCGTCGGCGAACACGTACACGTCGAGGGTGCCGAGCGGGCCCGGACGGACGTCGGACAGCTCGACGCGTCCGTCGGCCAGCTGCTCCAGTGTGGTCACCGTGCGCTCGTGGTCGGTCACGGCGGGGGACTGCACCGGCACGAAGTCCGGGTGCGAGGGGTGGCGGCGGCGGGCGGCGGCCAGCTCGGGGGACTCCCCGGCGAACTCGTCGGCGTCCGTGGCGGGCTCGGCCACCGGCTCCAGGCCCACGAAGTCGGTCTGCCGGGGCATGAACAGGTCGGTGTCCGGCAGGCCGAGCAGGGAGGGCGCGTCGGAGGCGTCACGGGCCTCCTGCGCCGCCCAGAAGGCGCGCGCCTCGGCCAGCTCACGCTCCCGCTCCTCCGCCAGCGCCTCGGCCACCGCTTCGCGTATCCGGTCGGCGTCGGCGTGGCTGCGCGCGTTCGGCAGGAGCGCGCGCATGGTCGCGGCGTTGCTCTCGGCGTTCCCCGCGAGCTCTGCGTGCAGCTCCGAGATCTGGCGGCGCAGCTTCAGGACGGTGCGCAGGACGGCGACGCCCACGGCGCCCGTGGCGGCCGTGGTGAGCAGCAAAGCGATCGGCATGGCGCTCACTGACGTACTCCCGGTTCAAAGTCGACCCCCGACTTCCTACATCAGCTTGAAGGGCGGACTAACCAGCTGTCAGTGCGTAACGTCACGAAAAGGACGGGACTTCGTTCGTAACGTTTCCGGTGGAACGGCGCTGACCTGCGCGGATATCCCCGGAGAGGGAGATAGGTCACATCCTGGGGGAGATTGGATCACGGAAAGGCCCGGAACCCTGGTGTCCCACGGATTCCGGGCCTCCGGCTGACGTAAGGTGTCCGGTCGGCTACGGACGGTGCGTCAGCTCAGGCGCTCGATGACCATCGCCATGCCCTGGCCGCCGCCGACGCACATGGTCTCCAGGCCGAACTGCTTGTCGTGCCACTGGAGCGAGTTGATGAGCGTGCCGGTGATCCGCGCGCCCGTCATGCCGAAGGGGTGGCCGACGGCGATGGCGCCGCCGTTGACGTTCAGCTTGTCGAGGTCGATGCCGAGGTCCCGGTAGGAGGGGATCACCTGGGCGGCGAACGCCTCGTTGATCTCGACCAGGTCGATGTCGTCGATGGTCAGGCCGGCCCGGCGCAGGGCCTGCTGGGACGCCTCGACGGGGCCGAGGCCCATGATCTCGGGGGACAGGCCCGAGACGCCGGTGGACACGATGCGGGCGAGCGGGGTCAGGCCGAGCTCGCGGGCCTTGGTGTCGGACATGATGACGAGCGCGGCGGCGCCGTCGTTGAGCGGGCAGCAGTTGGCGGCGGTGACCAGGCCGTCGGGGCGGAAGACCGGCTTCAGGCCCTGGACGCCCTCCAGGTTGACGCCGGCGCGCGGGCCGTCGTCCTTGGCGACGACCGTGCCGTCGGGGGTGGTGACCGGGGTGATCTCCCGCTCCCAGAAGCCGTTCTTGATGGCTTCCTCGGCGAGGTTCTGCGAGCGGACGCCGAACTCGTCCATGTCCTGGCGGGTGACGCCCTTGGAACGGGCCAGGTTCTCGGCGGTCTGGCCCATCGCGATGTAGGCGTCGGGGACGAGGCCGTCCTCGCGCGGGTCGTGCCAGGTGGTGCCCTCCTGCTCCGCGACGGCGGCGGTGCGGGCCTCCGCCTCGGCGAAGAAGGGGTTGTGCGTGTCGGGCAGGCTGTCGGAGTTGCCCTTGACGAACCGGGAGACCATCTCGACACCGGCCGAGATGAAGACGTCGCCCTCGCCGGCCTTGATGGCGTGCAGGGCCATGCGGCTGGTCTGCAGGGACGAGGAGCAGTACCGGGTGACGGTGCAGCCCGGGAGGTGGTCCATCCCCATCTGCACGGCGACGATACGGCCGAGGTTGTTGCCCTGCTCGCCGCCGGGCAGGCCGCAGCCGAGCATCAGGTCGTCGATGTCCCGCGGGTCGAGCTCCGGGACCTTGGCGAGCGCCGCCTGGATGATCGTGGCGGTGAGGTCGTCCGGGCGCAGGTCCTTCAGGGAGCCCTTGAAAGCGCGGCCGATGGGGGAGCGGGCGGTCGAGACGATGACGGCTTCGGGCATCACGGCTCCAGTGGACGGAATTGGGCAGGGCCGTCTGGGAAGTTACCCGGCCGTACCTGACAGGTCATCGGTGTCGCGGTGTGACACTGACCTCACATTACTAAGCGCTTGCTTGCCTACCCGCTCGCCCCGAGGCCGAACGGGCGCGGGATCGAACGGGCCTCGCACGACACAGGCCCCGTGCTCTCCCTATGCCCACGGGGATGCCCGCCCCCACCTCACCCCGCCGGGGGCGCCGACGCACACCCACCCGGCCTCGGGCCGCCGGGCCCGGCGCGGTCGACTCGGCGTCGGGGCGGGCGCCCGGGGGGCCCGGAGCCGCGCCCGTCAGGTGACGGCGACGGTACGGGCGGGCCGGTCGGCCGGGACAGGCGGGTCCCGCCGATCACGGTGTCACCGGGCGGCCGGTCGCCGGCCCGCCGGTCAGGCCGTGGGGCGGGCCGGTTCGGCCTCGTGCACGCGGCGGCGGCGGCGTCGCTTGAGGAGGGCCCAGGGGCCCCGGGGGCCCGTCGGCATGGCGGCCGTCACCTCGGTGCCGGCCTCGGACGCGGCCTCCGCGGCCGCGCGGGCCACCGGGAGGAAGCCCTCGCGGCGGGACACGTCCGGCCGCTCCTCCTCCGGCCACAGGCCGAGCGCCGCGCACACCGTCGGCAGCACGGCCATCGCGGCGGTCGCGTACCCCTCCGCCGAAGGGTGGTAGTTGTCCGGTCCGAACAGCTCTCGCGGATTCGCCTCGAACTCCGGACCCAGCAGGTCGCCCAGCGACACCGTGCGCCCGCCCTGCTCGACCACGCCGATCGTCTGCGCCGCCGCGAGCTGCCGGGACGCCCGCCGGGCCAGCCAGCGCAGCGGCTGCTGCACCGGCTCGATGGTCCCGAGGTCGGGACACGTGCCGACCACCACCTCCGCGCCGGCCGTGCGCAGCCGCCGTACCGCCGTCGACAGGTGCCGTACCGACCGCGTCGGCGGCATCCGGTGCGTCACGTCGTTCGCGCCGATCATGATCACGCAGACGTCCGGGACCGGGGCGGGCGAGGACAGCACCAGCGCCACCTGCCGGTCCAGGTCGTCGGACTGGGCCCCGGGCTGGGCGACGTTGCGCAGCTCGACCGGCCGTTCCGCGACCGCGGCGAGCCCCGACGCCAGCAGCGCCCCCGGTGTCTGGCCCGACCGGTGCACGCCCTGCCCCGCGGCCGTGGAGTCGCCGAGAATGGTCAGTTGGAGCGCCTGTTCACCGGGCACGTCGTACGCGTGCCCGTACACGCCGTCGGCCATCGGCACCCGCCCGCTGCTGCCGTTGCCGACGCGGCGCCGGGCCATCTGCACCTCGGCCAGCAGCAGACCGACGGCGGCAGCGCCGACCAGCCCCGCCCCGCCACCGCCGTACGCCGCTCCGGCCGCGATGCGCCGGGCCACTCTCGCCCTCGACATGCTCGTCATGCGTCGCCGCCACCTCCTCGTAGCCGTACATCCACTCCTTGCCCCGTACAGACCGTGCGCCAATCTCGACGGGGAGTGAACGCCCGCCAGGTGTCACCCGAGGGCCTTAGGCTGGCGATACCAACTACGACCACAGTTTTTGTGCAAGCAACCGGAGACAACGGTGCATTTTCACGACTCGATGATCAGCCTCGTCGGCAACACCCCGCTGGTGCGGCTCAACAACGTGACCCAGGGCATCCAGGCCACCGTCCTGGCCAAGGTCGAATACTTCAACCCGGGCGGCTCCGTGAAGGACCGCATCGCCCTGCGCATGATCGAGGCCGCCGAGCAGAGCGGGGAGCTGAAGCCGGGCGGCACCATCGTCGAGCCGACCAGTGGGAACACCGGTGTGGGTCTTGCCATCGTGGCCCAGCAGAAGGGCTACAAGTGCATCTTCGTGTGCCCCGACAAGGTGAGCACCGACAAGATCAACGTGCTGCGCGCGTACGGCGCCGAGGTCGTCGTCTGCCCGACCGCCGTGGACCCCGAGCACCCCGACTCGTACTACAACGTCTCCGACCGGCTCGTGCGGGAGACCCCCGGCGCCTGGAAGCCGGACCAGTACTCCAACCCCAACAACCCGCTCTCGCACTATCACTCGACCGGCCCCGAGCTGTGGGAGCAGACCGAGGGGAAGATCACCCACTTCGTCGCGGGCGTGGGCACCGGCGGCACCATCTCCGGCACCGGCAACTACCTCAAGGAGGCCAGCCAGGGGAAGGTCAAGGTCATCGGCGCCGACCCCGAGGGCTCGGTGTACTCCGGCGGGTCCGGGCGGCCGTACCTGGTCGAGGGCGTCGGTGAGGACTTCTGGCCGACCGCCTACGACCGCACCGTCGCGGACGAGATCGTCGCCGTCTCCGACAAGGACTCCTTCCAGATGACCCGCCGGCTGGCCAAGGAGGAGGGCCTGCTGGTGGGCGGCTCCTGCGGCATGGCCGTCGTGGCCGCGCTGGAGGTCGCCGAGCGGCTCGGCCCGGACGACGTCGTGGTCGTCCTGCTGCCGGACAGCGGCCGCGGCTACCTCAGCAAGATCTTCAACGACGAGTGGATGGCCGACTACGGCTTCCTGGAGGACGAGGGCCCGAGCGCCCGCGTCGCCGACGTCCTGAACGACAAGGTGGCCGGCGCCATCCCCTCCCTGGTGCACATGCACCCCGAGGAGACCGTCGGCCAGGCCATCGAGGTGCTGCGCGAGTACGGCGTCTCGCAGATGCCCGTCGTCAAGCCGGGCGCCGGCCACCCCGACGTGATGGCCGCCGAGGTCGTCGGCTCGGTCGTGGAACGGGAGCTGCTGGACGCCCTGTTCAGCAAGCGCGCGTCCCTGGAGGACCCGCTGGAGAAGCACATGTCCGCCCCCCTGCCCCAGGTCGGCTCCGGCGAGCCGGTCGGCGACCTGATGTCGGTGCTCGGCGGGGCCGACGCGGCCATCGTCCTGGTCGAGGGCAAGCCGACCGGTGTGGTCAGCCGGCAGGACCTGCTGGCCTTCCTGGCCAAGGGCGGCAACAAGTAGCGAACGCGCGGTGAACTGCCCGTGACCACGGCAGACTCGTGGTGACCTCGGCCGATCGGGCCGTATCGGAAACGGTACGAGGGCGTCATGTGCGCGCAGCACCCGCTTAACACGGGTCCGGCAGATTGGTGGGTGTCGGCAGGGCGACGGGGTACCTCCCAGGCTTCAGCAACGGGGGAGGCTCCCCGCCCGGGCCGGCGGCGAACGGCGCCAAGGACCTCCGGAGCGGCTCCCGGACCTCCATGGACGCCACGGACGCGCAAGCCCGGCCCTGACCCGGCACGCGTCCTTCGCGGGGACCGCCGTCGTCCCGCCCCCCGGAAACGGGGGTGCGGCGGTCCCCGCGTCCTCTCCCCCGGTGCGCCGGGAAACCGCCGTCAGCACCGCGGAACGGCCGTCAGCACCGCGCGACCGCCGTCAGTGCACCGAGAAACCGCCGTCGACGAAGAGCGACTGGCCGGTGACGTACGCCGACGCGGCACTCGCGAGGAACACCGCCGCGCCCGCGAAGTCCTCCGCGAGCCCGTTGCGGCCCACCATCGTCCGCGCGGCCAGCGCCGCCACCCGCTCGGGATCGGACGACAGCCGGGTGTTCAGAGGCGTCATCACGAAGCCCGGCACCAGGGTGTTGCAGGTGACGCCGTACCGCGACCACGCCTCGGCCTGCGAGCGGGCCAGCGACTCCAGCGCCCCCTTCGAGACGCCGTAGGCGCCGCTCTGCACGAACGCCCGGTGGGCCTGCTGGGAGGTGATGTGGATGATCCGGCCGAACCCGCGCTCGGCCATGCCCGGCCCGAACCGCTGACCCAGCAGGAACGGCGCGTCGAGGTTCAGCGCCATGGTGGTGTCCCACACCTCCTCGCCCAGTTCTCCCATCGGTGGCCGGAGGTTGACCCCGGCGCAGTTGACGAGGATGTCGGGCTCCCCGAACACCGCGGCCGCCTCCTCGGCCGCCGCGCGCACGCCCGCACGGCCGGACAGATCCGCGGCGACCCGGGCGGCCCGGCACCTGTCGGCCGTCAACTCCTCGACCGTCTCCTCGAGCTGTGCCTCGGTCCGGGCCACGACCACCACGCTCGCCCCGGCCCGCGCCAGCGCCCCGGCGATGGCCCGGCCGATGCCGGAACTCCCTCCGGTGACCACGGCGACACGGCCGTCCAGCGCGAACAGGTCGGAGAGATAGGCCTTGGATGTCATGACCGGAGCGTAGACGGCACGGGCCGACCCGCCGTCCGGCACCCGGCCGTGACCGTAGGCTGCGCGGCATGAGCATCATCGGAGTCGGGATCGACGTCGCCGAGATCGACCGGTTCCGGGCGTCGTTGGAGCGCACGCCCGGCCTGGCCGACCGGCTGTTCGTGGAACGGGAACTGCTGCTCCCCAGTGGGGAGCGGCGGGGCATCGCCTCGCTCGCGGCCCGGTTCGCCGCCAAGGAGGCGCTGGCCAAGGCCCTGGGGGCGCCGGCGGGACTGCACTGGACCGACGCCGAGGTGTACGTCGAGGACAGCGGGCAGCCGCGGTTGCGGGTGAAGGGGACCGTCGCCGCGCGGGCCGCGGAGCTGGGCGTGCGGGCCTGGCACGTCTCCCTGAGCCACGACGCGGGCGTGGCCTCGGCCGTGGTGGTCGCCGAGGGGTGAGCCCCGGGTGTGGGGGGTGGGGGGTGCGGGGCAGACTCGGTGCCATGCGTACTGCGTACAGCGTGGAGACGGTGAGGGCGGCCGAACGGGCCCTGATGGCGCGACTGCCGGACGGCGCGCTGATGCAGCGGGCCGCCGCCGGACTGGCCGCCGCCTGCGCGGATCTGCTCGGCCGGGTGTACGGCAGCCGGGTGGTGCTGCTCGTCGGCAGCGGCGACAACGGCGGGGACGCCCTGTACGCCGGGGCACGGCTGGCCCGGCGCGGAGCCGGCGTGACGGCCGTGCTGCTCGCGCCCGGACGGGCCCACGTCGGCGGGCTCGGCGCGCTGCGGCGGGCGGGCGGCCGGGTCACCGGGGCCGACGACGCCGAGGAGCCGATCGCGCGGGCCGACCTCGTGATGGACGGGATCGTCGGGATCGGCGGCAAGGGCGGGCTGCGCCCCGACGCCGAACGGCTCGCGGACCTGGCGGACCGGTCCCGGGCCGCCGTGGTGGCGGTGGACCTGCCCAGCGGCGTCGAGGCGGACACCGGAGAGGTCCGGGGGGCCGCGGTCCGGGCGGATCTCACGGTCACGTTCGGCACGTACAAACCGGGCCTGCTGATCGACCCGGCGCGCGAGTACGCCGGGATCGTGCGACTCGTCGACATCGGGCTGGAGTTGCCCGGCGAGGGCGAACTGGAAGCCCTGCAGCACGCCGACGTGGCGCGGCTGCTGCCGTCGCCCGCGGCGGAGAGCGACAAGTACCGGCGGGGTGTCGTGGGCATCGCCGCCGGGTCCGCGCGGTACCCGGGGGCCGCGGTGCTCGCCGTCTCCGGGGCGCTGCGGGGCGGCGCGGGAGCCGTTCGGTACGTCGGGCCCGCCGGGGACGCGGTCATCGCGCGCTTCCCCGAGACGCTCGTCTCCGACGCCGGCCCCGCCAGGGCCGGGCGGGTGCAGGCCTGGGTGGTCGGGCCCGGAGCGGGCGACGACGCGGCGACCGTCGCGCAGGTGCTGGCGGCCGACGTGCCGGTCCTGCTCGACGCGGACGGGCTGCGGCTGGCCGAGCGGGACGCGGTGCGCGGGCGTACCGCGCCGACGCTGATGACGCCGCACGCGGGGGAGGCCGCCGCGCTGCTGGGGGTGCGGCGGGAGGAGGTCGAGGGCGCCCGGCTGGCCGCGGCGCGGGAGTTGGCGGCGGCGTACCGGGCGACCGTGCTGCTCAAGGGTTCGACGACGCTGGTGGCCGACGACGGGGGCGGTGCCGTCCGGGTCAACGCGACGGGGACGCCCTGGCTGGCCACGGCGGGGAGCGGCGACGTGCTGTCGGGGCTCGCCGGATCGCTGCTGGCGGCGGGACTCGCCGCGCGGGACGCCGGGAGCGCGGCCGCCCATCTGCACGGACTCGCCGGGAGGTTCGCGGCGGACGGGGCGCCCGCGGGGGCGCACGACGTCGCCGCGCGGATCCCGGAGGCGTGGCGGGACGTGTACGACTGACCGCGTGGGACCGGTGGTTCCCCCGCGCCGGGGGCGCCCCGCGTGCGCGGGCGGGCGGAACGCGCCCGGCTCGGCGGGGCCCCTGGTCCCACGGGCGCCCCTTCCGCGCGGCACCGCCGATCGGGAGGGGCCGCGCGTTCGGCCGACCGCGTGATCGGCGGACGCACCGCACACCGGTCCGCCGCGGCACCGCTCGCCACCGCGGTGACCGGGCCGCCGGCGACGGTCTCGGCGGGCAGCCCCGCGCGCCCCGCACCGGCATGCGGCCCGGTGCGCGGTACCCGGCGCCGGTCCCGGCCCCGCGCGGCCCCGGCGGACCGACACGCCCGGCCGGCCGCCGCCGTCGAGGTGACGTGCGGCCGGCGGCATGCGCGTCCCGCCACGGACCGCCCCGCACCCCGCCGGAAAGCACCCGTGCTCACGAAGGGCGACCACCTCTCCGTGCGCGGGCGGAGGCCGGGTACCTGACACGGCACCGGGGGCCCGCACGGCCCTCTGAGAGACTGGGGGCGCCATGACTGAGACTGCAGCTGTGCCTACCGCCCCCCTGCGCGCCCGCGCCGAGATCGACCTGGGCGCCCTGCGCGCCAACGTGCGGGCGCTGCGCGCCCGTACGCGGGGCGCGGCCCTGATGGCCGTCGTCAAGTCCGACGGATACGGCCACGGCGCGGTGCCGTGCGCCCGCGCGGCCCTCGCCGCGGGGGCGGACTGGCTCGGCACCGCCACGCCCGAGGAGGCGCTCGCGCTGCGCTCGGCCGGCCTGCCGGGCCGGATGCTGTGCTGGCTGTGGGTGCCGGGCGGCCCCTGGCGGCAGGCGATCGAGGCCGACATCGACGTCTCCGTGAGCGGGCTGTGGGCCCTGCGGGAGGCCGTCGAGGCGGCCCGGCAGGCCGGCCGGACCGCACGCGTGCAGCTCAAGGCGGACACCGGACTCGGACGCAACGGCTGTCAGCCGGCCGACTGGCCCGAACTCGTCGCCGAGGCCCGGCGGGCCGAGGACGACCGACTGGTCCGCGTCACCGGTCTGTGGTCCCACTTCGCCTGCGCCGACGAGCCGGGGCACCCCTCCGTCGCCGACCAGCTCGACCGCTTCCGGGAGATGCTCGCCCACGCCGAGGAGCAGGGCCTGCGTCCCGAGGTGCGGCACATCGCCAACTCGCCCGCCACGCTCACCCTGCCCGAGACCCACTTCGACCTCGTCCGCACGGGCATCGCGATGTACGGCATCTCGCCCAGCCCGGAGCTGGGCACCCCGGCCGACTTCGGGCTGCGCCCGGTGATGACGCTCAGCGCCTCGCTGGCCCTGGTCAAGCACGTCCCGGGCGAACACGGCGTCAGCTACGGCCACCACTACGTCACTCCCGGCGAGACCACCCTCGGCCTCGTGCCGGTCGGCTACGCGGACGGCATCCCGCGGCACGCCTCGGGCACCGGGCCGGTGCTGGTCGACGGCAAGTGGCGGACGGTCGCCGGGCGGGTCGCCATGGACCAGTTCGTGGTGGACCTCGGCGGCGACGAGCCCGCGGTGGGCAGCGAGGCCGTGCTGTTCGGCCCCGGCGACCGCGGCGAACCCACCGCCGAGGACTGGGCGCAGGCCTGCGGCACGATCGCGTACGAAATCGTCACACGCATCGGAACGCGGGTTCCGCGCGTCTATGTGAACGGGGAAGAACTCGGGTAACCCGTCCCGGAGCGACGGGTCCCTCGGGTGACTCCGGCACTCGGGCACCACAGGGGCCTCACCCGTTTCACCCAACAGGCGAACTGCAGTACGGCGAAGAGGAGCGGTACGTGAGCGAGAGCAGTGCGGAGGCAGTGGCGGACGTCCTCGCCTCGGCGGCCGTCGCCTCCGCCGCGGGGGCGACGGCCGGGAGCTGGCGCAGGGCGACCGGCATCGCCGGCGCCGCGATAGGCGTGCTCGCCGCGGGCGCGGCGGCCGGTGTCGCCATCGAGCGGATGACGGTCGGCCGCGGGATGCGGCGCAAGGCCCGGCTGGCACTGGATTCGACCGGCCCCTACGGCACCCTGCGCGGCACCCCGGGCAAGGCGTACGCCGACGACGGCACCGAGCTGTACTACGAGGTCGACGAGACCGAGCCGGAACCCGGGCCGACCCCCTCCCCGCGCCGCCGCCGGCTCTTCGGGCGCAAGGCGCCCGCCCCCGTCACCGTCGTCTTCTGCCACGG
Source organism: Streptomyces sp. 1222.5 (assembly GCF_900105245.1). Lineage (NCBI taxonomy): Bacteria > Bacillati > Actinomycetota > Actinomycetes > Kitasatosporales > Streptomycetaceae > Streptomyces > Streptomyces sp. 1222.5. Next base: position 3,705,989 of record NZ_FNSZ01000001.1, on the reverse strand, counting down.
CTACTGCCTCAGCCAGGACTCTTGGCACTTCCAGCGGGCCGCCCTGCGCGGGGTCGTCCGTACCGTGCACTGGGACCAGCGCAGCCATGGACGCTCGGGGCGGGGCGCGGCCCAGACCCGCGACCGGGTGCCGGTCACCATCGACCAGCTCGGCCGCGATCTGAAGGCCGTCCTCGACGCCGCCGTACCGGACGGCCCGGTCGTGCTCGTCGGCCACTCGATGGGCGGGATGACCGTGATGGCCCTCGCCGCCCAGTACCCGGAGCTGATCCGGGACCGGGTCGTCGCGACCGCCCTCGTGGGGACCTCGTCCGGACGGCTCGGCGAGGTCAACTTCGGCCTGCCGCTGGCCGGCGTCAACGCGGTGCGCCGCATCCTCCCCGGAGTGCTGAAGGCGCTCGGGCAGCAGGCGGAACTGGTGGAGAAGGGGCGCCGGGCCACCGCCGACCTGTTCGCCGGGATCATCAAGCGGTACTCGTTCGCGGGGCGGGACGTCGACCCGGCCGTCGAGCGGTTCGCCGAACGGATGATCGAGTCCACGCCGATCGACGTGGTCGCCGAGTTCTACCCGGCCTTCTCCGACCACGACAAGACCGAGGCTCTCGCCCACTTCCGCAGCATGCCCGTGCTCGTGCTGGCCGGCGTGCAGGACCTGGTCACCCCGAGCGAGCACAGCGAGGCCATCGCCGATCTGCTCCCCGAAGCGGAGCTGGTGCTCGTGCCGGACGCCGGGCACCTGGTGATGCTGGAACACCCCGAAGTGGTCATAGACCGCCTCGCCGATCTGCTCGCCCGTGCCGGCGCCGTGCCGCTTCCGGCTACCGTAAGTGGCTGTGACTCCGCCTCCTCCTAGAGGGAGCGGCCACCGGCCCTACGGCCGCGGTCCGGCCCGGACCGGTCCCCCGCGGGACCTCATCCGTGTACTACTGCAAGTGAGTGACGATGGAAGCTACTGCCGCACCGCACGACACCGCTGAGACCCGGCTGACCATCACCTCTCCCGAGCAGATGCGGGAGCTGGGCCGCCGCCTCGCCAAGCTGCTGCGCGCGGGCGACCTGGTGATGCTCAGCGGGGAGCTCGGCGCGGGCAAGACCACGCTGACCCGGGGCCTCGGCGAGGGGCTCGGCGTGCGCGGCGCGGTCACCTCGCCGACCTTCGTCATCGCGCGCGTGCACCCCTCCCTCGGTGACGGACCGCCCCTGGTCCACGTGGACGCCTACCGGCTCGGCGGAGGCCTGGACGAGATGGAGGACCTGGACCTCGACGTCTCGCTGACCGACTCGGTGATCGTCGTGGAGTGGGGCGAGGGCAAGGTCGAGGAGCTGACCGAGGACCGGCTGCAGGTCGTCATCCACCGGGCCGTCGGGGACACCACGGACGAGGCGCGGCACGTGACGCTGACCGGGCTCGGGCGGCGGTGGGCGGACAGCGGCCTGGAGACCCTCGCGGCCTGAACCGCCCGACGGCTTTCCGACATGCCGTCGGCAACATATTGCGCAGGACGTCCCGGGCGTGGTCACATGGTGTCCAGCCGGTAGTTAGGTTTGCCTAACTACGCCCGCCCCCGCAGCTCAGGAGGCGTCCATGACCGCTCACCGCCCCGCGAAGCAGTCCCGCCCGGCCCTGCCCGCCGGGATGTCCATGCGCGATCTGCTGGCCTCGTGCGCGGCCGCGGCCGCGGTCTCCACACCACCGCGGGCCCCGGAGACGGCCCAGACGGCCGCTGGCGCCGCCCCGGAGCGGCGCGAGGCCGCCTAGGGCCCGCCGACCGGATCCGGCGACCGGCCCTAGCGGATCACGACCACCTTCACGCCGATCGTCGCGAAGTTCCACATCGCGGTCCCGTCGGCCCGGTCCTCCCGGATGCCGCCGGTCTTCACGGCCGGGTCGACCGCCGTCTGCGCGCCGTCGCCGACGGCCGCGCTGAACCCGATCGCCACGCCGTCCACGCTGGAGAACCGCACGATGTGCTCGACCGGCGCGCCGTCGGTGCCGGTGGCCGCGTTCGAGCGGGACGACACCCAGTACGTGCCCACCGCGGGGTCCATGCTGCCGGGCCGTACCCGGAAGGTGCGTGCCACGTGCTCGTGCTCCTCGACCAGCCAGACCCGGTCGTCGTCCACCGAGTACACGACCCGTTCACCCTTGCCGGACGCCGTCGGCAGGGCGGTCGGGTTACGGCGGTCCCGGGGCGCCTTCGCGGCCGGCGCCGCGGCGGAGGCGCTCGCTCCGGGCCGGCCGGCCAGACCCGCCGGGACGGTCGCCTGGGCGCGGTAGGCGAGGAAACCGACCGCTCCGAGCGCCGCCGCGGTCAGGCCGGCCACGATTCCCGAGCTGGTCCCGGCCACGTGCGCCCACCTCCGTCTCGTGCGATATGTCGTACTTCGTACAGACCGTAGCAGTCGGTGACCGTACGACCGGGACGGCGATGCCCGAGCCGCGGGAGCCGTAGGCTGTTCGCGTGCTCTTGCTCGCTCTGGATACCGCCACACCCGCCGTCACCGTCGCGCTGCACGACGGCACGGACGTCATCGCCTCGTCGAGCCAGGTGGACGCGCGCCGGCACGGAGAGCTGCTGCTGCCGGCCGTCGACCGTGTGCTCGCCGAAGCCGGGCTGAAGCTGGAGGCGGTCACCGCGATCGTCGTCGGCACCGGCCCCGGCCCCTACACCGGCCTGCGGGTCGGTCTGATGACCGCCGACACCTTCGGCCTCGCGCTCGGGGTCCCGGTGCACGGCCTGTGCACGCTGGACGCGCTGGCCTACGCCGCCGACATCGAGAAGGGCCCCTTCGTCGTGGCGACCGACGCCCGGCGCAAGGAGGTCTACTGGGCGAAGTACGCCGACTCCCGCACCCGGCTCACCGACCCCGCCGTCGACCGGCCGGCCGACATCGCCGAGCAGGTCGCGGGGCTCCCGGCGGTCGGTGCGGGCGCGCTGCTCTACCCGGACACGTTCCCGAGCGCCCACGAGCCCGAGCACGTGTCCGCCGCGGCCCTCGCCTCGCTCGCCGCCCGGAGGCTGGCCGCGGGCGAGGAACTCCCGGCGCCCCGGCCGCTGTACCTGCGCCGTCCGGACGCCCAGGTCCCCAAGAACTACAAGGTGGTCACCCCCAAGTGACGGCACCGGCAAACCCCGTACTGCGCGAGATGCGCTGGTGGGACATCGACCCGGTCCTGGAGCTGGAGAAGGACCTGTTCCCCGAGGACGCCTGGTCCCGGGGCATGTTCTGGTCCGAACTGGCCCACGCCCGGGGCTCCGAGGCCACCCGGCGCTATCTCGTGGCCGAGACCGAGGGCCGCATCGTCGGCTACGCGGGTCTCGTCGCCTCCGGCGAGCAGGCCGACGTCCAGACCATCGCCGTGGCCCGCGACGAGCAGGGCACCGGCCTCGGCCGGCGCCTGCTCGACGAGCTGCTGCGCGCGGCGACCGCGTTCGAGTGCCACGAGGTGCTGCTCGAATGCCGGGTCGACAACGTCCGCGCCCAGAAGCTGTACGAGCGCTTCGGTTTCGAGCCGATCGGCGTGCGGCGCGGCTACTACCAGCCGGGCAACGTGGACGCCCTGGTCATGCGTCTGACCACCGCATCCGCCGGCGGCCCCGCCGCGGATGCTCCCCCCGTACAAGGAACCGAGAGCAATGACTGACGAACCCCTCGTCCTCGGCATCGAGACCTCCTGCGACGAGACCGGCGTCGGCATCGTCCGCGGCACCACCCTGCTGGCGGACGCCATCGCCTCCAGCGTCGACGAGCACGCCCGCTTCGGCGGTGTCGTACCGGAAGTGGCCTCCCGCGCGCACCTGGAGGCGATGGTCCCCACCATCGACCGCGCCCTGAAGGAGGCCGGGGTCGCCGCCAAGGACCTGGACGGCATCGCGGTGACCGCGGGCCCGGGCCTCGCGGGCGCCCTGCTGGTCGGCGTCTCCGCGGCGAAGGCGTACGCCTACGCCCTGGGCAAGCCCCTCTACGGCGTCAACCACCTCGCCTCCCACATCTGCGTCGACCAGCTGGAGCACGGCCCGCTGCCCGAGCCGACGATGGCCCTGCTGGTCTCCGGCGGCCACTCCTCGCTGCTGCTGTCCGAGGACATCACCTCCGACGTCCGCCCGATGGGCGCGACCATCGACGACGCGGCCGGCGAGGCGTTCGACAAGATCGCCCGCGTGCTGAACCTTGGCTTCCCCGGCGGCCCGGTCATCGACCGGTACGCCAAGGAGGGCGACCCGGCGGCGATCGCCTTCCCGCGCGGCCTCACCGGCCCCCGCGACCCGGCGTACGACTTCTCCTTCTCCGGTCTGAAGACCGCCGTGGCCCGCTGGATCGAGGCGAAGCGCGCGGCCGGCGAGGAGGTCCCGGTGCGCGACGTGGCCGCCTCCTTCCAGGAGGCCGTCGTCGACGTCCTGACCCGCAAGGCCGTCCGCGCCTGCAAGGACGAGGGCGTCGACCACCTGATGATCGGTGGCGGTGTCGCCGCCAACTCCCGGCTGCGCGCCCTCGCCCAGGAGCGCTGCGAGGCGGCCGGCATCCGGCTGCGCGTCCCGCGCCCCAAGCTGTGCACGGACAACGGCGCGATGGTGGCCGCGCTCGGCGCCGAGATGGTCGCCCGCAACCGGTCCGCCTCCAGCTGGGACCTGTCGGCCGACTCCTCCCTGCCGGTCACCGACCCGCACGTGCCGGGAAACGACCACGACCACGTGCACGAGGTCAGCACGGAGAACCTCTACTCGTGACCGTCGCGCTGATGTGGGAGGCCCGGGCCGCCGAGGGCCGCGGCGAGGAACTGCTGGCCTGGGTGCGGGGGCAGGGCCTGGCCCGGTCCCCGCTGCGCCGGGAGACCTTCCGGGCGCCGGGGGACCGGGTGCTGGTCATCACGTGGTGGGACGCGCCCTACGACGCCCCGCTGCCGGAACTGCCCGAGCCGGAACCGGAGTTGACGACCCGTGCGGTGCACCGGTGGCGGTTCGAACCGGTGGCGGAGGGCTGAGCTTGAGCAATCCCCGCCGACTGCGCTATGATCATCACACAGCGAACGGCCGGAACACCGGTTCGGACGCAGTGCGTTGGTGGTCCAAGGAAAGACGTCCCGCTTCCTGCGGGGAGATGCAGGTGCAAGGCCTGCCCGGCGCTCCACACACACCCCGTTCCCGGGTCTCCGGGAGCGGGGTGCTCGCGTTCCGGGGGCCCCGGCTCAGTCCGCCGTGTCCAGGACCTCGCACCGCAGCCGACGGTCCGCCCCCAGCACCCGCACGGGCCCCGACAGCCGCAACCGGGCCGTGTGCCGGGTCTCCGCGCTCGACGGGCCCAGCCGCAGTTCCAGTTCGCCCGGCTCCACCACCCGCGCCCCCGTACGGTCCGTGAAGGACGACAGGTCCGCGTGGAAGCGGAAGGTCAGTCGGCGCGCCTCGCCGGGAGCCAGTTCCAGCCGCCGGTAGCCGATCAGACGGACGTCCGGGCGGGTCACCGAGGCCACCGGATCGTGCAGATAGAGCTGGACGACCTCCGCGCCCGTCCGGTCGCCGGTGTTGCGCACCGTCAGCGAGACGTCGTGACCGCCGTCCGTGCCGATCTCCGCGACCTCGTCGTCCGCGTGGCCCTCCCAGGCGAACGTCGTGTACGACAGGCCGTGGCCGAACGGGTGCAGCGGGGTCGGGTCCAGACTGCTGACCTCGCCGGCCAGGCCGAGCGGGGGCTGGAGATAGGTCCAGGGCTGGCCGCCGGGCCCGTGCGGCACGCTCACCGGGAGCCGGCCGGAGGGATTCACCCGGCCGGACAGCACCCCCGCCACCGCCGGGCCGCCCTCCTCGCCGGGGAAGAAGGCCTGCACGACCGCGCCGAGCCGGCCGTGCCAGCGGCCGAGCGCGTAGGGGCGGCCGGTGAGCAGCACGAGGACGACCGGGACGCCCGTCGTGGCCAGCGCGTCCAGCAGTTCCGCCTGCACACCGGGGAGCCGCAGGTCGGCCACGTCGCAGCCCTCGCCGGAGGTGCCCCGGCCGAACAGTCCCGCGCGGTCGCCGAGCACGGCGACGCACACGTCCGCCTCGGCCGCCCGGGCCACGGCCTCCTCGAAGCCGCTCGTGTCCGGGTCGCAGACGCCGCACCCCTCGGCGAACGTGACCTCGGCGTCCGGCAGTTCGGCGCGCAGCGCGTGCAGCAGCGGGGGCACCTCGATGCCGAGCGGAACCCCGGGGTGATGCGGGAGGACGTGGGAGGGGAAGGAGTAGCAGCCGAGCATGGCGAGCGCGTCCGCCGCACGCGGGCCCACGACCGCGATCCGGCCGCCGGGGGCGAGCGGCAGCAGGCCGCCGGGATTGTCCAGCAGGACCACCGACTCCTCCGCGAGGCGCCGGGCGACCGCCCTGTTCCCGGCGGAGTCCAGCTCCGGCGGCCCGTCCGGCTCCGGGGTCCAGTCCTCGTCCAGCAGGCCGAGTTCGCACTTCTGGCGGAGCACGCGGCGGGCCGCGCGGTCCACCAGGGACTCGGGGACGCGGCCCTTCCGCACGGCCTCGGCGAGCGGGTCGCCGAAGCAGTCGAGGGTGGGCAGTTCCACGTCGACACCCGCGACCAGGGCCAGCCGGGCTGCCTCCGCCTCGTCGGCCGCGACCTGGTGCAGGGTGCGGAGGAAGCCGATGCCGAAGTAGTCGGAGACGACCGTGCCGGTGAAGCCCCACTCCTCGCGCAGCACCCCGGTGAGCAGGCACGGGTCGGCGGAGGCGGGCACCCCGTCGGTCTCCGTGTAGGCGGCCATCACCGAGCGGGCCCCGCCCTCGCGCAGCGCCATCTCGAACGGTGGCAGCGTGACGTCCGCGAACTCCCGTACGCCCGCCCGGACCGGAGCGAGGTTCCGGGCGCCGGCCGAGGAGGCGTACCCGGCGAAGTGCTTGAGGGTCGCCACGACCCCGGCCGACTCCAGGCCCCGCACGTAGGCGGTGCCGAGGGTGCCCACCAGGTACGGGTCCTCGCCGATCGTCTCCTCCACCCGCCCCCAGCGGGGATCGCGGACCACGTCCAGGACGGGCGCGAGGCCCTGGTGGACGCCGGCCGAGCGCAGGTCGTGACCGATCCGGCGGCCCATCTCCGCCACCAGCTCCGGGTCGAACGAGGCGCCCCAGGCGAGCGGTACGGGGTAGGCCGTCGCGCGCCAGGCGGTGAAGCCGGCCAGGCACTCCTCGTGGGCGACCGCCGGGATGCCGAAGCGGTTCGCGGCGGCGATGCGCCGCTGGGCCCGGGCCAGGGCCCGAGCGGCGAGGGCCGGTTCGACCGGGGCGGTGCCGAACGAGCGGGTCAGCTGGCCGAGTCCGGAGGCGATCAGCTCGTCCCAGTCGTACGCGGCCGTCATCTCGCGCTGGTGCGGGGCGACTCCGTCGCCGTCCGTGGCGGCCCCCACCCACACGCCGTACAGCTGGGCGGTCTTCTCCTGGAGGGTCATCCGCGAGAGCAGGTCGTCGACGCGGGCGGCGGCGGGCAGCGCGGGGTCGCGCCACGGAGCGGTGGTCAAGGGAACTCCCGTCGGACGGTCGGGATCGTGCCGACGGCCGGGTCGGGCCCCTGCCGTCGAATGTTTCGAATGACACCTCGAATGTTCCGGGAACCTATGGCGGTACACACGCCTTCGTCAAGAGGCTCAACGGCGATACGATCGCGGCCATGAAGCCCGCGAAGTCCGTAGAAACGCAGACGGCGACCCTGGCCGAGATCGCCCGCGCGGCCGGGGTGTCCGCTCCGACTGTTTCGAAGGTGCTCAATGGGCGTGCGGACGTCGCCGCCGCGACCCGTACTCGTGTCGAGGAACTGCTGCGCACCCACGGCTACCGGCGCCGCCGCGCCGAGGCCTCCCGTTCCCCGCTGATCGACCTGGTCTTCCACGAACTGGAGAGCGCCTGGGCGATGGAGGTCATCCGGGGCGTGGAGAACGTGGCCCGGGACGCCGGGCTGAGCGTGGTGCTGTCGGAGTCCGCGGGACGGCTCACCCCCGGCCGGACCTGGGCCGACCAGGTCGCCGCCCGCCGTCCGCACGGCGTGGTGCTCGTGCTGTCCGGGCTCGACGAGCCCCAGCGTGCGCTGCTGACCAGCCGGTCCATCCCGTTCGTGGTGATGGACCCGGCCGGCGACCCGGGACCCGACGTGCCCTCGATCGGCGCCACCAACTGGCAGGGCGGTCTCGCCGCCACCCGGCATCTGGTGGACCTCGGCCACACCCGGATCGGGGCGATCAGCGGCCCCTCCCGGATGATGTGCAGCCGGGCCCGCGTGGACGGCTACCGGGCCGCCCTGGAGACGGCCGGGCTGCCCGCCGACCCCTCGCTCGTGCTGACCGGCGACTTCCACCACGACGCCGGCTACCGGCTGGGCCTGGAGCTGCTGCGCCGCCCCGACCGGCCGACCGCCGTCTTCGCGGGCAACGACCTCCAGGCGCTCGGCCTGTACGAGGCGGCCCGCGAGCTGGGGCTGCGCATCCCCGAGGACCTCAGCGTCGTCGGCTTCGACGATCTGCCGGTGTCCCGCTGGGTCGGCCCGCCGCTGACGACCGTCCGGCAGCCGCTGACCGAGATGGCCGAAGCGGCGGCCCGGCTGGTGCTGGAGCTCGGCCGGGAGCGGGAGGAACGGTCCGCGACCCGGGTGGAACTGGCGACCCGTCTGGTGGTGCGGTCGAGCACGGCGGCGCCGGCCGCGGGCTGACGCCGGTCGGGGCCGAAACTTTCGGAGGCGGAGCCGGAGCCGGGAACGAGGACTCGGTGCTCCCGGGATGAGAATTTCCCTGGAATGCCGACTCGGGCGGCTTCTGCTAACAGTCCCCTAATAATTCGGACGTACGTTCCTGCCCGTGACGCGACACGAGGAACAAAGCGACACGGGCGGACCGGGTGGCCGGCGGCGGAGAGCGCTGCGCATCACCGGCTTCGCCCTGGCGGGCGCGCTGGTGCTCGCAGCCGCCGCCACGACCTGGGCGTACCGGCATCTCGACGACAACATCAGAAGCGTCGACATCAACACCGCGCTCGGCGACGACCGGCCCGCACGGGCGGTGGTCACCCCGTCCACGGCCGCCGCCTCCCCACTGCCGAGCGGCTCCCTGAACATCCTGGTCCTCGGCTCGGACTCGCGCAGCGGCAAGACCAACAAGGCGCTCGGCGGCGGCGACAGCGGTGGCGCCCGGTCCGACACCGCGATGGTCGTGCACATCGACGCGGGCCGTACGGAGGCCACCGTCGTCAGCATCCCGCGCGACACCCTCGTCACCCGCCCGTCGTGCCCGCTCCCGTCCGGCGGTTCGACGGCGGTGACCCACGGCGCCATGTTCAACAGTGCGTACTCGGTGGGCGGTCCGGTGTGCGCCGTGAAGACCGTCGAGTCGCTCACGCACGTCCGCATGGACCACTACGTCGAGATCGACTTCGCCGGCTTCGCGAAGCTGGTGGACGCGCTCGGCGGGGTCGACGTCACCACCGACCAGGACATCGACGACGACAAGAGTCATCTGCGGCTGGACGCCGGCGACCACCACCTCGACGGCACCCAGGCCCTGGCCCTCGCCCGCACCCGGCACGGCATGGGCGACGGCAGCGACCTCGGCCGCATAGGCCTGCAGCAGAAGCTGGTGAAGGCGCTGCTGGAGCGCATCGCCACCATGAACCTGCTCACCGACCCGGCCGGGCTGTACCAGGTCGCCGACGCCCTCACCGCGAGCCTGACCACCGACACCGGCCTCGACTCCCTGAACGAGCTGATGAGCCTCGGCCGCAGCCTGCGGGGCCTGACCGCTGACCGGACGAGGACCGTGACGATGCCGGTCCTCCCTGCGCCCTCCGACCCCAACCGGGTGGTCGCCAAGGAACCGGCGGCCGGTGAACTGTGGGCGTCCTTGCGCTAGACACGTGCGCTGACCTGCACGAACAGCTGCCGGAAAAAAATCTTCGGGAAATTCCGCCGAGCCTGTCGATCCGGCCGTCTCCCGTTCGACGCATGGGTGAGCGGCGGGGAACGGTCCCGCCGCCCCACCGAAGGAGTCTCCATGCCCCGCTTCCTGTCGCTCGTGCGCATCGACGAGTCCTCCGCACCGGCGGAGGGCCCCAGCGAGGAGCTGATGCAGCGCATGGGCGCGCTGATCGAGGAGATCACCAAGGCCGGCGTGATGCTCGACACCGCGGGTCTCACCCCCTCCGCCCAGGGCACCCGGGTCACCTGGGAGGGCGGGAAGATCTCCGTCACCGACGGCCCCTTCACCGAGACCAAGGAGGTCATCGGCGGCTACGCCCTCATGCAGTGCAAGGACAAGGCCGAGGCCCTGGAGTGGACCAAGCGGTTCCTCCAGGTCCACGAGGAGTTCTGGACCGTGACCTGCGAGGTCCGGGAGATCGCCGAGGGCTAGGCGTTCCTGGCGTTCCGCCGTCCGGAGGTGTTGCATGGTGGGCTGTGGAAACGCAGCCCACCGCACCGCAGCCGCCCGCCGCGCGGCCCCCCGCCCCGGCGCCCGGCGCGGTGACCGACACCGTGCGCGCGATCGAGACCGTCTTCCGGCTGGAGTCGCCCCGGGTGATCGCCGGTGTCGCCCGGATCGTCCGGGACGTCGGCATCGCCGAGGAACTGGCCCAGGACGCACTGGTCGCCGCCCTGGAGCGGTGGCCGCGCGACGGCGTGCCCGACAACCCCGGCGCCTGGCTCATGGCCACCGCACGGCACCGGGCCGTCGACCTGATCCGGCGCCGCGAGACCTACACCCGCAAACTCGCCGAGATCGGCCGCGACCTCGAGACCGTGGCACCGCCCGCGGAACCCTCCGCCCCGGACGACATCGACGACGACCTGCTGCGGCTGGTGTTCACCACCTGCCACCCGGTGCTGTCCCCCGAGGCCCGCACCGCGCTCACCCTGCGCCTGCTCGGCGGCCTGACGACGGCGGAGATCGCCCGGGCCTTCCTGGTCCCGGAACCGACGACCGCCCAGCGCATCGTCCGCGCCAAACGCACCCTCGCCACGAAGAACGTCGCCTTCGAGGTGCCGTACGGCCCCGATCGCGAAGCCCGTCTCGGATCCGTCCTGGACGTCATCTACCTGATCTTCAACGAGGGGTACGCGGCCACCGCCGGCGACGACTGGCTGCGTCCCGGACTGTGCGAGGACGCCCTGCGCCTGGCCCGCTTGCTGTCCGGGCTGATGCCCAAGGAACCCGAGGTGCACGCGCTGACCTCGCTGCTGGAGTTCCAGGCGTCCCGGGCCGCCGCCCGCACCGGCCCCGACGGCGCACCGGTGCTGCTGCGCGACCAGAACCGCCGCCGCTGGAACCGCATGCTGATCGCCCGCGGCGTCCGGTCCCTCGCCCGCGCCGACGCCACCGCGAGCGGTGGCCCCGGCCCCTACGCGCTCCAGGCGGCGATCGCCGCGTGCCACGCGCACGCGTACACGTACGAGGAGACCGACTGGCGCGCCATCGCCACCCTCTACGGCCTGCTGGCGGCCCGTGCCCCGTCTCCCGTGGTCGAGCTGAACCGGGCGGTCGCCGTCTCCCTGGCCGACGGTCCGGCCGAGGGCCTTAAGCTGGTCGACGCCCTGGCCGCGGAGCCGGCCCTGCGCGAGTACCACCTGCTGCCCAGCGTCCGCGGCGACCTGCTGGCCCGCCTGGGACGCACGGCCGAGGCCCGCGAGGAGTTCCTGCGGGCGGCGGAACTGGCCCGCAACGGACGCGAACGCGCCCTGCTCGAGTCCAGGCTCCGGTCCCTGCCGACCGGTTGAGGCCCGCCCCGGGGCGGGGAGGGGGCCCTACGCCGCGCCGGGGCCCGAGGGCCGGACGGGGGAGCCGATCAGCATGGTCGGTGCCCCCGCTACCCGGGTGAGGAACACGGTGGCCGCGTGGGGTCCCTGGGGCCTGACCTTGCGGCGCAGCTCCTCCGGCTCCACGGCCGAGCCGCGCTTCTTCACGGTCAGGATGCCGACCTCCCGCTCCCGCAGCAGGGCCTTCAGTCTCTTCACGTTGAACGGAAGCCGGTCGGTGATCTCGTAGGCCGAGGCGAACGCGGTGGGCCGCAGTTCGTCGGCCGTGACGTAGGCGATCGTCGCGTCGAGGAGTCCGCCGCCCACCTCCTCGGCCACCTCGGCGACCAGATGCGCACGGATCACGGCGCCGTCGGGCTCGTACAGGTACCGTCCCACCGCACGCACCTGGGGGTCGGGCAGGCCGCGGCCGGGCAGGGTGCGCGGGCCGGGCAGCAGCGTGGCCCGGACGGTGCCGGCGGCCCCGGTGCCGAACCACAGCACGGCCTCCTTCACGTCCCCGCCGTCGGAGATCCACTCCGCCCCCGCCTCGGCCGGCACCGCCTCGTGCGGGATGCCCGGGGCGATCTTGAGAGCCGCCCGGGGCGCGGAGCGGGCCGCGCCGACCGCCCAGGACAGCGGCGGCGAGTACGCCTCGGGATCGAAGATGCGGCCGCGTCCGCCCCGCCGGGCCGGGTCCACGAACACCGCGTCGTACCCGGCGGTGTCCACCTCCGTGACGTCGGCCTCCCGCACCTCGATCAATCCGGCGAGACCGAGCGCGTCGGCGTTCGCCCGCGCCACCGCCGCCGTCACCGGGTCCCGGTCGACGGCCAGCACCCGGATCCCCGCCCGCGCCAGCGCGATGGCGTCGCCGCCGATCCCGCAGCACAGGTCGGCCACCGAGGCCACGCCCAGCTCCGCGAACCGGCGTGCCCGGTACGCCGCCACCCGGGCCCGCGTCGACTGCTCGACGCCGTCGGGCGTGAAGAACATCCGCCCGGCGTCCTCGGCGCCGAACTTCGCCGCCGCCCGCTGCCGCAGCCGTGCCTGGCCGAGCGCGGCCGACACCAGCTCGGCCGGATGGTCGCGGCGCAGCCGGGTGGCCACGGCCAGCTCCTGTGCGGGCGCGGTGTCGCGCACCTCGTCGAGGAGGGCGCGGCCTTCGGGGGTGAGGAGGAGGGCGAGGTCGTTCACCGGGTCATTGTGGGCCAGTCGGTGGATGCTGTGCCTCCGGCGGAGGTGTCGGCCCGGGTTCGGGGACGGGTCCTGCGAGGATCCGGCACCATGCGAGAAGTAGTACAAAATGACAAAAGCCGGACTCGTCTCCGGCGGCTGCTCCTCGGCGGCTGCGCCGCCACGCTGGCCACCGCCGCCCTGCTCGCCGGCTGCGCCGGCCCGGACTCCGCGGGCTCCGCACCCGTCAGACGCGACCCCGCGCAGGCCCTCGGCCCCGAGGCCCGCCAGGCCGCCGAACACGCCCGGCTGGCCGCCGCCGCCCGGCGCTGGGGACTGGACCGGGCCCCGCTGACGCCTCCGCCGCCCCCCGCGAAGAAGCCGAGGATCACCGCCCGCGCCGGGTTCGAGGTGGACCACCAGGAGGACTGGAACCTGCCTCCGGTCTTCACCACGGTCCCCACCGAGCAGAAGGTCGTCTTCCTGACGATCGACGACGGCGCCGAGAAGGACCCGCGGTTCCTCGCCATGATGCGGGAGCTGGGCGTCCCGTACACCGCCTTCCTCAGCAACTACCTGGTGAAGGACGACTACGCCTACTTCCGGGCGATGAAGGGCTACGGCAACACCCTCAACAACCACACGCTGCACCACCCCTACCTGCCGGGTCTGTCCTACGAGGAGCAGCGGGACGAGATCTGCGGCATGCAGGACATCATGAAGAAGCAGTTCGGCAAGGCGCCCACCGTCTTCCGCCCGCCGTACGGCAACTACAACCAGGACACCCTGGTCGCCGCCAAGTCCTGCGGCATCAAGTACGCGCCGATCTGGAACGAGGAGGTCTTCGTCGACCACTGGGAGTACCGCGAGGACGACCAGCGGCTGCGCCGCGGCGACATCGTGCTCACCCACTTCCGCGGCCGGGACGACTGGAACGGCACGATGGTCGACGACATGCGCCGCTTCCTGAACAAGGTCACGCGCGAGGGCTACGCGGTGGCCCGCCTGGAGGACTACCTGTGAGGCGGGCGCGGGGCCCGGCCGCGGTCCTCGCCGCGGCACTCCTCCTCACGGGCTGCGCGCAGTCGGTCGACCCCATCGAGCGCCTCGGCAAGAAGGCCGCTCAAGGGGTACGCCCGTCCGGCCCCGCCCCCGACCGCTCCTACCGCCACTGGGGCCTGACCGAGCCCCTGCGCCGCCCGCCCCGCCCCGCCGCCCGGCCCCTCGGGCTGGACCCGGACGGCGCGCGCGGCACCCTGCCACGCGTCCTGGACCGCGTCCCCACGGGCGACCCCGTCGTCTTCCTCACCTACGACGACGGCGCCGAGCAGGACCCCCGCTTCGTCGACATGGTCCGCGAACTCCGGCTCCCCGTGAGCATGTTCCTCACCGACAGCATCGCCGGCCCCGGCTACGACCACTTCGCGCGGCTGCGCCGGCTCGGCGCCGGCATCCAGAACCACACCCTCGACCACCGCGCCCTGGCCGGGCAGCCGTACGCGGGCCAGCGCGCCGAGATCTGCGGCCAGCAGGACCGGCTGAGCGCCCGGCTCGGCGTCCGGGCCCGTCTCTTCCGCCCGCCCTACGGCACGTACGACCGCACCACCCTGCGCGCGGCGGCCGACTGCGGCATCTCGGCGGTCGTCCTGTGGCGCGCCGCCCTCACCCCGGCCGACCTCGTCTACACGAGCGGCGACCACCGGCTCCGCCCCGGCGACATCATCCTCGTCGGCCCGGACGAGTCCACGGGCCCCACCCTGAGGGAACGCACGACCCGTGTCCTGCGCCGGGTCCAGCAACGGGGCCTGACGGTGGGACGGCTGGAGGACTACCTGTAGGAGGTTCAGCCCGTCCGACGTCCAGCGTCCGACGGGCGAGGGCGTAAGGCCGCAGCGGGCGCCTTCGAGGGGAGCGGCCCCCGGCGACAGCGGGGCGGAGACCGGGTCGCATCACGGACTCCACGCACCCGATTCCGCCGACGCGCCGCGCGGCATTGGCACTCCGCTTGACCGAGTGCTAATCGCGGTCATAGTCTCGGGTCTGGCACTCCCCCCTGGAGAGTGCCAACACGCGACGGGCAGGTCCGGCACCCGCGACGACGGATCCACCTGGTCGCCACCTCAGACAGTTAACCCCGTGAGATCTCCGAAGGGGGAGGTCGGATCGTGACGACCACCAGCTCCAAGGTTGCCATCAAGCCGCTCGAGGACCGCATTGTGGTCCAGCCGCTCGACGCCGAGCAGACCACCGCCTCTGGCCTGGTCATCCCGGACACCGCGAAGGAGAAGCCCCAGGAGGGCGCCGTCCTCGCCGTGGGCCCGGGCCGTTTCGAGAACGGCGAGCGCCTTCCGCTCGACGTCAAGGTCGGCGACGTCGTCCTGTACAGCAAGTACGGCGGCACCGAGGTGAAGTACAACGGCGAGGAGTTCCTCGTCCTCTCGGCTCGCGACGTCCTCGCGATCATCGAGAAGTAAGACACCTCGAGCACCATTGATGCTTGATGCTGCGCCCCTGGCCCCCGCGACCACATAAGAAACCGGGCGCCCGGGGCGCAGTGCCTTTTACACCCACAGATTTCCGAGAGGGCTGCCGCTGTCATGGCGAAGATCCTGAAGTTCGACGAGGACGCCCGTCGCGCCCTGGAGCGCGGCGTCAACAAGCTGGCCGACACGGTGAAGGTGACGATCGGCCCCAAGGGCCGCAACGTCGTCATCGACAAGAAGTTCGGCGCCCCCACCATCACCAACGACGGTGTCACGATCGCCCGCGAGGTCGAGATCGAGGACCCGTACGAGAACCTCGGCGCGCAGCTGGTGAAGGAGGTGGCGACCAAGACCAACGACATCGCTGGTGACGGCACCACCACCGCCACCGTGCTGGCCCAGGCCCTGGTCCGCGAGGGCCTGCGCAACGTCGCCGCCGGCGCCTCCCCGGCCGCCCTCAAGAAGGGCATCGACGCCGCCGTCGCCGCCGTCTCCGAGGAGCTGCTCGCCACGGCCCGCCCGATCGACGAGAAGTCCGACATCGCCGCGGTCGCCGCGCTGTCCGCCCAGGACCAGCAGGTCGGCGAGCTCATCGCCGAGGCGATGGACAAGGTCGGCAAGGACGGTGTTATCACCGTCGAGGAGTCCAACACCTTCGGTCTGGAGCTGGACTTCACCGAGGGCATGGCCTTCGACAAGGGCTACCTGTCGCCGTACTTCGTGACGGACCAGGAGCGCATGGAGGCCGTCCTCGACGAGCCCTACATCCTGATCACGCAGGGCAAGATCGGCGCGATCGCCGACCTGCTGCCGCTGCTGGAGAAGGTCATCCAGGCCAACTCCTCGCGCCCGCTGCTGATCATCGCCGAGGACGTCGAGGGCGAGGCCCTGTCGACCCTGGTCGTCAACAAGATCCGCGGCACCTTCAACGCCGTCGCGGTGAAGGCCCCCGGCTTCGGCGACCGCCGCAAGGCGATGCTCCAGGACATGGCCACCCTCACCGGCGCCACCGTCATCTCCGAGGAGGTCGGCCTCAAGCTCGACCAGGTCGGCATCGACGTGCTCGGCTCCGCCCGCCGCGTCACCGTCACCAAGGACGACACCACGATCGTCGACGGTGCCGGCAACAAGGCGGACGTCGAGGGCCGCATCGCCCAGATCAAGGCCGAGATCGAGTCCACGGACTCCGACTGGGACCGCGAGAAGCTCCAGGAGCGCCTCGCGAAGCTGGCCGGCGGCGTGTGCGTGATCAAGGTCGGCGCCGCCACCGAGGTGGAGCTGAAGGAGAAGAAGCACCGTCTGGAGGACGCCATCTCCGCGACCCGCGCCGCGGTCGAGGAGGGCATCGTCTCCGGTGGTGGCTCCGCCCTGGTCCACGCCTCCAAGGTCCTCGAGGGCAACCTCGACAAGACCGGCGACGAGGCCACCGGTGTCTCCGTGGTCCGCAACGCCGTGGTCGAGCCGCTGCGCTGGATCGGTGAGAACGCCGGCCAGGAGGGCTACGTCATCGTGTCCAAGGTCAAGGACCTGGACAAGGGACAGGGCTACAACGCCGCCACCGGCGAGTACGGCGACCTGATCAAGGCCGGCGTCATCGACCCGGTGAAGGTCACCCGCTCCGCCCTGGAGAACGCCGCCTCCATCGCCTCCCTGCTGCTCACGACCGAGACCCTGGTCGTCGAGAAGAAGGAAGAGGAGCCGGAGGCCGCCGGCCACGGCCACTCGCACGGCCACGCCCACTGACGCACGTCAGGAACGGGACAGCAGGGCCCGGCACCCCTCGGGGTGCCGGGCCCTCGCCGTGCGAGGCTAGTTCTCCAGCGCGTCCAGCGCCCCCAACTGCTCCATCAGACCCAGCCGGTCGTACTGCCACCAGCCCTCGCGGATCCTGCCCGTGCCGTCGAACCGGAAGACGGTCGTCCCCGTCATGGACACCTCCCGGCCGGTGTTCGGCAGGCCCAGGAACTCGCCCTTCTGGATGCCGTTCCACGACCACCGGGTGCATACCCGGTCCCCCTGGGTGAGCTGGTCCTCGACCGTGAACGTGAAGTCGAAGCCGCCGCGCCACATCTCGATCTCGCGCCGCATGTTGTCCAGCCCGAGTGCGTCCTGCTCGTCGCCCGGGTCGTGGTGGTGGTAGTTCTCCGCGAGCAGGCCGTTCAGCGGGGGCAGCGGTCCCCGCACGGCGATCGTCTCGAAGAAGCGGCGCGCGGCGGCCGCCTCCAGCGGCTCGTCGCGTACGACGTCCAGGTCGGTGAAGGTCGGCGTCCCGTCGCACAGGGCGGCCATCTCCCGGAAGATCCGGTCGGTCTCCGGCAGCTTCGAGTTTCGCATCGCCTCGTCGTACGACGGGAACTCCACGATCTCGACGACGTGCGAGGCGTCCGAGCGGTCCGTGCCGATCACCGCGTGCGTCGCGGTGCGCTTCCCCCTGGTCTGTTCGACCCACTGGTCGATCAACCGGTTCATCTCGTCGAGCCGGCTGGTCCTGCAGTCGATGAGCTGTACGAACGTCATGGCGCCGCCTCCCGGCCCCCTGGGTCCGGATCCGTCAGGCCCATTTTCCCACCGGAACGCGGGCGCCACCCGTCCTACTGGGGCCCGTACTTGCGTCCCGTCCGGGAGCTGATCCCGCCCAGCAGCCCGCGCGGGGTGACCTTCACCAGCCCCATCAGCGCCTTGTACCGCGGGTCCGGGACGGACAACGACTTGCCGCGTGCCAGGTCCGCGAGCGCCGCCGCGACCAGCTTGTCGGCGTCCAGCCACATCCAGCCGGGGATGTTGTCCGTGCCCATGCCGGCCCGCTGGTGGAACTCGGTGCGCACGAAGCCCGGGCACAGCGCCATCAGGCGCACGCCGCTGCCCGCCAGGTCCTTCGCCGCGCCTTGCGTGAACTGCACGACCCACGCCTTGGACGCGCCGTACGTGCCGCGCGGCACGAAGGCGGCCACCGAGGCGACGTTGACGACCCCGCCCCGCCCGCGCTCCCGCATCGCCGCGGCCGCCGCCGACGTCAGCCGGAGCACCGCCTCGCAGTGCACCTTGAGCATCTTCAGCTCGTCCGCCATGGACACGTCCAGGTAGCGGCCCTTGTTGCCGAAGCCGGCGTTGTTGATCAGCAGGTCGACCGGGTTCTTCCGGTCGCCGAGCCGGTCGGCGACCGTCTCGATGCCCTTGTCCTCGGACAGGTCGGCGCTCAGCACCTCCACCTCGATGCCGTGCCGGTCGTGCAGTTCGGTCGCCTGCTCGCGCAGCCGCTTGGTGTCCCGGGCGACCAGGACGAGGTCGTGCCCGTCAGCCGCCAGCCGCCGCGCGAATGCGGCGCCGATCCCCGCGGTCGATCCCGTAATCAGAGCCGTTGTCATGGCCCAAGGGTAGTGACCCGCACCGACGGCGGCGCGGCCGGTGACGTGCCCTCAGCGGGCCTGTGCGGCGATGTACTTGCGGGCCGCGGCCAGCGACTCCGTGTGCAGCGCGTCGCCCGCGTCGAGCAGTCGCGGCAGCAGTTCCCGCTCGGTGGTGACCGCACGGAACTGCAGCGCCGCCGTCACCCCGTGCCCGGGCCGGTGCACGATCTCGATCGGATCACCCGCCTGTATCCCGCCCGGCTCGATCACCCGGAGGTAGGCACCCGTTGCGCCCTTCCGTGTGAACCTCTTGACCCACCCGCGTTCGCCCAGATGGCCCTGGAACGTACGGCACGGGATCCGCCCGGAGGTCACCTCCAGCACCACCTCGGAACCGATCCGCCACCGCTCGCCGATCAGCGCGCCGGAGACGTCCAGACCGGCCGTCGTCAGGTTCTCTCCGAAGCAACCGTTGGCCAACGATCGGCCGAGTTCGCGCTCCCAGTCGTCGAGGTCCTCGCGGGCGAACGCGTACACCGCCTGGTCGACCCCGCCGTGGTGCCGCAGGTCGCACACGGCGTCCCCGGCGAGCCCGCCGGCCCCAATCCCCTTGGGGCCCGGCGCCGCCACCCGCACCGGCCCCTCGGCCGGCTTCTTGTCGATGCCCGTCACGCCTTCCGGCTGGTCCGTGTAGGGCACCGGCTGCGGGCGGCCCAGATTGACAGAGAGAAGCTGCATGCCGGGAACGGTACGTGAGCCTTCTCAAAGCGTCGAGCGGATTTGTGACGCCCTCCCCAAGTAGCCCTTATGCTCGAAAGGTGATCGAGGCCCGTCATCTCCGTGTCCTGCGCGCCGTCGCCACCACCGGTTCCTTCTCGGCGGCGGGGCGCGAACTGGGCTGCACCCAGCCCGCCGTCAGCCAGCAGATGAAGGCCCTGGAAGCCTCGGTCGGCACGCCGCTGCTCGTGCGCACCGGCCGCGAGATGCGCCTCACCCAGGCCGGGGAGGCTCTGGTCCGGCATGCCTCCGGCATCCTGGCGGGCCTCACCGCGGCCGAGGAGGAGGTCGCCGCGATCGCGGGGCTGAGGGCGGGCCGGGTCCGGCTGGTCTCCTTTCCCAGCGGCAGCTCCACCCTGGTGCCCACCGCCCTGGCCGCCCTGCGCGCCGCCCACCCGGGCACCCGTGTCTCCCTGGAGGAGGCCGAGCCCCCCAAGTCCGTGGACCTGCTGCGGGAGGGGGACTGCGACCTCGCCCTCGCCTTCCGCTACGAGGGCGCCGCCACCGCCGAGGACTGGGACGACCTCGTCGTACGGCCCCTGCTGACGGACCGCCTGGTCGCCCTCGTGCCCGAGCGGCACCGGATCGCGCGCGCGGAGAGCGTCGCCATCGGTGAACTGGCCGAGGAGCCCTGGATCGCGGGCTGCCCGCGCTGCCGCGGCCAGCTCGTGCAGGTGTGCGAGGGAGCCGGCTTCACCCCGCGCATCGACTTCGCCACCGACGACTATCCGGCGGTGGTCGGCCTGGTCGGCGCCGGGCTCGGGGTCGCCGTACTGCCGCAGCTCGCGGTGGAGTCGGTGCGGCCCCGGGGGGTGCGGGCGGTGCGGCTGGAGCCCGCGGTACGACGGGAGATCGTCGCTCTCACCCTGCCGGACCTGGCACAGGTGCCGACCGTGGCGGCGACGCTGGAACAGCTGGCCCGGGCGGCCCGGGCGGCCGGGCGTCCGTAGAAGGGCTGCGGCAGAGTCGAGGGCACGCCTTCCCGCGTGCCCAGGAGGGGATGGGACGCACCCGGTGGTCTATGGGTGGTGAAACGTTCCTTCAGTGGTTCGAGGCGGTGTCGCCGCTGGTGCTCGATGCCGACACCAGGCGGTTGCGTGCCCGCCCCATCAACTCCTCACGCTCGTCCTCGGTCAAGCCGCCCCACACTCCGTACGGCTCGCGCACCGCCAACGCGTGCGCCGCGCACTCCGCACGGACGGGGCACCTCATGCAGACCTCCTTGGCCGAGTTCTCGCGAGCGCTCCGAGCCGCCCCGCGCTCGCCCTCCGGGTGAAAAAAGAGCGAGCTGTCCACCCCGCGGCAGGCAGCGAGCAGCTGCCAGTCCCACAGGTCCGCGTTCGGTCCGGGAAGGCGGGAGAAATCTGCCATTACGTGACCCCTTGTAGCCGTTCTGGGCGGATACGGTGCCAACGACCGTACATCTCCGGTCTAAGGAGATGAAAATATGACTCATTGCGAATCTAGCCCCGGACACTGCGAAACGGGAAGAAAAAGGGCTGAATGGGGCATGGGTTGTGATGGAAAGTCGAGGGTCCGTCGGGCATGTCTGCACCGTGTCGACGCCCTCACGTAGAGTGCCGAAGACGGCACGCAGCCCCGTAACTCTTTCGAGTGACCGTCGTTGAGAGTGCGGAGGCGGTTGAAAACACAAGCGCTCGGGCAGGCGTCCGAGACGGTCGACCGCACAGGTGACGATTCCGTACCAGCCTGGAGGCTCAAGGTGACGCGCATCAGCTGCGGAGGGCGGTCATGACTTCCGTCCTCGTCTGCGACGACTCCCCGCTTGCCCGAGAGGCGCTCCGCCGCGCGGTCGCGACCGTGCCCGGTGTCGAGCGTGTGACGACGGCGGCCAACGGCGAGGAAGTCCTCCGCCGCTGGGGCGCCGACCGCTCCGACCTCATCCTGATGGACGTGCGCATGCCCGGCCTGGGCGGGGTGGAGACCGTCCGCCGGCTGCTCTCCGCCGACCCCGGCGCACGCATCATCATGCTCACCGTCGCGGAGGACCTCGACGGTGTGGCCCTCGCGGTCGCCGCCGGCGCCCGCGGCTACCTGCACAAGGACGCCTCGCGCGCGGAGTTGCGCGCGACGGTGACGCAGGCGCTGGCCGACCCGACCTGGCGACTGGCCCCCCGCCGGCTCCGCTCGGCCGAGATGGGTGCCGCGCCGACGCTGACCGCGCGGGAGATCCAGGTCCTGGAGGGCATGAGCCACGGCCGCTCCAACGCGGAGATCGGCCGCGAGCTGTTCCTCTCCGAGGACACCGTCAAGACCCACGCCCGGCGCCTGTTCAAGAAGCTCGGCGCCTCGGACCGGGCCCACGCGGTGGCGCTCGGCTTCCGCTGGGGACTGGTCCGGTAGGACATGCGCAGCCCTGCGGGGCAGGCGGGACCGGATCGCACCGGGCACCGTTCCCGACGCCGGGAACGGCTCCGCCTCTCTCGGCAGCAGCCGGACGGCACGACGGGACCCGGGCGGTGTGCGCCGCGTCCCGCGCGGACGCGCGGCCGCCCGGCAGCTCGGGCGTGCCCCGGCGACCGGGTTGCCGGCCGCGGTTCACGGGCCGCCGCACCCACCGCCCCAGGGGAAGGCGCGGGACGCGCCCGTGCCCGCACCGGGCCGGCCGGGCCCGGCTCCCGGCGAGGTGTGCGTCACCCCCGGAGCGTGCCGGCCGGCCGCTCCGGAACCACGCCCGCCGGCGCCCGCCGCACCGTGACGCCGAGGCGGGCAGCGGCCCGCCGCCGTGCCCCGTACCAGGAAAGACCCTGTGTTCCGGGGCCGTTCGGCGAAGGGCGGGACGTTGCCCGCGCCGGCCGTTCCCGCGCCCCGCGCGGGACTCCGCCGGAGCCACCCGGGGGCGGTGCGCAAGGCGACCCGCCGGACGCGCGCTGCTCGTTTCGGCGCGGATGCCGCATCCTTGAGGTGTGGAGTCTCTCGGGGACGAGTCGGTCGAGCGGAAGGGGAGGGCGCAGGGGATGAGTGCCGGCGCACCTGCTCATAACGCTTCGGTGCACAACCACGAGCACAATGCGACGGACCGGACGGCCACAGGGCACGATGGTCCGATGCGCGACGACGAGGCGGGCACGGCCCGCGGGGCGATCGGCCCGCTCGTGCACCGCGCCGTCGACGGGGACGAGCAGGCCACGCACGATCTGCTCGCGCACGTGCACCCGCTGGCGCTGCGCTACTGCCGCACCCGGCTGTCCCGGCTGCCCGGCGACGCCCGCCACTTCGTCGAGGACCTCGCCCAGGAGGTCTGCGTGGCGGTGCTGCTCGCCCTGCCGCGCTACCGCGACACCGGCCGCCCCTTCGAGGCGTTCGTCTTTGCCATCGCCTCCCACAAGGTCGCCGACCTGCAGCGGGCCGCGATGCGCCACCCCGGCTCCACGGCGGTGCCGTCCGACGAGATGCCCGAGCGCCCCGACGACTCCCTCGGCCCCGAGGAGCGCGCCCTGCTCAGCAGCGACGCGGAATGGGCCAAGAAGCTGCTGGCCAACCTCCCGGAGAACCAGCGCGAGCTGCTGCTGCTGCGCATCGCGGTGGGCTTGACCGCGGAGGAGACCGGGCAGATGTTGGGAATGTCACCCGGCGCCGTCCGGGTCGCCCAGCACCGGGCGCTGAGCCGCCTCAGGGCGCTCGCCGAGCAGTAACCCCCTTGGGCGGAGCATCGGCGGCTCGCGGCTGAACGTGCGCGCCGTCATTTCCGTACGAACATACGAAGCCTGAAGTCACCCCGTACCGTGGAATTTGCTGTCGATGCTTCCCGTTAGCATGGACATCCGCACCGATCAAGGCCATTTGGGGAAGGTGTCATGACTGCCAACGTCGACGGAGTGCCCGGAAAATTCGCGACACTCGGGCTGACCTACGACGACGTGCTGCTGCTGCCGGGCGCGTCGGACATGGCGCCCGACGAGATCGACACCGCCTCGCACGTCTCCAGGAACGTGCGGGTCAACATCCCGCTCCTGTCCGCCGCCATGGACAAGGTGACCGAGTCCCGCATGGCGATCGCGATGGCCCGCCAGGGCGGTGTCGGCGTCCTGCACCGCAACCTCTCCATCGAGGACCAGGCCAACCAGGTCGACCTGGTGAAGCGCTCCGAGTCCGGCATGGTCGCCGACCCGATCACCATTCACCCGGAGGCCACGCTCGCCGAGGCCGACGCGCTGTGCGCCAAGTTCCGCATCAGCGGCGTCCCGGTGACCGACGGCGACAAGAAGCTCCTCGGCATCGTCACCAACCGCGACATGGCCTTCGAGAGCGACCGCAGCCGCCGGGTGCACGAGGTCATGACCCCGATGCCGCTGGTCACCGGCAAGGTCGGCATCTCCGGCCCCGAGGCCATGGAACTGCTGCGCAAGCACAAGATCGAGAAGCTGCCGCTGGTCGACGACGCCGGTGTCCTCAAGGGCCTGATCACCGTCAAGGACTTCGTCAAGGCGGAGAAGTACCCGAGCGCCGCCAAGGACGCGGACGGCCGCCTCCTGGTCGGTGCCGCCGTCGGTGTGGCCGGTGACGCCTTCGAGCGCGCCCAGGCGCTGATCGAGAACGGCGTCGACTTCATCGTCGTGGACACCGCCCACGGCCACTCCCGCCTGGTCGGCGACATGATCGCCAAGATCAAGTCGAACTCCTCCGGCGTCGACGTCATCGGCGGCAACGTCGCCACCCGCGACGGCGCCAAGTCCCTGGTCGACGCGGGCGCCGACGGCATCAAGGTCGGTGTCGGCCCCGGCTCCATCTGCACCACCCGCGTGGTCGCCGGCGTCGGCGTCCCGCAGGTCACCGCGATCTACGAGGCCGCGCTCGCCGCCAAGGACGCGGGTGTCCCGGTGATCGGCGACGGTGGTCTGCAGTACTCCGGCGACATCGCCAAGGCCCTGGTCGCGGGCGCCGACACGGTCATGCTCGGCTCGCTGCTCGCCGGCTGCGAGGAGTCCCCGGGCGAGCTGCTCTTCATCAACGGCAAGCAGTTCAAGTCGTACCGCGGCATGGGCTCGCTCGCCGCCATGCAGACCCGCGGCGACCGCCGGTCGTTCTCCAAGGACCGCTACTTCCAGGAGGGCGTCGCCTCCGACGAGCAGCTGATCCCCGAGGGCATCGAGGGCCAGGTGCCCTACCGCGGCCCGCTGGCCTCCGTCGTCCACCAGCTGGTCGGCGGTCTGCGCCAGTCGATGTTCTACGTCGGCGGCCGCACCGTTCCGGACCTTCAGGCCAACGGCCGCTTCGTGCGGATCACGTCCGCGGGCCTGAAGGAGAGCCACCCGCACGACATCCAGATGACGGTCGAGGCGCCGAACTACAGCAGCAAGAAGTGACGTACGCGCGCGCATGAGGCCACGCAGGGGCGGCTCCGGAGCATCCGGGGCCGCCCCTGCCGTGCCCGTCGGCGATACTGGAAGGCGCTGCAACGCATAGGGAAAGGCCACCAACGTGACTGAGATCGAGATCGGGCGCGGCAAGCGCGGCCGCCGGGCGTACGCCTTCGACGACATCGCCGTCGTCCCCAGCCGCCGTACGCGGGACCCGAAGGAGGTCTCGATCGCCTGGCAGATCGACGCCTACCGCTTCGAGCTGCCGTTCCTGGCCGCCCCCATGGACTCCGTGGTCTCCCCGGCCACCGCGATCCGCATCGGCGAGATGGGCGGCCTCGGCGTGCTCAACCTCGAGGGCCTGTGGACGCGGTACGAGGACCCGCAGCCGCTGCTCGACGAGATCGCCGGGCTGCCCGCCGAGCAGGCGACCCGCCGACTCCAGGAGATCTACGCGGCTCCCATCAAGGAGGAGCTGATCGGCGCCCGCATCAAGGAGGTGCGCGACTCCGGTGTGGTCACCGCGGCCGCGCTCTCCCCGCAGCGCACCGCCCAGTTCTCCAAGGCGGTCGTGGACGCGGGTGTGGACATCTTCGTCATCCGCGGTACGACGGTCTCCGCGGAGCACGTCTCGTCCTCGCACGAGCCGCTGAACCTCAAGCAGTTCATCTACGAGCTGGACGTCCCGGTGATCGTCGGCGGCTGCGCCACGTACACCGCCGCCCTGCACCTCATGCGGACCGGCGCGGCCGGCGTCCTGGTCGGCTTCGGCGGCGGCGCGGCGCACACCACGCGCAACGTCCTCGGCATCCAGGTCCCGATGGCCACCGCCGTCGCCGACGTGGCCGCGGCCCGCCGCGACTACATGGACGAGTCCGGCGGCCGGTACGTGCACGTGATCGCGGACGGCGGGGTCGGCTGGTCCGGCGACCTGCCCAAGGCGATCGCCTGCGGTGCCGACTCGGTGATGATGGGCTCCCCGCTGGCCCGCGCCACGGACGTGCCCGGCAAGGGCCACCACTGGGGCATGGAGGCGGTCAACGAGGAGCTGCCGCGCGGTCAGAAGGTCGACCTCGGCACGGTCGGCAGCCTGGAGGAGATCCTCACCGGCCCGTCCCACACCCCGGACGGCTCCATGAACTTCTTCGGTGCCCTGCGCCGCGCCATGGCCACGACCGGCTACAGCGAGCTGAAGGAGTTCCAGCGGGTCGAGGTGACGGTGGCGGACAGCCAGCACCGGCGCTGATCCGTACGACGCGAAGGGCCCGGCCACCGATGCGGTGGCCGGGCCCTTTCCCGAACGGGCGGCTCGCCTACTGGGCGGCCTTCTTGCTGCCGGAGAACGCGGCGAACGCGGCGATCGCGAAGAACACGAAGGTGAGCGGATCGGCGTCCTCCTTCCAGACCTTCTGGACCACGTCGAAGTGCTGGAAGAACAGCTCGCTGAAGCTCACGTGCAGCTGGTCCGCGCCGATCATCGCCTCGCCGACCAGCTGGCCGATGTAGACCGCGCCCAGCGCGAGGATCGCGCTGACGACGGGGAGGACCGGGTTGTTGCCACCGGCCTTGCCGGCCGCGAGACCGATGACGAAGCCGACACCGACGGCCGCCCAGCCGATCTCGTGCTTGGTGCCGCCGATGATGAGGCCGTACAGGGCGGCCGTGGCCACGGCGGCGACGACGGCCGCGACCAGGCCGAGGGCGATGTTGTTGCGGCTGGGCGCGGCCGGCGCCGGCGGCGCGAAGGCGCCCGGCTGCGGCGGGTACGGCGCTCCCGGGGCGGGCGCCGGCGCCTCCTTCGCGAACGGGTTGCCGTCGACCGGCCCCGACTGCGGCGGCTGCGGAGCTGACTGGCTCATGACAGGAATCCCCCCGTGTTGTGCACAACTGGATGGCGGAAAAGAATGACATGCGCACGCGAATGCGGCGAGTCCGAGGGAGACTAACAGCCGGGGGCGACAACGCCCCCGGCTGTTTTCCGTTCGTGACCGCTTTCCGTGCGCGATCGTTTTCGGCCAGTGCCCGCCTAGAGCCGGTGCGCCGCTCCCGCGGGCGTGGCCCCCCGCGTGTCCAGCAGCAGCTGGGCCTTCACCGACAGGCCCTGGAGGTCGTAGGTGCGGTGCGGCTGGAGCAGGATCGTCAGGTCGGCGTCGGCGGCCGCCTCGTACAGGGAGTCCGCGCGCGGGACCGGGCGGTCCAGGACGTTCCACGCGGGCACGTGGGGGTCGTGGTAGCTGACGGAGGCGCCCAGCTCCATCAGCCGGATCGCGATCTCCCGCGCGGGCGTGCCCTGCAGATCGGCGAGGTCGGCCTTGTAGGTGACGCCGAGCAGCAGGACGCGGGCACCGCGGGCGGACTTGCCGTGCTCGTTGAGGAGGGTGGCGGCGCGCTGGACGACGTAGCGGGGCATGCGGTGGTTGACCTGCTGGGCCAGCTCCACCATGCGCAGCGTGCGGCCGGCGTGCCCGGTGAGGTCCTGCGGGGCGCCGTGGCCGCCGACGCCCGGTCCCGGCCGGAACGCCTGGAAGCCGAAGGGCTTGGTCTCCGCGCAGCGGACGACGTCCCACAGGTCGACGCCCAGATCGTGGCAGAGCACGGCCATCTCGTTGACGAGGGCGATGTTCACGTGCCGGAAGTTCGTCTCCAGCAGCTGCACGGTCTCCGCCTCGCGCAGCCCGCGGGCGCGTACGACCTTGTCGGTGAGCCGGCCGTAGAAGGCGGCCGCCGACTCGGTGCAGGCGGGGGTGAGCCCGCCGATGACCTTGGGAATGTTGCCGGGGGTGTGGTCGCGGTTGCCGGGGTCGACCCGGCTGGGGGAGTAGGCGAGGTGGAAGTCGCGTCCGGCCCGCAGGCCCGAGCCCTCCTCCAGCAGGGGGCGCAGGAACTTCTCCGTCGTCCCGGGCAGCACCGGGGACTCCAGGATGACCGTGGTGTGCGGGCGGAGCCGCGCGGCCAGGGTGCGGGCGGCGGACTCGACCTGGCCGAGGTCGACCCCGCCGTCGGCGCCGCGTGGGGTCGGCGCGCAGATCACCGCGGTGCGCACCCGGCCGAGCTGGGCCGGGTCGGTGACGGGCCGGAAGCCCGCGGAGTGCATCCGGCGCAGTTCGGCGGGGCTCAGCGACCCCGCCTCCGGGCCGGTGGCGTAGCCGACGGTGTGGATGCCCGCCGCGACCGCGGCTTGGGCGAGCGGCAAGCCGTAGGGGCCGAGTCCGATGACGGCGAGGTCTGCGGGCATGCGTGGGCCGTCCTTCCCAGTAGCCGGAGCGGGACAGGTGCGCAACCGCTGTGGACAGCCAGAGCGAGTGCAATGTCAGACTAGGTACACATATGACCACCATGTGTGATTGTGTTCGTGTGTCTTGCGAGGGTTGTGCGCGAGTTGTCCACAGGTTGGAAGCCCGTGGTGGCTGAAGTCGGGCAACCCGGTCAGAATTTGGGCATGAGGAGGGGGTGAACCGGGCTTCGCCCACCGGGTGCGGCCGACGCGAGCGATGTGCGACAGCGGGAGGCAGCGGTGAGGACAGCGACTCTGGGGCCGGCGCAGCGCGCCGAGGCACTGGCGGCGATGGCGGAGCGCGAGCTGGACGTACTGGTGGTCGGCGGTGGAGTCGTCGGAGCCGGTACCGCGCTCGACGCGGTCACCCGCGGCCTGTCCACCGGACTGGTCGAGGCCCGCGACTGGGCGTCCGGCACCTCCAGCCGGTCCAGCAAACTGATACACGGCGGCCTGCGCTATCTGGAGATGCTCGACTTCGCGCTGGTCCGTGAGGCCCTCAAGGAGCGCGGTCTGCTCCTGGAGCGGCTCGCCCCGCACCTGGTCAAGCCGGTGCCCTTCCTGTACCCGTTGCAGCACAAGGGCTGGGAGCGGCTGTACGCGGGCTCGGGCGTCGCGCTCTACGACGCGATGTCCATGGCCCGCGGCCACGGCCGGGGCCTGCCCCTGCACCGTCACCTGAGCCGTCGTCACGCCCTGCGCGTCGCGCCCTGCCTGCGCAAGGACGCCCTCGTCGGCGCCCTTCAGTACTACGACGCCCAGATGGACGACGCCCGGTTCGTCGCCACCCTGGTGCGCACGGCGGCGTCCTACGGCGCGAAGGTGGCCAACCGTGCGCGCGTGACCGGGTTCCTGCGCGAGGGCGAGCGGGTCGTCGGCGCCCGGGTGCAGGACGTGGAGGGCGGCGGGGAGTACGAGATCCGCGCCAAGCAGATCGTCAACGCCACCGGTGTGTGGACCGACGACACCCAGGCCATGGTGGGCGAGCGCGGTCAGTTCCACGTCCGCGCCTCCAAGGGCATCCACCTGGTGGTGCCCAAGGACCGCATCCACTCCACCACGGGCCTCATCCTGCGCACGGAGAAGTCCGTTCTCTTCGTCATTCCCTGGGGACGACACTGGATCATCGGTACCACGGACACCGGCTGGGACCTGGACAAGGCGCACCCGGCCGCGTCCAGCGCCGACATCGACTACCTGCTGGAGCACGTGAACTCGGTACTGGCGGTGCCGCTCAGCCGCGACGACGTGCAGGGGGTGTACGCCGGTCTGCGGCCGCTGCTGGCCGGCGAGTCCGACGCCACCAGCAAGCTGTCCCGGGAACACACGGTCGCCCACCCGGCCCCCGGACTGGTCGTCGTGGCGGGCGGCAAGTACACGACCTACCGGGTGATGGCGAAGGACGCCGTGGACGAGGCGGTGCACGGCCTCGACATGCGCGTCGCCGACTGCGTCACGGAGGAGACCCCGCTGCTGGGCGCGGAGGGTTACCAGGCGCTGTGGAACGCGCGAGCGCGGATCGCCGCCCGCACGGGCCTGCACGTGGTCCGGGTCGAGCACCTGCTGAACCGGTACGGCTCGATGGCCGAGGAGATCCTGGACCTCATCGCCGCCGACCCCGCCCTCGGCGAGCCGCTGCACGCCGCCGACGACTACCTGCGCGCCGAGGTGGTGTACGCCGCCTCGCACGAGGGCGCCCGGCACCTGGACGACGTGCTCACCCGCCGCACCCGCATCTCCATCGAGACCTTCGACCGGGGCACCCGCAGCGCCCGTGAGGCGGCCGAGCTGATGGCCCCGGTCCTCGGCTGGGACAAGGACCGGATCGAGCGCGAGGTCGAGCACTACGAGAAGCGGGTGGAGGCGGAGCGGGAGTCCCAGCTCCAGCCGGACGACCTCACGGCGGACGCGGCACGCCTGGGCGCACCGGACATCGTGCCGCTCACCTGACGGCGCGGGGTTCACTCGAACGAGTGTCGTGTACCGGGATCTTTGTGCGGAACCGGCACGTTCTACCAGGTGCGAGGGCAGAACTCGGCTT
Organism: Streptomyces sp. 1222.5; assembly: GCF_900105245.1. Taxonomy (NCBI): domain Bacteria; kingdom Bacillati; phylum Actinomycetota; class Actinomycetes; order Kitasatosporales; family Streptomycetaceae; genus Streptomyces; species Streptomyces sp. 1222.5. The sequence continues at coordinate 3,675,825 of NZ_FNSZ01000001.1, read as the reverse complement.
CGAGCAGGGCCGGTTCGAGGCGGGGCTCTGCGATCGCGTCCGTGTTCACCCGGAAGGTGAGGACACGCCGGCCGTCGGCGGTGGCCGCGCTGCGCACGTAGCTGCCGGATATCCGGCCGTTGTGTCCCCACACCGTGGTGCCGCAGGGCAGTCTCACCGGAAACAGGCCCATGCCGTACGCGCCGTGTGCGGCAAGGGTGTCGAGCATCTCGCGCAGCCGGCGCGGGGGCAGCAGCCGGCCGCCGAGCAGCGCCGCGTAGAAGCGGTCGAGGTCGGCCAGCGTGGTCACCAGCTCACCCGCCGCGCCGGCCACGCGCGGGTCGAGCCGGGTGACGTCGGAGCCATCGGCGGCGTAGGCGCGGCCGTGCGGCGAGGGCAGAGAGGTGCGTGATCCCGGGAAGGAGGTGCCGGTCAGACCCAGCGGGGCGATGATGCGCCGCTCGGCCTCGGTGGCGTAGGAGTGACCGGTGACCTGGCGGACGACCAGGCCGAGCAGGACGTAGTTGGTGCTGGAGTAGGAGTAGCGGCCCCGGTGGGCCGGAGGGAGGAGGAGCGCCAGGCGGACGGCCTGAGACGCGGTCAGGGGCACGGTGCCGTGCGTGGCTTCGGTGAAGTCGGGCAGCCCGCTGGTGTGGGTGAGCAGGGCGCGCAGGGTGATGTCCCGGCCGTCGGTGCCGGGCCCGCGGAGCAGTCCCGGCAGGTGTCGCTCCACGGTGTCGGACAGGGAGAGCCGGTGCTCGGCGGCCAGTTGGAGCACGAGCGTGGCGATGAAGGTCTTGGTGACGCTGCCGGCCCGGAAGTGGTCGGCGCGGGCGATACCCCGGCCCGCGGCCATGTAGTGGTCGTGGCCCTCGTCCCGGGTCAGCAGGGCGGCGGCGGGCGCCCCGCCCTCGGAGACGAGCAGCGGCAGGACGGTGTCGACGTGCGCGGTCCGGCCGGCGTCCGGACGTGCCGCCGGGGCCAGCAGCAGGGCCGCGGACACCGCCAGGGGCAGCAGTGACCTGAGTGTCGGCATGCCGGTTCCTCCCTTCTTGCGGGTCATCATCCCGGTAAGCGGAACGCATGATTCAGGGGGGTGCCCGGTGCGCGGAGGGCGGGCCGCGGCCAGAGGCACCCTGGGCGTCGGCCACTTGTCGGGTGAGAGACAATGGAGGCTCTGTCAGGGCGGGTTGTATGAGGGGACGCATGTCGGAGGCGGAGCGGGCGGGAACATCTCGTCAGGAGACTCGTCGGGACAAGAACGAGCGGCGTCTCCTCGCCGGGCGGTACCGGCTGGGAGACGTGCTGGGCCGGGGCGGCATGGGCACCGTCTGGCGTGCCGAGGACGAGACCCTGGACCGGACGGTCGCCGTCAAGGAACTGCGGTTCCCGACGAACATCGACGAGGACGAGAAGCGGCGCCTGATCACGCGCACCCTGCGCGAGGCGAAGGCGATCGCGAGGATCCGCAACAACAGCGCGGTGACGGTCTTCGACGTGGTCGACGAGGACGACCGGCCCTGGATCGTCATGGAGTTGGTGGAGGGCAAGTCCCTCGCCGAGGTCATCCGCGAGGACGGCCTGCTGGAGCCGAAGCGGGCCGCCGAGGTGGGGCTCGCCATCCTCGACGTGCTGCGTTCCGCGCACCGCGAGGGCATCCTGCACCGGGACGTGAAGCCGTCCAACGTGCTCATCGCCGAGGACGGCCGGGTCGTGCTCACCGACTTCGGCATCGCGCAGGTCGAGGGCGACCCGTCCATCACCTCCACCGGCATGCTCGTCGGCGCGCCCTCCTACATCTCCCCCGAGCGCGCCCGCGGCCACAAGCCCGGACCGGCGGCCGACCTGTGGTCGCTCGGCGGACTGCTGTACGCGGCGGTGGAAGGCATTCCGCCGTACGACAAGGGTTCGGCGATCGCCACGCTCACCGCGGTGATGACCGAGCCCCTGGAGGAGCCCAAGAACGCGGGCCCGCTCAGGGACGTCATCTACGGCCTGCTCACCAAGGACCCGGCCAAGCGGCTCGACGACGCCGGGGCCCGGGCCATGCTGAGCGTGGTCGTCCACGCCCCGGAGCCGGAGTCGATGGACGCCACGCGGGTGGTTCCGCTGCCGGGGCAGCCCGACTCGCGCGAGGGCAAGCGGGGCGAGGAGGCGGGGGAGAAGCTGCGCGGCGCGCTGCGTTCGGTCCGCAAGGCCGCGGGTGCGGCCACCGCCGCGGCCGCGGCGCGGTCGAAGACCGGCGGTGACACCGCCAAGCCCGACACCGCCAAGCCGGGCACGGCCAAGTCCGGCACCGGCGCTGCGGCCGGGGCGGGAGGCGCGACCGCCGGCACGAAGCCCGGCTCCGCCGGATCCGCGGGCACCGGGAGTGCGGGCAGGCCGGCGGCCACCACCCCGGACGCCGCCACCACACCGGACACCGCTGCGAAGAAGCCGAGTTCGGGCTGGCCGGTGGTACCGCCGCCGGACCTCGACCTGCCGCCGCGTCCGGTGCCCCGGGCGCCGCTGACCGACGTGGTGCCCAAGCGCACCCTGATCGTCATCGCCGTACTGGTCGCCCTCGCGGTGCTCGGCACGGTGCTCGTCCTGACCCTGAACGGCGGCGACAAGGACGGCGGGAGCGGCGGAGCCGCGCCCGCGGCGAGCGGCAGCGCCTCCACCAAGCAGGACAAGAGCACGGGCGGCACGCGGGGCAAGGACGGCGGGACCCGGGCCGGGGACGCGAACTCGGCTCCCGCGAGCACCGGTTCGGACTCGGACAAGGCGACCGACGCCAGCGCGAGCGCGTCCGACGACAAGTCCGACCCGGACGACTCCGGCGACAAGGGCTCCTCCGACGCGGCGCCGGCGGTCACGACCCGCAAGAGCGGTCAGGGCTACTCGATCGGGCTGCCCAAGGGCTGGTCGTTCAAGTCCTCCGACGGCGCCGGCGACCGCTACACCGGGCCCGAGGGCCAGCGGCTGCTCGTCGGGTGGACCAGCACGCCCAAGAGCGACCCGGTGGCGGACTGGAAGAACCAGGAACGCGGCATGGTCCGCGCCCAGTACCGGCGGATCCGCATTGAGGCGGTGGACTACCGGAACTGGAACACCGCCGACTGGGAGTTCACCTACTCCGAGGGCGGCACCAAGTACCGCAGCATCGATCGGGGCTTCGTGGTGAACGGGCATCAGGGTTACGGACTGATGTACAGCGCGAAGGCCGCCAACTGGGGCAGCGAGCTGCGCAAGGACACCTGGAAGACGCTGACGAAGTCCTTCCGGCCCAAGTCGTAGACGTTCACGGCCGGTTTGCCGCGTGAGAATCCGTCATCCACTCCGTGCGGGTTGCCTCCGGCACGTATCGTGAATGGTTGCGGACCGTACGCAGCCGGACGGGTGTGCGAAACGGTCCGCGAGGCGAACGGATGTGACCGAAGGGCGGCCGGGGGAGGCGCAGTGGACGACTACGCGGGTCGGGTGCTCGCCGACCGGTACCGCCTGCCGTTGCCGCCGTCCGACGAGTACGAGCTGACCGAGAGCCGGGCCTTCGACACCTACAGCGGTCAGGAAGTGCTTGTCCGTCAGGTGCCGTTGCCCGAGGTCGTCGAGGCCGAGGTGCTCGACGCGGAGGGGCTGCCCGAGGGCTTCACCGCACGGGCGCGCGCCACCCGTCCCGGACCGGCGACCCGGACCGCGACCCGGCGCCCCGCCGATCCCGCGGTGCGGCGCGCCGTGGAGGCCGCGCAGGCCGCGGCCCGCATCCCCGACCATCCCCGGCTGGACCAGGTGTTCGACGTGTTCGCCGAGGGTGGGTCACTGTGGGTGGTCAGCGAGCTGGTGGCCGCACGCCCGCTGTCCGCGCTCCTCGCGGACAAGCCGTTGACGCCGTACCGGGCGGCCGAGGTCGCCGCCGACGTGCTGATGGCGCTCCGGGTGCTGCACGCCCACGGCTGGGTGCACCGCAACATCACCGCCCGTACGGTCCTCGTCTGCGACGACGGCCGCGTGATGCTCACCGGGCTCGCGGTCGGCGCGGCGGAGGAGGCCCTGTGCGGCTACGACCCGGTGCCGGCCCAGGAAGGCTTCGAGCCGGACGCGCGGGCGGCAGAGGGGCCCGGGCCGGGACCCGCGGTGGGCCCGGGCTCAGGTCCAGGCACGCACCCGGCAGGTGACCGTGGGGCCGCGGGCTCCCCCGGCCCCGGTGCTCGTGGCGGCGCCGCGGGCGGGCCCGGCGAGGCTGTCGGTCCCGGCGGTGTCCCGGCGCCGGACGTCGATCCGGAGGCCGCACGCCGGGCCGCGATCCGGGCGAGGGCGGCCGGCGGGCTGTCCGCGGGGGCCGACGGCGTCTCCGGCGGGCCCGGTGCGCCCGGGGCGCCGTCCGGTCCGGCGGGACAGCGGGCCCTGGAGAGCGGCGGGGACATCCGGGCCGCCCGGGCCGGTGCCATCGCCGCCTACCGCGCGGGCGCCCGTGCCGCCGCCCGCGTGCAGGAGGCCCAGCAGAACGGGCGCGCCGCCCTGCCCGGCGCCCGCCCGCCCGCCGAGGACGACACCGGCACGGGCCGGGCCGACGCCGCGCCGCCGTCGCCGTACGCCACCGGGACGGGCGGTGCGACGCCGCCCGGCCGGATAGCCGACCCCTACGGCGTGCAGGGAGCGCCCTGGCACGGCGCCGCGCCGCGTACCGGCACCGGAGCGACGCCCCCGGCCCTGGGCGGCGCTCCCCAGCGGGCCGGTCTCCCCCCGGGCGACCCGCACACCGGCCGGCCGGGCACCGCACCCCGGGCGGACCTCGCCCCGCAGGCACCCGACGGCCCCGGCCATCGGAGCACCACCCCCGCTCTCCCCGCGCAGGCGACCGCGCGCTGGGGCGAGGAGCGGGCCGGCAGTGCCGTACGCCGGGGGCCCGGGACCGCACTGGCCGCCGAGCGGGCGCGGCAGGTGCGGATGACGGTGGTGGGGCCGGTGACCGAGCGGTGGGCACCGGAGCAGGCCGGGCCCGTGCACGAGAACTGGCAGCTGGCCGCGCCGGTCGGCCCCGAGACCGACCTGTGGGCCCTCGGCGCGCTGCTCTTCCGCGCCGTGCAGGGACACGCGCCCTACCCCGAGGAGTCCACCGCCGAACTGGTCCAGCTGGTGTGCGCCGAGCCGCCCGCGTTCGCCGAGGAGTGCGGACCGCTGCGCCCGGTGGTGGAGTCGCTGCTGCGCCAGGACCCCACCGACCGGCTGGACTTCGAGGAACTGAGCGGCTGGCTGCGCTCGCTGGTGCGGTCCGCGCCCGAGCCGGACGCCGGTACGCACGTCGTCCCCGTCCCGCCCGCCGACCCGAGGCGGCTGCCGATCGTCCGGCGCCGTGGCGAACTGGTCCGGCGGCGCCGCGCAGCCCTGCCCGACACCCATCCCCACGGCCGCCACAAGCGTGCGCGGGAGGGCCGCGGTTCGCCGCGCAGCCTCGGCCGGATCCTGCTCCTGCTGATCCTGGTCCTGCTGGCCGGCGCGGTCGCCTACGCGATGCTGTTCATGCCGAAGCAGAAGGAGGACGGCGCGGCGGGGGACGACCGCACCGGCAGCGCGGGGCAGGCGAGTCCGGCGCCCTCCCGCTCGGCCGGACCGACGTCCGGACGGAGCACACCGGACGGCAGCCCCTCGGCCTCCGCGCCGGCCACCGGGACGCAGACCGGTGGCGACCCTGCCGTCGCCGACGGCTTCACCCTGCGCAAGGACCCCGACGGCTTCCAGGTCGCCGTGGCCAAGGGCTGGGACCGCACGCCCAGGAACGGCAGCGGCCAGGTGGTCTACGCGCACGGGAACTTCGAGCTGATCCTCGTGCCCGGCCGGGACGGCACCTCGTCCTACGGCAGCGATCCGATGGTCTACCAGCGGGACAAGGAGAAGGAACTCCAGCCGTACCGGGACTCCAGCTGGTCCACCGCCACCGGCCTGAGAACCATCGAGGTGGGCGGGCGGACCATGGCGGAGGGGCAGTTCACCTGGACCGACGGCCAGGGACGCGACCTGTTCGTGCGCAACATGGCGATCCTGATCGACGGCCGCTACCACCTCGTCCAGGTGCGCGGTCCCGAAGCCCAGCGGGACGAGATCACGCGGCTCTACGACCAGGCCACGGCGACGTACCGCTACACGGGTTGAGCGCCCCGTATACCGGTGGGGCGGCCCGGAACACGACAACCGTCACAGGACTGTCACCTTGGTACCCCGCTTGTTCCCAGAGGGAGGGGCGGTCCTTAGTCTGACCCTGTCAAGAGCATTGCGGGGCAACGTGAATCAGATGCAGGGCCTGCTCATAGCGGGCCGCTACCGTCTCGCCGATTCCATCGGCAGCGGCGGCATGGGCCGGGTGTGGCGCGCCCACGACGAGGTGCTGCACAGGTCGGTCGCCGTCAAGGAGTTGACCGCCGCTCTCTACGTCTCCGACGGCGACCGCGCCGTTCTGCTCGCCCGTACCCGCGCCGAGGCGCGTGCCGCCGCGCGCATCAACCACTCCGCCGTCGTCACCGTGCACGACGTGCTCGAACACGACGGCCGCCCGTGGATCGTGATGGAGCTGGTCGAGGGCCATTCGCTGGCCGACGCGGTCAAGGAACAGGGACGCGTCGAGCCGCGGGAGGCCGCGCGCATCGGGCTGTGGGTGCTGCGGGCGCTGCGCGCCGCGCACTCCGCCGGAGTCCTGCACCGGGACGTCAAGCCCGGCAACGTCCTTCTCGGGCAGGACGGTCGTGTCCTGCTCACCGACTTCGGCATCGCCCAGATCGAGGGCGACACGACCATCACCCGCACCGGAGAGGTCGTCGGCTCGGTCGACTACCTCGCGCCGGAACGGGTGCGCGGCCATGACCCCGGCCCGTCCTCGGACCTGTGGGCGCTCGGCGCGACGCTGTACACGGCCGTCGAGGGCCGCTCGCCGTTCCGCCGCACCTCGCCGCTGGGCACGATGCAGGCGGTCGTCGAGGAGGAGGCGGAGGAGCCGCGGCACGCCGGTCCGCTGGGGCCCGTCATCGCCGCCATGCTGCGCAAGGAACCGGGCCAGCGGCCGGGCGCGGAGGACGCGGAGCAGATGCTCGCCGAGGCGGCGGAGGGCCGCCGGCCGAGCACGGCACAGGCGTTCGTTCCGACGCAGAGCTCGGGTCTGTCCGCGGGCCGGAGCCGCCGGCAGGGCCCCGCGGACCACGGGCCGGACACCGCGGGCTACGGGCACGGCACTTCGGGGTACGGCTCCGGTACGGCGGCTGCCACGCACGGCACGAGTACGGTGCCGGGCACGGGGCGTTCGGCGACCGGCCCCACGGCCGTGGCGTCCGTGTCCCAGGCGGCTGGCGGCCGGACGGCGGGCCGGCCACGACGACGGCTGCGCACACTCGCCCTCGTCGTCGCCTTCGCGGCCGTGCTCGGCGGCGGCGCGGCGGTGGCCTACCAGAAGTGGGACGGAACGCGATCGGACACCGGCACCGGGACGGGGGACGGCACGAGTCCCGCGCCGGCGTCCTCGGGCGGCGGCGCGTCACCGAGCCCGGGCGGTGCGATCCCGGCCGGCTGGCGGACCTACCACGACCCGCTGGGCTTCAGCCTCTCCCTGCCCAAGGGCTGGAAGCGCAAGGTGTACTCCATCCAGGGCGATCTCAAGCAGGTCGACTACACGCCGGACCAGGGCAGGCACTTCGTCCGCATCGCCATCGACGGCTCATCCGACTTCGCCGATCCGGTGTCCCACCAGAAGGACCTGGAGCAGCAGCTGCAGCGGCTGCTCGACTACAAGCGCGTGCAGATGACCGAGAACACCTACCGCGACTGCAAGGGCGCGGTGTGGGAATACACCTGGACGGCGCTGAAGAACGACCCGCCCTTCGTCCCCGGCCCCCGGCGCGCCATCGAGGAGACGTACTTCTCGCGTCAGGGCACCGAGTACGCGATCTACATGTCCGCTCCGGCCCAGGACTGGCCGACGACCAGCCGGCAGTTCACGTGGGTACTGCGGGGCTGGCAGCAGCCGGAGGCGGGCTGATCCGGCCGCGGCGCCGAGGCGCCCGAAACGGCCGAGGACGGCCGGAAATGCAGGTTGGGCGGTTCGGCTTGGCCGATCGGCGCCCCGGAGCGCATGGGTCCGGTGCGGCATGATGGGCGCATGGGGACCGAGGGCGCCGACTTCCGGGTGATCGCGGGCCGTTACCGCCTGGAGGAACGCATCGGGCGTGGCGGCATGGGCGTCGTGTGGCGGGCGAGCGATCAGGTGCTGGGCCGCCTGGTGGCGGTCAAGGAGCTTCTCCCGGACGACTCGTTCGCGGACGACGACGCGCGCCGGCGCCGCGACCGCATCTTCCGGGAGGCGCGCGCGGTCGCCCAGCTGCGCCATCCGCACATCATCGTCGTGCACGACGTCGTGGAGCAGGACGACCGGCCCTACCTCGTCATGGAGTTGGTGGACGGCGGTTCGCTCGCCGACCGGATCGCCCGGCAGGGCCCGGTCGACGCCGCCGAGGCCGCGCGCATCGGCATCGCCCTGCTGAGCGCGCTGCGCACCGCCCACGAGGCGGGGGTGCTGCACCGGGACATCAAGCCCGCGAACGTCCTGATCGAGTCCGGCACCGACCGGGTCGTGCTCACCGACTTCGGCATCGCGCAGGTCGCGGGCGCCACCACGCTCACCGAGACCGGCTCCTTCGTCGGCTCGCCCGAATACACCGCTCCGGAGCGGATGTCGGGGCTGCGCACCGGGCCCGAGTCCGATCTGTGGTCGCTGGGCGCCCTGTTGTGCACGGTGCTCAGCGGCGAGTCCCCGTTCCGGCGCGACTCGCTCGGCGGCATCCTGCACGCCGTGGTCGCCGACGACATCCGGCCGCCCGCGCAGGCCGAGCCGCTGCTGCCCGTCGTACGGGGCCTGCTGGACCGCGATCCCGACCGGCGGCTCGGCACGGCGGACGCCGAGCGCATGCTGCGGACGTACCTGGAGACGGGACGGACACCCCTCGGGCCGGGCGGCCCCGGTGCGGCGGGCGGCCACGGCAACGGGCGCGTCCCCCGGTTCGGCGGCAGCCGGACGGGCCGTACGGGGAAGGTGCCCGCGCCCTACACGCCGACGCAGCGGGACGTCCCGCACCGCGGTCCGCTCACCTCCGCCGTGCCCCGGCCGTCCCGGCGCCCGGTGCTCATCGCGGCCCTGCTCGTCGCCGCGCTGGCCGGGGCCGGTGTGTCGGCCGCGGCGCTGCTGCTGCACGGGGGCGGGGACGGGGGCGGGGGCCGACCCGGCGGTACGGCGACGTCCCCGGCGACCCGGACCGGCACGGGCACGAGCGCACCCCCGGCCAGCGGAGCCCCGGGTACGTCGCCCGGCGCCACCGGCGGCTCGCGTCCGGCGCCCTCCGGTTACCGCACGGCGCGGGAACCGGCCGGGTACTCCCTCGCCGTACCGGAGGGCTTCACCCGCAGCCGCGAGGGCGAGCGTGTCTTCTTCCTCTCGCCCGGCGGCACCTTCCGCCTCGGTGTGAAGGTCACCGGTGTCCAACCGGGCGGTCCGCGGCTCGTGATGGAGCGGTCCGCGGCCAAGGGACCGGCCAACAACCCCGGTTACCGCGACGGCCGGGTCACCGGCACCGAGCACGACGGACACCCCGCCGCGCTGTGGGAGTTCACCTGGGACGGCTTCAGCGCCACCGAGGGCCCGCGGCACACCTTCGACCTGTGCTGGGAGGAATCCGGGCGCATGTACGACGTGTGGGTGTCGGCGCCGGTCGGCGACGTCAGCGAGGCCCGCGAGTACTTCGACGTGGCGGTCGACACCTTCCGCGCCTCGCGCGGCTGAGCGCCCCGTCCCCGCGGGGCGGACGTGCGCGTACCGGGCCCTCGGCGGCACGGTCACGGGTGTGTGACCGGTTCGTGTTCGCTGTGGATGCGGGCGCCGTCGGCGCGATATGGATGAAGCATGAGCAATGACGGGGGAGCCGGTCACGGGACCGACGACACGACGAGCTTCGTTCTGCGACCGCCGCAGCCGCAGTGGCAGCACCGACCGGAGGCGCAGGGGCACGCGCACCCGGCCCCGCAGCCGCAGGCGCACCCCGCCTCCCATCCGGATCCGCACGCCGTACCGGCCGCCGCCGTGCCCGGGGCCCCCGCGGCCCCGTCCCTCCCCGCGCAGGTACCGGGCGGCGGACGGCTGATCGCGGGCCGCTACCGGCTGCTGGGCAGGCTGGGCCACGGGGGCATGGGCACCGTGTGGCGGGCCAAGGACGAGACGGTGGACCGCGAGGTCGCCGTCAAGGAGCCCCGCGTCCCCGACCACCTTCCCGAACGGGAACGCGCCAACGCCTACGAGCGCATGCGCCGTGAGGCCCGCGCCGCGGCCCGACTCGACCACCCGTCCGTGGTGAACGTGTACGACGTCGCGGTCGTCGACGACCGCCCGTGGATCGTGATGGAGCTGGTGCGCGGCCGCACCCTCGGCAGCGCGCTCCAGGAGGGCACCCTGGACGCGCGCGAGGCGGCCCGGGTCGGCCTGGAGGTGCTGGGCGCGCTGGAGGCGGCGCACGCGGCGGGCGTCCTGCACCGGGACGTCAAGCCCGACAACGTCCTGCTCGGCCGGTACGACCGGGTGGTCCTCACCGACTTCGGGATCGCCCAGATCGAGGGCGACACGCGGCTCACGGACACCGGCGGCTTCGTCGGCTCGCCCGAGTACATCGCGCCGGAACGGGTGCTGGGGCAGCGGCCCGGACCGGCGAGCGACCTGTGGTCCCTCGGCGTGGTCCTGTACACGGCCACCGAGGGCGTCTCGCCGTTCCGCCGCAGCAACACCCCGGCGACCCTCCAGTCCGTCCTCAACGCCACGCCCGCCGCGCCCGCGTCCGCCTCGGGCCCGCTGGCCGAGGTCATCAACGGACTGCTCCAGAAGGACCCCGCGCACCGGCCGGCCGCGGACCGGGTCCGCGCGCTGCTGGAGGAGGCGGCGAAGCCCCCGGCGCCCCCCGCGCCGACCCGGCCCGTGGCGACGACCGCCCCGGGGGAGGCGCCCGCCGCCAGGTCACGGCGCCTCGGTCGCGGGGTGTGGCTGGGCCTCGGCGCGGCCGTGGTGGCCGCCGCCGTGGCGGGGTACCTCGTCCTGGCCGACCCGTTCGCGGGCCCCCTGCCCGACGGCTGGAAGAAGCGGCCGGAGGCCCGGCTGGGCGCCACCCTCGCCGTCCCCGCCGGCTACCAGGTCGCCCGGCCCGCCAAGGACGACTCCGACAGGAACTGGGTGGCGTACGCGGACTGGAGCGGAAGCATCCGGGTCGAGCTGCACCTGGCCCGGAAGGCGCAGGACTCCCTGCACGAGATCAAGAACACCGCGCGGTCTCAGATGTACGCCGACGACGAGAAGTTCCGCAACGAGGGCGAGTACCGGCTCGACATGCCCGAGGGCGCCAGGACCCACCCGGACGACACGGCCACGTACCACGGCAGACAGGCCGCGCAGAACACCGTCAGCTACAAGACCGACGACAGCGAGGACCCCCGTCCGCGCGAACTCCAGATCTTCTACTACCGGACCACCGCCGGGGACCTGTACACGCTCGTCGTCGGCTATCCGGGCGCGGGCGACTTCACCGCCCGGGGCCGGGAGGTGGCGAAGGCGGCGATCGCGAACCTGGACGTCACCAAGCCCTGACGCATGCCCTTGCGCAAGCCCCGACGTCACGAAGGGCTGACGTCATGAAGCCCTGAGGCCGCGGTACCGGCCCGGTGTCATCCCGAACTCCCGGCTGAACGCGTGCGACAGCGCGTAGGGGCTGCCGTACCCCGTCTCCCGGGCCACCGTCGCGAGCGGTGCGTCGGAGTCGCGCAGCCGGGTCGCGGCCAGCGTCAGCCGCCACCAGGTGAGGTACGCCATGGGCGGACGGCCGACCAGGGAGGTGAAGCGGCGGGCGAGGGTGGCGCGGGAGACACCGGCACGCGCGGCCAGCAGGCCGGTGGTCCAGGGAGCGGCCGGTTCGGCGTGCAGGGCGGCGAGGGCCGCGGCCGTCGCCGGGTCGCTCAGCGCGGCCGGCCAGCTGCCGGTGTGTGCCCCGGCCGTCCAGGCGCGGACCATGTAGACCAGCAGCAGGTCCAGCAGACTGGGCAGGGCCAGACTGCCGCCGGGCCGCGCACCGGCCAGCTCCCGGCACAACAGGTCCACCGCGGAGCGCAGTTCGGCGTTCTCCCCGGCCCGGTGGGGCAGCAGCACCAGATCCGGCAGCTCCGCCAGCAGGGGGTGCGTCCGGCTGCGGTCCAGCCGGTACTTGCCGCACAGCAGTTCCACCTCGGGGCCGCCGCCGGGCAGCACCGCGCCGGTGTCCCGCACCTCCTCGAACGGCACCGCTCGGCGGACGTCCACCGGGCGCCGCGAGCCGTCCGCCAGCAGATGCCCGGTCCCGTGCGGAAGCAGCACCACGTCGCCCGGACCCAGGGCCACGGGCTCGCCGCCGCCGTCGGTGAGCAGCCGGCAGGAACCGCCGAGCACGACGTGGAAGCCCGCCCCCTCGTACGGCGCCAGCCGTACGCACCACGAGCCGGTCACCCGGAGCCGGTTCGAGGAGGGACGGCCGGCCCGGACCGCGGAGATCGCGTCGCTCACCACATCCATGAGACGCCAGCGTATTCGATCGAGCATGGTGAGCATCGAAATGCTCACCTCGCCCTTCTAGTGTCCTGCGTATGGCTGAAGACACCGTGCAGAAGTTCATGATCGGCGACGTCGAGGTCCTGCGGGTCGTCGAGTGGCGGGGCCCGCTCGCTCCGGCCCGCCGTCTCGTCCCCGAAAGCCGCCCCGAGCTGTGGCGGGAGTACGAGGACCAGCTCGCCCCCGGCCACTGGCAGCCCGCGGAGGACCTGGCCGTTGCCGCGCTGCAGACCTGGGTGGTGCGCAGCGGCGGGCGAACCGTGCTCGTCGACACCGGGGTGGGCCGGGACCGGGAGCGGCCCGCGAACCCGCAGTTCCACCGGCGCGACGGCGACCTGCCCGGACGGCTCCGGCGGGCCGGCGTGGACCCGGCGGACGTCGACCTCGTGGTGAACACCCACATCCACGCCGACCACGTCGGCTGGAACACCCGGGACGCCGGCGGCGCGTGGGTGCCGACCTTCCCGAACGCCCGGTACCTGCTCCCGGCCGCCGACGACCACCACTTCGGACCCGAGGGCGGCTACGGGGGCGGAGTGCGGGTGGACGACCGGCTCCTCTACGAGGACAGCGTCGCGCCCGTGCACCGGGCCGGACAGGCGCAGGTGTGGGAGGGGGAGCACCGGATCGACGAGCACCTCGTCCTCGCGCCCGCCCCCGGACACACACCGGGCTCCTCCGTCCTGCGCGTCGCCTCCCGTGGCGAACGCGCCGTGTTCGTCGGCGACCTGCTGCACAGCCCGGTGCAGATCCTGCGGCCCGAGTGCAGCAGCTGCTTCTGCCTCGACCCGCGGCAGGCGGCCGGGACCAGGCGCCGTGAGCTGGAACGTGCCGCGGACGAACGGGCGTTGGTGATTCCCGCCCACTTCGCCGGAGCCGGCGCGGTGGAGGTGCGGAGGGCGCGCGACGGCTTCACCCTGCACCGGTGGGCCGCCTGACCGCCCGCTTCGACAACGGCGTGGTGCGCACGGTACTCATGTGACATGACTGAAGACGGCGAACACCCGCCCGACGGACGTCTGATCGGCGGCCGTTACCGGCTGACCGGGCGCCTCGGCTCCGGTCCGGCCGGGACCGTCTGGCGTGCCCGGGACGAACGGGACGACGTCCGGGTCGCCGTCAAGGAGCCGCTGCTGCCCGGCGATCCGGCCGAGGACGAGGAGAGCCGGCGCGTCGCGCACCGCCTCTACCGGGAGGCCCGTACCGCCACGCGGGTACGGCACCCGTCCGCCGTCACGGTGCACGACGTCGTCACCGAGGCCGAAGTGCCGTGGATCGTCATGGAGTTGGTGGAGGGCGAGTCCCTGGAGACGGCCCTGCGGCGCGGCCCGCTGCCGCCCGCCGAGGCCGCCCGGGTCGGACTCGCCGTCCTCGGCGCCCTGCGTGCCGCCCACGCCGTCGGCATCGTCCACCGGGACGTCAAGCCGGCCAACGTCCTGCTGGAGGAGGGCACCGGGCGGGTGGTGCTCACCGACTTCGGCATCGGCGACGGCCACCCGGACGAGGCGCCCGCCGGGTTCGTGGCCCCCGAGCGGGCGGCGGGGCCCGGTGCCGGTCCGGCCTCCGACCTGTGGTCCCTGGGCGCGCTGCTGCGCGGTGCCCTCGGGGACGCCGACCCCGGCCCGCTCGGCCCGCTGCTGGACCGGCTCCAGGCCGACGCGCCCGAGGCGCGGCCCGGCGCGGACGAGGCGGAGGCGGCACTGCGCGCGTACCTGGGGCCGGCGCCCGTACCGGAGCAGGCGGAGCGGCCGGGGGAACCGGAGCCGCGGGAGGAGCCGGGGGAGTCGGAGTCCGGGGAGCCGGGGCTACCGGAGCCGTCGGCCGGGCCCGGGTCACCCACCCGGTCCCCGGCGCCCGCTCCCGCCCCGCCCGCCGACCCGCGCCGCCGCACCCCCTTCGCCGCCCTCGGCCTGCTCCTCGCGAAAAAACCCGGAGCCGAATGATCGTCGTGGCCTTCGGTACCCCCACGCCCTGATCAGCACATTTGCTGCCAGTGATCACTGGCAGTGTGTGAGCGGTCGGTGAATCCCCGTTACCGACGGGTACACAAAGCTTCCCCACCGGCATACCCTGCGCCTCATGACGGACACGCAGGCCCCGGACATCGCCGGTACCAACCCCCTCGCACCCGCGCCCGCGGGCGCCCGCACCGCCGCCGACGTGGTCACCCCGGAACTGGTGGCCCAGCTCACCAAGGGCGTCGTCGGCTCGGGACGCACCGCCAACCACACCCCCTTCACCGGCGAGAAGCTGGCCGACCTGCCCGAGTCCACCCCCGAGGACGTGCTCCGGGCCTTCGAGGCGGCCCGTGCCGCGCAGGCCGTGTGGGCGAAGGTCCCGGTACGGCAGCGGGCCGCCGTCCTGCTCCGCTTCCACGACCTGCTGCTGGAGCGGCAGGCCGAGGTGCTCGACCTCGTGCAGCTGGAGACCGGCAAGGCCCGGCTGCACGCCCACGAGGAGGTGCAGGCAGTCGCCGTCGCGGCCCGCCACTACGGCCGCCGGGCCGCCGCTTATCTGCGGCCGAAGCGGCACGCGGGCGCCATGCCGACCCTGACGAAGGTCTCCGAACTGCGGCACCCGCGCGGAGTCGTGGGCCAGATCGCCCCCTGGAACTACCCGCTGGAGCTGTCCGTCGGCGACGCCCTGCCCGCCTTCGTGTCGGGCAACGCGGTGGTCATGAAGCCGGACACGGAGACCTGCCTCACCGCGCTGTGGGCCCGCGACCTGCTCATCGAGTCCGGTCTGCCCGAGGGCGTCTTCCAGGTCGTCCTCGGCGAGGGCCCGGTCGTCGGCCCGGAGCTGGTCAAGCACGCCGACTACGTCTCCTTCACCGGCTCCACCCGTACCGGCCGCGAGGTCGCCCAGGGCGCCGCAGCCCGCCTGGTCGGCGTCTCCCTCGAACTCGGCGGCAAGAACGCCATGCTGGTGCTGGACGACGCCGACATCGAGAAGGCCGCCGCCGGCGCCGTCCGCGCCTGTTTCTCCTCGGCCGGCCAGCTCTGCATCTCCATCGAGCGGCTGTACGTCCACGAGTCGGTCGCCGACGCCTTCCTGGAGCGCTTCGCCGCCCGCACCCGGGCCATGCGGCTCGGCAACTCCCTCGCCTACGGCGCGGACATGGGCTCGCTGGTCGGCGAGCGGCAGCTCGAGACGGTGGAACGCCATGTGCAGGAGGCCGTGGCCAAGGGCGCGAAGCTGGTAGCCGGAGGCGTCGCCCGCCCGGACATCGGCCCCTACTTCTTCGAGCCGACCATCCTCGACGGCGTCGAGGACTCCATGGCCGTGTGCGAGGAGGAGACGTTCGGCCCGGTGGTCTCGGTCTACCGTTTCAAGAGCGACGAGGAGGTCGTCGAGCGCGCCAACGCCACGCCGTACGGCCTGAACGCGTCCGTGTGGACGAAGGACGCCCGCCGCGGCCTCGACGTCGCCTCGCGCCTGCGCACCGGCACGGTCAACGTCAACGAGGGCTACGCGCCCGCCTACGGCAGCGTCCAGTCCCCGATGGGCGGCATGAAGGACTCCGGACTCGGCCGCCGGCACGGCTCCGAGGGCATCCTCAAGTACACCGAGGCCCAGACGGTGGCCCAGCAGCGACTGCTACCGATGGCGCCCTCGCTGGGCATGGACGACGAGAGGTACGCGGCCTTCATGAGCCGTAGCCTGCGCCTGATGAAGGCCTTCCGCTTCCGCTAGCCGGCCCTTCACCCGACTCCACCAGACCCTGACCCCGATCCCCGTTCCCACCCCCGTTCTCGACGAGGAGAGCACGTGTCGCAGGAGAAGTCCGCCCAGACCCGGGACAAGGACGGGTACGACTACGACGTCATCGTCGTCGGTTCGGGGTTCGGGGGCTCGGTGTCCGCACTCCGCCTCACCGAGAAGGGGTACCGGGTGGGCGTCCTGGAGGCGGGCCGCCGCTTCACCCGGGACAGCCTCCCGAAGAACTCGTGGGACCTGCGGAACTACCTGTGGGCCCCCCGGCTCGGCATGTTCGGCATCCAGCGCATCCATCTGCTGGGCAATGTGATGGTGCTGGCCGGCGCGGGCGTCGGCGGCGGCTCCCTCAACTACGCCAACACCCTCTACGTGCCGCCGAAGCCGTTCTTCGACGACCCCCAGTGGCGGGACATCACCGACTGGGAGGAGGAGCTGAAGCCGTACTACGACCAGGCACGGCGGATGCTCGGCGTACGGCTCAACCCGACCATGACCCCCTCCGACGTGCACCTGAAGGCGGCGGCCCAGCGGATGGGCGTCGGCGACACCTTCCACCTCGCCCCGGTCGGCGTCTTCTTCGGCGACGGCGAGGACGCCGACGGCACGGCGAAGGCGCGGCCGGGCGGCGAGGTGGCGGACCCGTACTTCGGCGGGGCCGGCCCCGCCCGCAAGGCGTGCACCGAGTGCGGCGAGTGCATGACCGGCTGCCGGCACGGGGCGAAGAACACCCTCAACGAGAACTACCTCCACCTCGCCGAGAAGGCGGGCGCGGTGGTCCACCCCATGACCACGGTCGTGTCGGTCACGGACGACTCGCGCGGCGGGTACGCCGTCGCGACCCTGCCGACCGACCGGAAGAAGAAGGGCGCGGGCCGGATCCTCACCGCACGCCGAGTGGTGCTCGCGGCCGGCACCTACGGCACGCAGACCCTGCTGCACCGCATGAAGGCAGCCGGCCACCTGCCGTACCTGTCGAACCGGCTGGGCGACCTGACGCGCACCAACTCCGAGGCGCTGGTCGGCGCGCAGACCGACGACCGCCGCTACCGCAGGGCGACCGGCGAACCGCGGGCCGACTTCACGCGCGGAGTCGCCATCACGTCCTCGATCCACCCCGACGAGAACACCCACATCGAGCCGGTCCGCTACGGCAAGGGCTCCAACTCAATGGGCGGCCTCTCCATCCTCCAGGTGCCGTACGCCGAGGGCTCCTCGCGCGTGCTGGCCTGGCTGGCGAACGCCGCCCGGCATCCCGTGCTGGTCGCCCGCTCCCTGTCCAACCGGCGCTGGTCGGAGCGGACCATCATCGGGCTGGTCATGCAGTCCCTGGACAACTCCCTGACGACGTACCTGAAGCCGGGCGGCCTCGGCAAGGGGCTGCTGACCGCACGCCAGGGACACGGCGCCCCGAACCCCAAGCAGATCAAGGCCGCCACGGAGGCCGCCTCCGCGCTCGCCTCCGAGATCAACGGCTTCGCGGGCAGCAACGTCGGCGAGCTGATGGGCACCCCGCTCACCGCGCACTTCCTCGGTGGCTGCCCCATCGGCGACTCCGCGGAGACCGGCGTGATCGACCCGTACCACCGGCTGTACGGCCACCCCGGTATCTCGGTCGTGGACGGCGCCGCGGTCTCGGCGAACCTGGGCGTCAACCCGTCGCTGACGATCACCGCGCAGGCCGAGCGGGCGATGTCCTTCTGGCCGAACAAGGGCGAGGCGGACCCGCGTCCGGCGACGGGGACGGCGTACGAGCGGCTGAAGCCGGTCGAGCCGCAGACCCCGGCGGTCCCGGCGGAGGCGTTCGGCGCGCTGCGGCTGCCGTTCCTCGGGATGCCGGCGGTACCGCCGAAGAAGTAGGCCGTGGGCCGGTAGGCCGGAGGCGGAAGGCCCGGGAGCCGGAAGGCCCGGGACGGCCAAGAGGGAGCTGCCTCCCCCTCCGAAGGCAGCTCCCTCTCACCGTCTCGTGAGCCGGCGCACCGGTTTCTTGATCCGGCAGGTTTGATCAGCGAAAAGGCGGAAGGGTTGCCCGGCCCACGCGGGTTTTTCGTGTGCGGTGGGTCACATGACCGGGCCGCGGTGATCGAGGACATGACGAAGGGCCCCGCGGGACGGAGAGGTCGCGGGGCCCTTCTTTCAGTCAGCACCGGCGTCAGGGCAGCGCCGGTGCCTGGGAGCGGCGCCGGGGGGTTGCGCCGCTTGTTCGTGTTGCCTTCATGGCGGATGGGCACGACCTGTGGCGGTCGGCCGGTGCACCCAATGCCGTTGTCTGCGCCGGGACTTGGGGCTGTACGCATCGTGCTGGATGAGCGCGGCATCCGCAACCGTTTGACCCGGCACTGGTGCATATTTGCAGTTTTTCCGCCGGTCGGCCCCGGGCGTCCCCGGAGCCGGCCGTTTCTCTTGGGTGACCGGGCTGCTGTCCCCTGCCGTCCGGTCACTTCCTGGAGCGAGGTCCCACGGCGTACGGCACGACCCGTACGCCTCATCACTCCAGCGAGCCACGCGTGGTTCTGTCGGGCCCGCCCCTGGCTGGCACGGACACTCCCCTCAACGAAGCGGTGCGCGAGCCGGTCACGCGCCGTACGGGTGAGACCGGGTCCGAACTCAGATGCGACCCCGGCACAGCTCCAGCAGCGTCATGGCCAGCGGGGTGCCGGGCTTGCCGAGGGCGTCGCGGTAGCGGCCGAGGATCTCCATCTCGCGGGACAGGTGCACGCGGCGGCCGCCGGAGGCGATGCGGGTCCGCTGGACGACGGCGGAGACGGCCATCCGCTCCTGGATGAGACCGATGATCCGGTCGTCGAGCACGTCGATGCGCTCACGGGCGTCGGCGATGGTCGCCTCCGGTGCGGTGGCCGGTGCTGGGCCGGAGGCCGCTGCCGGGGTGAGGCCCGCTGCGGGGCTGGTGATCGCTTCCGGGCTGGTGGTGGTCACGTCGGGCTCCTCGTTCGGGATGGTGGATGCCCTGGGCCGGCGGAACCCGGAAAACGACAGGCGCCCCGGGCCTTGTCGGCCCGGGGCGCCTGGGAAGTCGCTTGGCGTTCGCTCAAGCAGCACGACCATGGCAGCCGGCGGGCCCGGTGCCATAGGTAAAGACGTAGGTCGTCTGCGTGAACATGAGGCCAGTATGCCACGGCCCCCTTACCGGGGATGCCGCACCGCCCTCCCCGTTAGACTCGGTAGCACAGACCCCCGCCCGACCACCAGAAGGCACCCCGTGTCATCAGCGACTCCCACTGCCGCCAACCCCGACACCGTCCTGGTCGTCGACTTCGGCGCGCAGTACGCCCAGCTCATCGCCCGTCGCGTCCGCGAGGCGCGGGTCTACAGCGAGATCGTGCCGAGCACCATGCCGGTCCAGGAGATGCTCGCCAAGAACCCCGCGGCGATCATCCTCTCCGGCGGCCCCTCGTCCGTGTACGAGGAGGGCGCCCCCCGCCTCGACGGCGAGCTCTTCGAGGCCGGCGTCCCCGTCTTCGGCATGTGCTACGGCTTCCAGCTCATGGCGCAGGTCCTCGGCGGTACCGTCGACAACACCGGCGCCCGTGAGTACGGCCGCACCGATCTGCACGTCTCCAAGAACTCGTCCACCCTCTTCGAGGGCACCCCCGACGAGCAGCACGTGTGGATGTCGCACGGCGACGCCTGCTCCGCCGCCCCCGAGGGCTTCACCGTCACCGCCTCCACCGAGGTCGTCCCGGTCGCCGCCTTCGAGAACGACGAGAAGAAGCTCTACGGCGTCCAGTACCACCCCGAGGTCATGCACTCCACGCACGGCCAGCAGGTGCTGGAGCACTTCCTGTACCGCGGCGCCGGCCTCAAGCCCGACTGGACGACCGGCAACGTGATCGACGAGCAGGTCGCCGCGATCCGCGAGCTGGTCGGTGACAAGCGCGCCATCTGCGGCCTGTCCGGCGGGGTGGACTCCGCCGTCGCCGCCGCGCTCGTCCAGAAGGCCATCGGCTCCCAGCTCACCTGCGTCTACGTCGACCACGGTCTGATGCGCAAGGGCGAGACCGAGCAGGTCGAGAAGGACTTCGTCGCGGCCACCGGCGTGCAGCTGAAGGTCGTCGACGCCGAGGAGCGCTTCCTCACCGCCCTCAAGGGCGTCTCCGACCCGGAGGAGAAGCGCAAGATCATCGGCCGCGAGTTCATCCGCGTCTTCGAGCAGGCGCAGGCCGAGATCATCGCCGACGCGGGCCCGGCCGTGGAGTTCCTGGTCCAGGGCACCCTGTACCCGGACGTCGTCGAGTCCGGCGGCGGCTCCGGCACCGCCAACATCAAGTCGCACCACAACGTCGGCGGCCTGCCCGAGGACCTCGAGTTCAAGCTGATCGAGCCGCTGCGCAAGCTGTTCAAGGACGAGGTCCGGATGGTCGGCCACGAGCTGGGCCTGCCCGAGGAGATCGTCCAGCGCCAGCCCTTCCCGGGCCCGGGCCTCGGCATCCGCATCGTCGGCGAGGTCACCAAGGAGCGTCTGGACCTGCTGCGCGAGGCCGACGCCATCGCCCGCGAGGAGCTGACCGCGGCCGGCCTCGACCGTGACATCTGGCAGTGCCCGGTGGTCCTGCTCGCCGACGTCCGCAGCGTGGGCGTCCAGGGCGACGGCCGCACCTACGGCCACCCGATCGTCCTGCGCCCGGTCTCCTCCGAGGACGCCATGACCGCCGACTGGTCGCGGCTGCCCTACGACGTCCTGGCGAAGATCTCGACCCGGATCACCAACGAGGTCCGGGACGTCAACCGGGTCGTGGTCGACGTGACCTCGAAGCCGCCGGGCACCATCGAGTGGGAGTAGTCCGGGCGATCAGGTCCGCTTGAGAGTGCGCACCGGCTCTCCGGGCTTCCACACCTGGACCACCAGGTAGGTCTCGTCCTCGACGCGGGTCAGCACGACCTCCGTCACCTCGGTGCGGAAGAGGTGGAACGGCTGCGGCGGTTCCACCTCTTCCCCGTACCAGGCCTTCGTCTCCGCGCCGGCCTCGTACGCCCGTCCCGCGATCCGTACGTCCCCGCCGCCCAGGTCCGTGCCCCCTCCCGGGTTCGCCTGGAGGGCGAAGCGCGGGTCGCTGCGCAGATCACGGGCCTTGAGGGAGCCGTCCATCATGCCGAGCCACAGCTCACCCGCGCGGAAGTCGGCCTCCAGGCCGGAGGTGCGCGGCGAGCCGTCCTTGCGGAGTGTGGCGAGGACGTGGTGCCGGAACGCGCCGAAGCGCCGCTCGACGGTCCGGGCGAAATCGGGTTCGGCGGCGGCGAAGGCCGCCCAGGTCATCCGGCTCATGGCCGCAGTCTGAAGCCGATACCGGACATCTTCTGTCGGGATTTCGCCACCGATTCCCCAGAGAATCCGGCCTGCGCGTCATCTTTACAGAACAGCCCTGCCTTTTTGCGCCGACCGGGGGTAATTTCCGGCCCGTACCGCAATCCCAGCGCTGGAGGACCTATGCACGGGCCCACCCCGCCCCCGCCGCTGCCCACCGACCAGCTGAAGTTCGCCATGCCGCCGATGCACGACTCGGTCGAGGACGAACGCCGGCACCGCAAGGAGCGCCTCGCGGGCGCCCTGCGGATCTTCGGGCGCCACGGCTTCGAGGACGGGGTGTCCGGGCACATCACCGCCCGCGACCCCGAGTTCTCCGACTGCTTCTGGGTCAACCCGTTCGGGATGCCGTTCAAGCACGTCACCGTAGGCGACCTCGTCCTCGCCAACGAGGACGGCCAGGTCGTCGAGGGCCGCTACCACGTCAACCAGGCCGCGTTCACCGTGCACGCCCAGGTGCACGCCGCCCGCCCGGACGTCGTCGCCGTCGCCCACTGCCACTCCGTGCACGGCCGCGCCCTCGCCGCGCTCGGCGAGCTGGTCGACCCCATCACCCAGGAGAGCTGCGCCTTCTACGAGGACGTGGCGCTCTACGACGCCTACAGCGGGGTCACCGTCGACGCCGAGGAGGGCCGCCGCATCGCCGGTGCGCTCGGCTCCCGCAAGGCGCTGGTCCTGCGCAACCACGGTCTGCTGACCGTCGGGGACTCGATCGACGCGGCCGCCTGGTGGTTCCTCTCCCTGGAACGGTCCAGCCAGGTGCAGCTCATGGCCCGCGCGGCCGGGCGCCCGGTGCTCATCGACCACCGGCAGGCCGTCGCCACCCGCGAACAGCTCGGCGGCGATCTCGTGGCCTGGATCAACTACCAGCCGCTGTGGCAGGACATCAGCCGCAGCGAACCCGACCTGCTCAGCTGAAGGCCCCCGCGCACCCCGTGCCGCCGGATGATCCCGGTAGTACGGAGATTTTCGCGGCCGGGTCAACCTGACGCCTCCGGATTCACCCCCATTGACGCGGTCCCGTGACCCCGCGGGGCCTTGCGTAGGGCACAATTCGCTCTCGACACCGGGGAGTTATCGGCCGTGGCGCGGGCACCGTCGGGTGCCGCCGGCCGGGTCGGAAGGCCGTGGGGAAGGCGGGCGTCGGGCGTGGCGGTGCAGGAAGCGAGAGGGGGCACGGGCCCCGACGGGGCCCACGAGGGCGGTTGTACCTGTGGGGGCTGCCCGCACGGCGCCCGGGAGGGACACCGGCGGGCGGTCGCCGCGTTCCTGCGCCGGCGCGACGAGTTCGCGGCCGGACAGGGGCTGCCGCCGGCCGTGGCGCACTCGGCCTCGGCGTCCCGCCAGTGGGTCTCCGAGGAGCTGACCCAGCGGGCCGAGGCCGTCGCCGAACGCGGCCGCGAGGAGGGCGAGACATGGCTGGCCCGGCTGTGGCTGCGGACCCTGTGCGTGGTGTGGGGCGCGGTGGCCGTCCTGTTGCTGGCGGAGGCGCTCACCGCGATCGGCGCGGGCTGGACCGGCGCCCGCACCGCGGCCCTGCTCGCCGCGCTGGTCGTGGCGGGCGCGCTGACCGCCGCCTGTCTGCTCCACCGGACGCGGGGCGGGGCGCTGGCCCCGGTGATCGGCGAGGACAACCGGATGTCCACCTCCCGTTCGGTGGCCGCCTGCTGGGTGCTGTTCGTCCTCTACGCCGTCCTGCTCCTGGCCGTCCGGCTGGCCGCCGCCTCCGGTCACGCCGAGCGCGACGCGCTGATCGCCGGGCTGGGCCTGGCGCGCGGCGCGGGCGCGGTGACCGTCCTCGCCGTGGTGTGCGGCATCGCCGTCCTGGTCCGCCGCGTGGTGGGCCTGCGCATCGTCGCCCAGCGGCTGCAAAAGGTGCCGGCCCACCGGCCGCGCGCCGCCGACCTGCTCACCGACGACTCCGGCCGGGGCGCCTTCGCCGACATCCAGTACGTCGCCATCAGTGCCGTCGCGCTGCTGTTCGCCGCCGTACGGCTCGCCCGCCGCCCCGACCAGCTGCCCGACCTGCCGTGGGGGCTGGGCGTGATCGTGCTGATCTCGGCCGCGACCTATCTGGCCGGCAAGTACGCCGAAGGCGGCCGCCCGGCAGTCCTCTCGGTGGTCCGCGCCCGCGAACCCGGCGGCCTGGACGGGCCGATCCGCACGGGCGACGACATCGAGATCCGGGGCACCGGCTTCGTCCCGCCCGGCGCGCACAGCGCCGACCGGCTGTCGCGCATGGTCGTCCGCATCGGCGCGGTCGATGTCCAAGTGCCGCTCGTCCCCGTCGCGGGCGGCTTCCGCAATCCCACGGACACCGTCCTGACCGTGCCCGTCCCGGCCGAGGTGGAGCCGGGCTCGGTGGAGGTTCAGGTGGTGACCGCGGCCGGGGTGGCGACCAACCGGTGCGTCGTCCAGGTGACCGAGTGAATCACCGGCCCGTCGGGGGCACGACGGCCCGATGAGCAGGTCCGTCCTGCTCGTTCGGTGGCCCCTGGTCCGCATCTGACGCACCCCCACTTGTCGCCGCGGCTCGCGCCGGGCTCCTGGATCCGGAAAATCATCTGGTAGAGGATTGAACGGGCCCCCCTTGTCATACGTATCGTCAAGTGAGGGGTGGATGGCGGGCGAGAGGTGGCTGGCAGCGATGACTCACAGTATTCGGACGGAAACGCATTCGACCCGGCTGGACGGCCCCCGCGGGCTGCGGGACACCGCCGCCCACTACGCCCTGCTGCCGCTGCGCGTCTTCCTCGGAATCACCTTCGTCTACGCCGGCCTGAACAAGCTCACCGACAGCGCCTTTCTGAAGTCCGGCGGCGCCGGCTCGATCGGCGAGACCATGCGCGCGGCCCGCGGCTCCGCCGCCCTCCCGGCCCTCATCGACCTCGCCCTCAAGAGCCCCGTCGGCTTCGGCTACGGCATCGCCCTCGGTGAACTGGCCGTCGGTATCGGCACCCTGCTGGGCCTGCTGGGCCGGCTCGCCGCCCTCGGCGGCGCGCTGATCTCGCTCAGCCTGTGGCTGACGGTCAGCTGGGCGACGAGCCCCTACTACTACGGCAACGACCTCGCCTACCTGATGGCCTGGCTGCCCCTGATCCTCGCCGGCGCCCCCTATCTCTCCGTGGACGCGGCCTGGCGGACCCGGCGCCGCCGGTCCGGCGGTTACCGCTAGCCGCCCTCGGCGCCGCCCCGTCTGCGTATCCCCCGGGTCACGACGGCGGTCGCCCCGGCCAGACACAGGCCGCCCACGACCAGCGGGACGATCGCGAACCACGGCGTCTCCCACAGGCCGCCCGCGTCCCCGGCGTACACGACACCGGTGGCGATCAGGAAGAGACCGGCGACCAGCTTCCCCGGCTGGAACTCATGACGCAGCACGGCTGACCACCACCTCTCCCACACCGACTTCGAGGGTGAGGTCCAGCGTGCCCGCGTCCCCGGCGCCCCGGGTGGGTTCGAGCGTCACGTCCTTGTGCCTGCCCGGCCGCACGTCCACGTCCTTCCTGTCGTCCCCGGGCAACCGGATGTCGCCCACTCCCACATCGATGCTCATCCGCACGGTCGCCTCCGCCGGCACGACCACCTTCAGCCGCCCCGCGCCCACATGGGCGCTCGTGGAGACCTGCTGTCCCTCCGTGGGGCTCACCCGGCTCAGGTCCAGCGTGCCCCGCCCGGTACCGAGCTCGTAGACCGAGCTCACCCGCGCCGCCGCGGCGGGTCTCCACGTGGTGTCCCGCCAGTGCGTGGTGATGTCCTTCGGCATGGCCGACACCCCGGCGAGCAGCGCGGCCGTGACTATCGCAAGGAACACCGTGCCGGCGCCCGTGCGGCCGAGGAACGAACTGACCACGAGCCCCAGGCCGAACACCGCGAGGGCACAGGCCAGGCCGGTCTGCAGGCTGGTGCCCAGCGGGTGCGTGTGCCAGGTCAGCCCGGTGCCCAGACCGCCCGCCAGCAGGGCGAGCAGGAACACCCAACCGCCGATCCAGCGCGGGCCGCGCCGTCTCGGAGGCGCGGGCCGCGCCGCCGCCGGCTGTGCGGAACCGGAATGGCTCCACGGCGTGGCGACGCCGACGTCGACCACCGAGACGAGGTCCCGCTCCTGGGCGTCGCCGGGGCCCCACAGATAGCCGGTGCCGCCGACATGGGTGCCGTCCTTGACGATCGGGTCCCGCCACCAGGACGGGTAGGAGGTAACGACCGGGGGCGCCTGGGCCTCCGGCGGGGCGTCGGCGGCGGCCTGCGCGGCGAGCGGGTCGGGGTCGGCGGCGCCGCGGCGCCGCGACCAGTACCCGGCCCCCGCGAGCAGCAGGGAGAGCACCACGGCGAAGGTCAGCACCCCGCCGTTGCGCAGCATGGTCAGGAAGATCCCGCAGCCGACCAGGGCGAACAGCACGGCGGCCAGCGCCTGTCCGTCGACCCGGCCGGTGAGCAGCTTGCGGACCTCGTTCTCCTCCTCTTCCTCGTAGGGCACGAGGAGCCAGGCGAAGCCGTAGAAGATGAGTCCGATGCCGCCGGTCGCCGACAGCACGGCCAGGGTGATCCGGAAGATCACCGGGTCCATCTCCGTGTGGCGCCCGAGGCCCGCGCACACGCCCGCGATCATCTTGTGCCGACGGTCGCGCCGGAACCGGGCGGGTGCCTCGCCGATGCCCGGCTGCTGCTCCTCTTCGGGTTCCCGGGTGCCTGCGTCGGCGCGGGGGCCGGCGGGGGCGTGGCTACGGGTGTGGCTCCGGTCGTCGTCGGGGCCACGGCCGGCCGCTCCCGTCCTCCCCGTCGCGGCGGGCGCGGCATCCGTCGGTCCGGTACCCGGGGCCGGGCGCGGGCCGGTGCCGGGTCCCGGACCCGTCGCGGCGTGCTCGTGATCCGTCATGCGTCCATGGTGACGGCCCGGCCGCCGCCGCGGCAGTCGGGACGACCCTGGGCGAACCCTGAAATCGGCCCTGAGACGAGGCCGGGAAGCGTTCGACCGGCGTCGGACCGCCCCGACCGGTCCCGCCCCGGCCCGACCCCGGCGAAGATCAGGGGCGTCTCGGGGACCGACCCTGATGCTCCGCCCCGCCTGCCGTGTGACCATCGGTGCCATGCCGGAAGCCGCAAGCCTGCCACTCGACGACCCGCGGCCGCCGCGCAAGCTCTACCGCAGCAGCGACGGACGCTGGCTCGGCGGAGTGGCGCGGGGCCTCGCCGGGCATCTCGGGCTGCCCGTCATCTGGGTGCGGCTCGTCTTCGTCGGGCTGTTCATGGCCGACGGGCTCGGCGCCCTGCTGTACGCGGCGTTCTGGTTCTTCGTCCCGCTCGGCGTCGGCGGGGTGGGCGAGCAGAAGCCACCGACACTGGTCGGCACGGAGACCTCGCCGGACGGCCGCCGCAGACTCGTGGCCCGCAAGCCGGACCGGGGGCAGATCGTCGCGCTGCTCCTCATGGTCGTGGTCTCCGTGGTCTTCGTGGGCAGCGTCAACATGGGCAACGCGGCGAAGGCGTACCTGGTGCCCGCCGTGCTCGTCGCGGCCGGTGTCGCCCTGGTCTGGCGGCAGGCGGACAACGCCCGCCGGGCCCGCTGGGCCGAGGTCGGCCGGCGGCGCCGCACCCTCACCCTGCTGCGGGCGGCCGGCGGCGTCCTGCTCGTCACGGCCGGCGTCTCCGCCATCTTCGTCCTGCAGGGCTCGGCCGCCCACCTCGGTGCCGTCCTCCAGGCCGCGCTCGCCGTCCTGGTCGGCATCACCCTGCTCGCCGGCCCGTACCTGGTGCGCATGACCCAGGACCTGTCCGAGGAGCGCCTGATGCGCATCCGCGCCCAGGAGCGGGCTGAGGTCGCCGCCCACGTCCACGACTCCGTGCTGCACACCCTCACCCTGATCCAGCGCAACGCCGACAACGCGGGGGAGGTGCGCCGCCTCGCCCGTGCCCAGGAGCGCGACCTGCGCACCTGGCTGTACAAGCCGGAGGGCACCGGCAAGGACGAGGCCGACGAGCCGGACACGGTCGCGGAGGCGGTGCGGCGCAGCGCGGCGGAGGTGGAGGACAAGCACGGCGTCCCCATAGAGGTCGTCGTCGTCGGCGACTGCCCGCTGGACGAGAGGACGACGGCGCAGATGCAGGCCGCGCGCGAGGCCATGGTGAACGCCGCCAAGTACGGTGGCGAGGGCGGCGCCGTACAGGTCTATGCCGAAGTCGAGGGGAGGACGGTCTTCGTGTCCGTGCGAGACCGCGGTCCCGGCTTCGACCTCGACTCGATACCCGGCGACCGCATGGGCGTCAGGGAATCGATCATCGGCCGCATGGAGCGCAACGGCGGCACGGCCCGGCTGCGGGCGGTGCCGGGCGGCGGCACGGAGGTCGAGCTGGAGATGGAGAGGGCGGAGAAGACGTCATGAGCGACGCGACCGAGGCGAACGGCACCACCGGAGCGGGTGATGCGGCAGGGACCGGCCCGGGCGACGGCGGCGTGGGCGGGCGGCACGTACGCGTGGTGCTCGTGGACGACCACCGGATGTTCCGTACCGGTGTCCAGGCCGAGATCGGGCGGACCGCCGAGACCGGTGTCGAGGTGGTCGGTGAGGCGGCGGACGTGGACCAGGCGGTCACGGTCATCACCGCGACCCGGCCCGAGGTCGTCCTGCTCGACGTCCACCTGCCGGGCGGCGGCGGGGTCGAAGTGCTGCGCCGGTGCGCCGCGTTGATGGCGGACGCCGCGCAGCCCGTGCGCTTCCTGGCCCTGTCCGTCTCCGACGCGGCGGAGGACGTGATCGGTGTGATCCGCGGCGGGGCCCGCGGCTACGTCACCAAGACGATCACCGGCACCGACCTGGTCGACTCGATCTTCCGGGTCCAGGAGGGCGACGCCGTCTTCTCCCCGAGGCTCGCCGGGTTCGTCCTGGACGCCTTCGCGTCCACCGACGCCCCGCCCGTGGACGAGGACATGGACCGGCTCACCCAGCGCGAACGCGAGGTCCTGCGCCTGATCGCCCGTGGCTACGCCTACAAGGAGATCGCCAAGCAGCTGTTCATCTCGGTGAAGACGGTCGAGTCCCACGTCTCGGCGGTGCTGAGGAAGCTCCAGCTGTCCAACCGGCACGAGCTGACCCGCTGGGCGACCGCGCGCCGGCTGGTCTGATCCCCGGGGGGACACCCTCATGCCACCCGGGTGGCCCCGGCGAACGGCATCTGGTCGATCGGGGCCAGCCGGACCGGTGCCGACGGGTTGGGAGCGTGGATCATCTGGCCGTTGCCGACGTAGAGCCCGACATGGCTGATGCCGGAGTAGAAGAACACCAGGTCGCCTGGCTGCAGTTCCGACCGGGACACGCGCCGGCCCGCGTTGATCTGGGCGTAGGTGGTGCGCGGCAGGGAGAGGCCGGCGGAGCGGTAGGCGGCCTGGACGAGGCCCGAGCAGTCGAAGGCGTTCGGGCCGGTCGCGCCCCACACATAGGGGCTGCCGAGCTTGGCGTAGGCGTAGGAGACGGCTGCCGCCGCACGGGAGTTGGGAGCCGGGAAGGACCCGGTCGGCTCCGGTGCGTCCCGGGGTTCCGGCGCCGACCGGGAAGCTCGCCCGGTCCCGGTCCCGTCACCGGTGGCCTCCGCCTGCTGCTGCGGGGTCAGCCGCGACAGCAGCCGCCGGGCCTCCTCGAGCTTGCCGGTGATGGTCTTCTTCTGCCGCTTCAGCTCCGTCTGACGTGAGCGCAGCGACTTCAGCTCGACCCGCGCGGCGCCGCGCAGCCGCTCGATCTCACGCAGCTGATCGCGCACCCGGGAGACGGCGTCGGCCTGCCGGTCGCCGGCCCGCTCCGCCAAGGCAGCGCCCTCCAGGTAGTGGTCGGGGTCGCTGGAGAGGGCCAGCTGCCAGGCCGGGTCGATGCCGCCGTCGCGGTACTGGGCCGCCGCGATCGAACCGAGCGCGTCCCGGGCCGTGTTCAGCCGCTGCTGCTTGCGGGCGGCCTGGTCCTGCAACCCGTCGAGCCGGTGCTGGGCGGTGTCGGCCTTCTCCTTGGCCCCGTTGTACTTCTCGGTGGCGGCCTCCGCCTCCTGGTACAGCCTGGCGACCTTCGCCTTGACCTGGGTCGGCGTCAGTTGCGGCTCGGCGTGACCCGTCCCGTCGAACGCCGTGGCCGTGGCGGCGCCCGCGAGGGCGAGGGTGGCGGCCGTCCGGACCGTATGGCCGCTGAGCGGACTCTGCCGGGGCTTTCGGTGGGCTGCCACCTGGACCGTCACGACCTTTCCGTAGGACTCGTGCGACCGAGCGGTCGACGTGCCCGGCGGCGGCCCGTACAGGGGGAGCGCGCCACCGCCGGGCCTTTCTCGGCGGAGGTGGCCGACTGCCGCCCCTGGCCCGGGCGGCGGTGGGGAGCCGGTCACCTGGGGGAGGACGCTAAACCGGCCGGTGACGAGTCGGTAACGCGGTGTACGGAACTGGCTTCGACGGATCGCGAAATGACCGTAGGTGACCATGTTGACCTTCCGGAGTCGACGCCTTCACGCAGCGTGGTGACCGAAGCGCGGAAAGGGGGACGGGCGGGATGCGTGTGGTGCTATGGCGCGCATATATGCAAGATCGTCGGTGGTGGGTGACGAGAACCCGGACGTCCGCTCCGACCGCCCGCCGGGGCCCGGCCGGTGAGGGCGGTGCGAGGGGCCCGGTGCGAAGGGCCCGGCAGGGCCCTGGCTAGGCTCCGGCTCCATGGACGTACTCATCCATCTCTTCGTCGGCCTGCACATCATCGGCATCGCCGCACTGCTCGGCGGTTTCCTCACCCAGATGAAGGCGATGGGCCAGGGCACGGCCCGGTTCGTGCCCGGGATGCTGCACGGTGCTGCGACCATGCTGGTCACCGGCGTGGCCCTGGTCGGCCTCAACCAGGCCGACGGTCACCACGTGAACACCGTCAAGATCGGCGTGAAGCTGGCCCTGCTGATCGTGATCCTCGGGCTGGTCTACGTGAAGCGCGACGAGGAGCGGGTCGACAAGGGGCTGTTCGCCCTGGTCGGCGCGCTGACCACGGCGAACATCTTTATTGCCGTCCTGTGGACCTGAGCGGCCGCGGCTGACGGCCCGGCCGGACCCGACGGTCAGCCGGGCCCGCCGCCGGCGCGGGCCGTGCGCAGCGCACCCATGACCGTGGCCAGCCACGCCGCCACCCCGACCCACACCAGCACCTGCCCCGGCACCCTGAGCCACGGGGCGTCCATGGCGGTGGAGACGGACAGCGTCGCCGCAGCCGTCATCCCCATCGGGAAGACCGTCGCCCACCGCCGCAGGTCGTAGCCGAGCCGGGGCCGGACCGCCTCGGCCACCAGCAGCACGGCGTACGCGGCGAGATCCAGCACGAGCAGGGCCGCCGTCACGTCGCGCAGTACGCCGCGGTCGTCCAGGTTCCACAGGTACATGGGCCCGTCACCCGCCGCGATCAGCCTCGCGCCGGCCAGCGCCGAGATCGCGAGCGCCCCGCCCGCGATCCAGTGGTCCCCGGCGCCCTCCAGCACCTGCCGCAGGTCGAAGCGGACCAGGGCGAGGCCGTAGAGCACCAGCCCCAGCCAGAACAGCACCATCGCGGTGTGCGCCAGCCACGCCGTCTCGACGGCCGCGGCCAGCGTGGCGCCCAGCACGGCGAGGCCCTGTGTGGCCACACAGCCCAGGAAGACCGAACCCGGCATGCGCCGGGCCCAGTGCCGCATCACGAAGACGAGCAGCCCCGGCCAGAGCAGCGCCGAGAGCGCGAGCAGTGCCGCGGCCAGGGTCTCCCAGCCCAGCACCGAGAGCCGGGTGCCCAGTACGGTCGTCGCGGCGACCGCGGTCAGCGCGCCCGGAGTCGCCGCGGCGGCCAGCCACCGCGGCCGGTCGGTGCCCAGCCGCATGACGAAGTCGGCCGCCAGCGCCACCCAGGCGATCGCGGCCAGGACCAGCACCACCCGGGACAGCGTCTCGTCGCCGGACAGGTGCAGGCCCATCGACACGATGCCGGTCGCCATGACCGCGGCGCCGGCGGCGGGAGGCCACTCCGCCCACCACGCACGCACTTCCGAGATGCCGGGCATGCGCCGATGCTAGGCAGCCGCGACGGGCCGACCGGGCAGGCCACGCGCGCGTAGCGGGCAAAAACACCGGCACGCGCGCGTGGATGCGCGGGCGGAAGGGGTCAGGCCGGCCGGACGACGCCCTGGACGAGCGCCTCGCCGCCTCGGTGGACGGGCTCCTCGCGGATGTAGGCGCCCGGTTCCGGGGCGTGGATCATCGTTCCGTCGCCCGTGTACAGACCCACATGGCTGCTGTCCTCGTGGAAGAAGACCAGGTCACCGGGGCGAGCGTCGGCGAGGGCCACCGGAGTGCCCGCGACGGCCTGGTCGCGGGCGGCGCGCGGAAGGATGACACCGGCGGCCCGCCACGCTGCCTGGGTGAGGCCGGAGCAGTCGTAGGAACCGGGGCCGCTGGCACCGCTCACGTAGGGCCTGCCGAGCTGGGCGCGCGCGAAGGCGATCGCCTTCCCGGCCTTGGTGGCCTGCTGCGAGACCGTGGCTGCGGAAGGCGCGGGTGCGGCGGAGGACGTTGCGGCCGCGTACGTCTGCGGGCCGGTGCCCTCCCAGGCGGCCGGGGCGGGTACGGCGGGCAGCCCGTCCTCCCAGGTTGCCGGGGCGGATGCGGCGGGCAGCCCGTCCTCCCAGGCCGCCTGCGCGGGCACTACGGGCAGCGCGTCACCCCAGGGCGTGGGGTCGGGCTCGGCGGGGCGCGCGTGCTCCTGGGCGGGGAGCCGCGAGAGCAGGTCCCGCGCGGTGGCGAGCTTGCGCTGGACGGCGGCCTTCGCGGCCTTCACGTCGTAGGGCGCGGCGTCGGCGTCCGGCGTCCGCGGGCTCCTGCCGGTCCTGCCGCGTTCGGCCGTGTCCCGCACGCGCGAGGCCAGCCGGTTCATCACCCTGTTCTGGGCGAAGTGGTCCTGCGGGAACTCCTCGAGGAGAAAGGCGGCCGTGTCCGGGCCGGCGGCGGACGCCACCCGCCCCTCCGGCGCCTTGGCGCGCCGGGTCCCGCGGCGGGCGCTCTCCTGGCGCGGCTCCTCCTCGCGGGCTCGCTGCCTGGCCGCCGGTTCGTCCTCCGGAGACGAGTCGGCCCGGCGGTAGAGCTCGTCGATCTTCTTCTCGATCTCCTCCATGCTCGGCCTGCCGTCGTCGGCGGCGGCCTCGGCCGTCTGCGACAGGAGGGCCACGGAGGTGAAGGCGGCGGTGGCGAGAGCGGGGCCGCGCAGGCCCGGTCCACGGGTGCCGCCGGGGCGCGGCTTGCGGTGCGACGCCAAGGCTGGCGACTCCTTCCAAACGGCCGCCTACCGGGTTAGCTGTCGGGTTCGGGCGGGTGGTTCGGAAGGGTTGCCCTACGGCGTCGTCCCGGGTGGGAGTCGGCCGATTCACCCCGGGATCGGTGGGTCCCCGGCTCTGGGCGCCGTGCGAGGCGCGCCGGACTCGGCGGAGGCCGCACGGCCCGGCGACGTTCGCCGGAGTGGGGTCGTGCGGCCTGACGGCAACCTAGCCAACTCGTGTGTCTCCTGTGAAGGTTGGTGAGCGGTTTGTCCGATACATTTCTGTGACCTGAGGTCAGGTTTATACAGGGGTGACCAGGCGATTCCGCAGCGTGAGGAGTGTGGAGGGGGTCCGCCGGGAAGATCGATGCCGCCGTGGAAGTGCTCGGGAACGGCCGTCCGCGGGCCATGTTCCGGGGACCGGGACCGGTTGTCGGTGGGGCGCCCTAGACTCGTAGAGCGATGAGCAGCCTCTTTGACGACAGCTTCCTGGCGGACCTCCGGCCCCCTCGCGGGCACGACGAGGAACCCCCGCCGCCGCCCGAGCACGATCACGCCCCGGAGCCGATTCCGGACGATCTGTTCGGCGGGAAGTTCGACGTGCCGCCGGACCGGGACGCCCACTACCGCGACGGCGCCCCGCGCCCCGCGCTGGACCCGGCGGCCCTCCTGGAGGGGCTGAACGAGAACCAGCGCGCGGCCGTGACGCACGCCGGCTCCCCTCTGCTCATCGTCGCCGGTGCGGGCTCCGGCAAGACCCGCGTGCTCACCCACCGCATCGCGCACCTGCTCGCCGAGCGGCATGTGCACCCCGGCCAGATCCTCGCGATCACCTTCACCAACAAGGCCGCGGGCGAGATGAAGGAGCGCGTCGAGCAGCTCGTCGGCCCGCGCGCCCACGCGATGTGGGTCATGACCTTCCACAGCGCCTGCGTGCGCATCCTGCGCCGGGAGTCCAAGAAGCTCGGCTTCACCTCGTCGTTCTCGATCTACGACGCCGCCGACAGCAAGCGCCTGATGGCCCTGGTCTGCCGTGACCTGGACCTCGACCCCAAGCGCTTCCCGCCCAAGTCATTCAGCGCCAAGATCAGCAACCTGAAGAACGAGCTGATCGACGAGGAGGACTTCGCCGCCCAGGCCACCGACGGCTTCGAGAAGACCCTCGCGCAGGCCTACGCCCTGTACCAGTCGCGGCTGCGCGAGGCGAACGCCCTCGACTTCGATGACCTGATCATGACGACGGTCAACCTGCTGCGTGCCTTCCCGGACGTCGCCGAGCACTACCGCCGTCGCTTCCGGCACGTCATGGTCGACGAGTACCAGGACACCAACCACGCCCAGTACGCCCTGGTCCGCGAGCTCGTCGGCACCGCCGCGCACCCGGTGGACGTACCGCCGAGCGAGTCCGACCTGCCGCCGGCCGAGCTGTGCGTCGTGGGTGACGCGGACCAGTCCATCTACGCCTTCCGCGGTGCGACGATCCGCAACATCCTCCAGTTCGAGGAGGACTACCCCGACGCGACGACGATCCTGCTGGAGCAGAACTACCGCTCCACGCAGACCATCCTGTCCGCCGCCAACGCGGTCATCGAGCGCAACGAGTCCCGCCGCCCGAAGAACCTGTGGACCAACGCCGGCCAGGGCGCGCGGATCACCGGTTACGTCGCCGACACCGAGCACGACGAGGCGCAGTTCGTCGCCGACGAGATAGACCGCCTGGTCGACGCGGGCGAGGCGAAGGCGGGCGACGTCGCCGTCTTCTACCGCACCAACGCCCAGTCCCGTGTCTTCGAAGAGGTCTTCATCCGCGTCGGCCTGCCCTACAAGGTCGTCGGCGGTGTCCGCTTCTACGAGCGCAAGGAGGTCCGGGACGTCCTCGCCTACCTGCGTGTCCTCGCCAACCCCGAGGACACGGTGCCGCTGCGCCGCATCCTCAACGTGCCCAAGCGGGGCATCGGCGACCGCGCCGAGGCGATGATCGACGCCCTCGCCCAGCGCGAGAAGATCAGCTTCCCCCAGGCGCTCAAGCGCGTCGACGAGGCGTACGGCATGGCCGCGCGCTCCACCAACGCGGTCAAGCGGTTCAATACGCTGATGGAGGACCTGCGGACGATCGTGGAGTCCGGGGCGGGACCGGCGACGGTGCTGGAGGCCATACTCGAACGCACCGGCTATCTTGCCGAGTTGCAGGCCTCCACCGATCCTCAGGACGAGACGCGCATCGAGAACCTCCAGGAACTCGCCGCCGTGGCCCTGGAGTTCGAGCAGGAGCGCGCCGAGGGAGAGACCGGCACGCTCGCCGACTTCCTGGAGCAGGTCGCCCTGGTCGCCGACTCGGACCAGATCCCCGACGAGGAGGACGGCGACGGCGTCATCACGCTGATGACCCTGCACACCGCCAAGGGCCTGGAGTTCCCGGTCGTGTTCCTGACCGGCATGGAGGACGGCGTCTTCCCGCACATGCGCGCCCTCGGCCAGAACAAGGAGCTGGAGGAGGAGCGGCGCCTGGCGTACGTCGGCATCACCCGCGCGCGGGAGCGGCTGTACCTCACGCGTTCGGCGATGCGCAGCGCCTGGGGCCAGCCGTCGTACAACCCGCCCTCCCGCTTCCTGGAGGAGATCCCGCCGACCCACGTGGACTGGAAGCGGACGGGGGCCGCCGCGCCGGTGTCCTCCGGGCCGGCCTCCGGGATCGCGGCCTCCCTGTCCTCGTCCCGCTCACGCTCCTCGGCGTCCGGCGCGTCCGGGTTCGCCACGCGGCGCACCGCGGAGAAGCCGGTGGTCGCGCTGGCCGTCGGAGACCGTGTCACCCACGATCAGTTCGGTCTCGGCACGGTCGTCGCGGTCACGGGCACGGGTGGGAACGCGGAGGCGACGATCGACTTCGGCGACACCAAGCCGAAGCGGCTGCTGCTGCGGTACGCGCCGGTGGAGAAGCTGTAGAACGCGATGAGCCCCGCCTGCACGGGCGGGGCTCACTCGGCACGAGGAAACAAGCCGGCTCAGGTCGGGTCCAGCCCGTGGCTGCGCAGCCACGGCAGCGGGTCTATGGCCGCCCCGCCCGCCGGCCGTACCTCGAAGTGCAGGTGCGGGCCGGTGGAGTTGCCCGAGTTGCCGGAGTAGGCGATCGACTGGCCGGCCTTGACGACCGTGCCGGAGGCCACGCGGTAGCTGGAGAGGTGGCAGTACCAGGTCTCCGTGCCGTCCTTCGCGGTGAGGATCAGCATGTTGCCGTAGGCACTGTTCCACTTGGTGCTGACGGTTCCGTCGGTGGCGGCCATCACCGTGGTGCCGTAGGAGACGGGGAAGTCGATGCCGGTGTGCACCGACATCCAGTTCACGCCCGCCTGGCCGAAGTAGGCGCTGAGTCCGCGGTCCATGACGGGCAGCGCGAACTTGGGCCGCAGTCGTTCCTTGAGTGCGGCCTCCGCCGCGGCCTTCTTCTGTTGCAGTTCCTGCTGGGCCTTGAGGTCGATCCGCTCCTGGGTGCGGCTGGCCCGGTCGGCGAAGTCGTCGGCGCCCGCCGCGAGCGTCTTGAGCTGGGTGTCCAGCTTGTTGTTGGCGACCGACGGCTGCACCGCGTGCGCGTCCGAGGCGGAGGCGGAGGTGTCCTTGGAGTCGTCGGTCAGCGTGCCGACGGAGGCGGCGGCGATCCCGGCGACCCCCATCACGCAGGCGGAGGGCACGGCGACGGTCAACAGGGCGGAGCGCTTGGCGGGCGTACGGCGCCGGGACCGGCCCGCGCCGCGCGAGCTCGCACGGGCCGCCGGAACCGGGGTGATCTCCTCCTGCCCGTCCAACAGGCCGGGCACGGCGGGCAGTTCACCGGTGGCGGTCGCATCGCCCTCGCCGACCGGCCCCTCCTCGTACGCGCCGTCGCCGTAGACGGTGTCGTCGTACGTGGTGTGCTCGTACCCGCCGTCCTCGTACGCGGCGTCCTCGTGCGACGGCTGTTCGAAGGGGGCGGTCGCGTGCGCGTCGCCCGTCCGGTCGAACGCGGCGCCGACGTGCGCATCCGCGACCTGGTCGAACGTGGCCGTGGCCTGCTGGTCGAACGGTTCGGCAGCCTGCTCGGCCTCCGCCGTCACGGCCTGGCCGGCGGCGTTCCACTGCGTGGCGTCGTAGGCGCCGGTGTCGAAGGTCTGGGTGCCCCACTCCCACTGCGCGGCGGGGTCGGCGCCGGCCGCCTGTCCGGGCTGGAGCCAGGCACTCGCGTCCCACTGCCCGCTGACGTCGTGCCCCGTGGCCTGCGCCGGAATCGTCCAGGCGGTGCTGTCGTACGCACCCGAGTCGTAGGTCGAGTGGTGCTGGGCCGCGTAGGGGTCGTAGTGCGGGGTCGGACCGGTGCCGGTCTGCCAGTGCGTGGTGTCGTACGCGTCCGTGGTGTGCCCGTCGCCCGGGAGGCTGCCGAAGAGCGGATCGGCGTCGAAGCCTACGGAACCGGCCGCGAAACCTGTGGCGTCGTAATGACCGTACGTGGTGACGTCGTCGTAGGCGACTTCCGGTGTCCCGTACGGTGCGTAGTGCGCTGCGGAGGCGTCGGAAGCCGGGGCCGGGGTGGTCATGGTCCCCGACGGGTGACGGTCGTTCACCAACTTCTCTTTCGCCTCGACAACAGGGGCTGCCAGAGCAGTGCGGTGACTGTACCCGGCGGTACGCGGGCGCGACAATCTTCGGCCTGTTTCGCGTGGGCCGGAAACGGGCATTCGGCCGTGTTTCGGGGGACCCCGGACGCGACTTTGGCCTTGTGTTCGATGAATGTTCGATGTCGGGTGACGGTGAGTCACCTGTGCGCAGGCCGTACCGCGCCGTCGGTGGTCCTTTCTCCCGCCTCGGACAGTGGCCCGCTAGGCCACCGTCAGACCGTCCGCGAGCCGGTCCCCGGGCTGTGCGCTGTCGAGGGCCTCGCGTATCCCGGTCGCGACCGCCGGGTGCACGGGCAGGGCGAGATGCCCGATGCCGGTCACCCGGACGTTCTGCGCATCGAGGTCGGGGTGCTCCAGGCAGGCCGTCTCCAGCGGGACCATCAGGGAGTCCAGGTCGCTCCAGAAGCTGACGAACCGCGTGCGGCAGCCGGGTGCGGGCCGGGACAGCTCCTCGATCACCTCCGAGCCGGGCCGCATCTGGCGCACGATCGGATGCGCGTTGGCCAGCGGCGCCACCCGGGTCCCGGCGTGCGGGGTGCCGAGCGTGACGAGCATGCGGACCCGCAGGTCACCGCCGAGGCACTGCACGTAGTAGCGGGCTATCAGGCCGCCGAGGCTGTGCCCCACGATGTCGACCCGCGTGTTGCCGGTGCGCTCGCAGATCTCCTCGATGTGCCGGCCGAGCAGCTCGGCGGCGGCACGGATGTCGCAGGTCAGCGGGGAGTAGTTGAGGGATTCCACCCGCTGCCTGCCGTGCTGGACCAGGCTGCGGCGCAGCAGCACGAACACCGAGCGGTTGTCGATGAAGCCGTGCAGCAGCACCACGGGCGGACCGGAGCGGACGGGCAGCCGTGCGGTGCCCTCGGCGGCGGGATCGGGGCCGTCTCCGGCCGGCAGGACGGCACGGCGCTCCTGGACGAGGCCGGTCGGATAGAGCAGGAGGTGGCCGGCCAGGATGGCGGCCTCGAGGGCGGTCGCCTTGAGCAGCGCCACGGAAAGTCCGGCGATTCTGCCGGGCCACAGGCGGCGGCAGAGCGGGAGGAAGAGCGGAAGAACTCCGGTGACCTTCATGGCCGACCTCCTGTCGGCACACCGGAGGACGGCTCGATCCCCCATGTGCCCTGATGTCCCACCGTGTGATTTCCCCCTCGCTGCGCACCGTAAAACCGCCGGTTGCGGGATGCTGGAGATAACGTTCGTTCACTTCGCGGCGGGTGGCGGGACGCGCCAAAAGTGCGGTACTTGTCGTTACGGACGGAAGCGATCGCTTCCGTGATCGTTTGATGGAGGCAGTGATGGGTGTGGCAGCCGGTCCGATCCGCGTGGTGGTGGCCAAGCCGGGGCTCGACGGCCACGATCGCGGGGCCAAGGTCATCGCGCGCGCCCTGCGCGATGCCGGCATGGAGGTCATCTACACCGGGCTCCACCAGACGCCGGAGCAGATCGTCGACACGGCCATCCAGGAGGACGCCGACGCGATCGGCCTGTCCATCCTCTCGGGGGCGCACAACACGCTGTTCGCCGCGGTCATCGACCTGCTCAAGGAGCGGGACGCCGCGGACATCCTCGTCTTCGGGGGCGGCATCATCCCGGAGGAGGACATCGCGCCGCTGAAGCAGAAGGGCGTCGCGGAGATCTTCACGCCGGGCGCGACGACCACGTCGATCGTGGAGTGGGTCCGCGAGAACGTCCACCAGCCGGCCGCGTCCGGGGGCTGAGCGGATCATCGCGGTGGCGCGGGCGGTGCGGCGCCCAGCTCGCCCGCCATCTCCGCCCGCAGGCGCAGCGTGGTGACCAGTCGCTGGAACGCTTCCGCCCAGTAGCCACCGGCTCCCGGCGCCGCGTCCTCCCGCTCGTCGGGCACCGCGAGCAGCGCCTCCAGCCGGGGGGCTTCCGCCGGGTCCAGGCAACGCTCCGCGAGCCCCATCACCCCGCTGAAACTCCAGGGGTAACTGCCGGCGTCGCGGGCGATGTTGAGGGCGTCCACGACCGCCCTGCCCAGCGGCGGCTCCCACGGCACCGCACACCCGCCGAGCAGCTGGAACGCCTCCGACAGACCGTGGGTGGCGATGAATCCGGCCACCCATTCGGCCCGCTCGCCCGGCCGCAGGGCGGCCAGCAGCTTCGCCCGCTCCGCCAGGGACACCGCACCCGGGCCCCCCGCCTCCGGCGCCGACGGCGAGCCGAGCAGCGCCCTCGACCAGGCGGCGTCGCCCTGCCGTACGGCCGCGCGGCACCACGCCGCGTGCAGCTCGCCCTGCCAGCCGTCCGCCACCGGCAGCGCCACGATCTCCGGCGCGCTCCGTCCGCCGAGCCGCTCCGTCCACGTCGCGAGCGGTGCCGCCTCGACCAGCTGACCAAGCCACCACGACCGCTCCCCTCTGCCCGCGGGCGGTTTCGCCACCACACCGTCCCGCTCCATGCCGGAGTCGCACTCGAGCGGTGCCTCGACCGCGATCACGGGCGAGTTCCCCATGCGGTCGAGAGCCACACATGCGGCGGCCCGTACGGCCATGCGCGCCGCGAGCGCCGAATCCGGCAGCGCCGACAGCAGCTCCGCCGCCGTCGCCCGGACATTGCGGCTGCGGTCGCCCAGCGCCTGCTCCAGGAACGGCTCGTCCGCGCCGCACAGGCCCGCGCGCAGCGAGTCGAGGAACATCAGCCGGTCCTCCGCCCGCTCCGTCGGCCAGGTCGAGGCCAGCAGCTCACGCGCGAGGGCGGGCGTACGGGCCCGGAGCACGCCCAGCAGGGCGACCCGCTCGGCGAACAGCCCCTCCTGCCACAGCCGGCGCACCGCCCCGGCGTCACCGGCGTCGGGCAGCGCGGTGCCGCCGCCCGGGGCGGCGCGCAGGGCGAACCGCCAGTCAGCGTTCAGCCGGGCCAGCCAGAGCGCACGGGGGCCCGCGAAAGCCAGCGCGGCCGGGCGCAGGTCCGTACGGCCCCGGGCCGCGTCCAGCAGGGCAGGGAGCGCCTGTGGAGGCGCCGCGTAACCGTGCGCGTTGGCCGCCGCCAGCCACTGCGGGAGCAGCTCCATGAGATCCGGTGAGCTGCCGCGCCGGCCTCCCGACGGTCCGCCGGAACGGTCGGCCAGGAGCAGCGCGAGTCTGCGGGCCGCCGCCGGGGGCAGCGCCGGGCGGGGGTCCTCGGGGGCCCGTTCCGGCCGCCGCGTCGCCCGCGCGGGCCGCAGTCCGGCACGCCGGCGTACGGTCGCCACGGCGGCCGCGTCCAGCAGCGCGACGGGGGCCGCCCGGCCGCCCGGATCCTGGGCCAGGGGACGCCGGTCGGTGCCGAGCAGGGCGGTCGTGACCAGGTCCTCCCAGGAGGGCGCGGGCGGTGCCGCGGGTGCAGGCGAGGCGCTCGGGGGAGGCGTCGCGGACGTCCCGGAAGGGCCGGCAGGCGGCGGAGCGGGTGGGGTCGCGTTCATGACCGTTCCTTTCGCGGCGTGTGGCCGAGCGGCTTCGGAGCGTGGCCGTGCGAGTGGTGCGCGGACGGCCGGGAGGGCCCGGCGAGGTCGCGCGCGAGCCGGCCGGCGCACCTGGCCGGGCGGTCCACAGGGCGGGGCCGAGCCGCGGTGGCGTCCTTCGGCAGCGGTCGGGTCAGCACAGCGGCACCGCCTCGCCCGTGCCCTCCGGCCAGGCCGTGAGCGGGGTGAAGCCACGGTGCCCGCACTCGCCGAACACCGTGACGGGGGCGCCGCCGGACAGGGCGACCAGGCGCCACAGGCCGGGACGGGAGCGGGCCGTCCGGGACAGCGGCAGGGCCGAGTCCGCGTCGGCGTCGGCCAGCTGCCACAGGTCGCCGTCCGGGAGCGGTGTCACCCGGCCCAGGGTCACCGGGACCGACTCCAGCCAGGGATCGTCGCGCAGGGCCTCGCCGTACCGGGCCGCCGCCTCCCCGGTGGTCACGCCCGGCGGGCGGAATACGGCCGGAGCGGGCGCGGCGAACCGCTCTCCCAGCGTGGCCCGTGACTGCCCGGCGCCCGCGTGCACGGACAGCTCCGCGTCCAGGGCGAGGCCGACCGGCAGGGCCAGCTCGGGTGCCCGGCCGGCCGCGCCGTAGGAGAGGAGCAGCCGGGTGTGGCCCGATCCGGCGCCGTGCAGCCATATCCGGCGCGTCGTCAGTTTCGCGTCCGTCGTGTCGTACTGGGCGAGGACCAGCCACCGGTCGCGCAGCGGCGGGCCCTCCACGGCGGCCGGCAGACCGAGCCTCGTGCGGACCGTGGCCGCGAGGGCGTCGGGCAGCCGGTCACGGTGGAGCCAACCCTGGTCGAGCAGGTGCAGCAGCGCGCACTCCTCCAGCAGCCGCACCGGCCAGCCGGCGCCGGACGCCGGGATCGCCCCCAACTCCCGAACTCGGGCGGCCAGTCCGGGAGCCTGCGCGTCGACCATGCGGGCCGCCGTCTCGTCCCACAGGGCGTATCCCGCCTGCTCGGCCGAGGCCAGCCCGCCGCGCAGCAGGTCGGTCAGCCGCTGCTCCAGCTCCGTCGCGCCCGCCGTGACCCGCTCCGCCCGGCGCTCGGCCCGCCGTCGCGCAGCCTCCGGATCGGCGGCGGCACCTCCCTCGGCCTGCTGCACCCGCTTGGTCTCCGCGCGGCTCCGCCTGCCCGCGAGCCACTGCCCCGCCCAGTCCGGGGGCTGCGCGGACGCCGGCAGCGAGCCGTCGCCGCCCGCCCACAGCAGGAGCAGACCGAGCGCGTGCTTGCACGGGAACTTACGGCTCGGACAGCTGCACTTGTACGCCGGCCCGGCCGCGCCGGCGAGGTCCACCACCGTCTGGTAGGGCTTGCTGCCACTGCCCTTGCACAGCCCCCACACCGTCCCCTCTCCACTGCCCGCCTCCGACCACGGCCCGGCGGCGCCGAGTTTGCTTCCCGCTTTGCGTGACGCGGCGTCAGGCGCCAGTGCCAGCACCTGGTCCGCGGTCCAGCGCACCCCCTGCTCAGTCATGTCATCGACGGTAGGTCCCGGCACTGACAATCGGCCGGGCGTCGAAGTTTGCGCAGGTCAGGGCGATTGTCAGTGCCGTGGTGCACGGTGGATGACAGATCCGAACCGGCCGAGCTGGAGGGGGCCTCAGCCATGACTGTGTCCGCGCAACCGACGACCGCCGAACCGAGCCGTGCCGAGCGCGCGCAGGCGTTGCGGCCGCACGCCGAGCAGGCCTTCGCCGCCGAACTCGCCGCGCTCGCCGCGCAGGACGACCGTCCGCGCCCGGCCCGTTGGAAGCTGTCGCCGTGGGCGGTGGCGACGTACCTGCTCGGCGGCACCCTGCCCGACGGCACGGTGATCACGCCCAAGTACGTGGGTCCGCGCCGCCTCGTCGAGGTCGCCGTCACGACCCTCGCCACCGACCGGGCGCTGCTCCTGCTCGGCGTGCCCGGCACCGCCAAGACCTGGGTCTCGGAGCACCTGGCGGCAGCCGTCAGCGGCGACTCCACCCTGCTGGTGCAGGGCACCGCCGGCACCCCGGAGGAGGCGATCCGGTACGGCTGGAACTACGCGCGGCTGCTCGCGCACGGTCCGAGCCGCGACGCCCTGGTGCCCAGCCCCGTCATGCGCGCCATGGCCGACGGCATGACGGCCCGTGTGGAGGAGCTGACCCGCATCCCGGCGGACGTGCAGGACTCGCTGATCACGATCCTGTCGGAGAAGACCCTGCCCGTCCCGGAGCTGGGCGAGGAGGTCCAGGCGGTACGTGGCTTCAACCTCATCGCCACCGCCAACGACCGCGACCGGGGGGTCAACGACCTCTCCAGCGCGCTGCGCCGGCGCTTCAACACCGTGGTGCTGCCGCTGCCGGAGAGCCCCGAGGCCGAGGTCGACATCGTCACGCGCCGGGTCGAGCAGATCGGCCGCTCCCTCGACCTGCCGGCCGCGCCCGACGGCATCGAGGAGATCCGGCGGGTCGTGACCGTCTTCCGCGAGCTGCGCGACGGCATCACCGCCGACGGGCGTACGAAGCTGAAGTCGCCCAGCGGCACGCTGTCCACGGCGGAGGCGATCTCCGTCGTGACCAACGGCCTCGCGCTCGCCGCGCACTTCGGCGACGGGGTGCTGCGGTCCGGGGACGTCGCGGCCGGGATCCTCGGCGCCGTCGTGCGCGACCCGGCGGCGGACCGGGTCGTCTGGCAGGAGTACCTGGAGACCGTCGTCCGCGAGCGTCAGGGCTGGACGGACTTCTACCGCGCCTGCC
Source organism: Streptomyces sp. 1222.5 (assembly GCF_900105245.1). NCBI lineage: Bacteria > Bacillati > Actinomycetota > Actinomycetes > Kitasatosporales > Streptomycetaceae > Streptomyces > Streptomyces sp. 1222.5. Next base: position 3,632,061 of record NZ_FNSZ01000001.1, on the reverse strand, counting down.
GGGAGGTGAGCGCATGACCGACTCCGGCCCGGGCCCGGCCCGCCGTTCCGGGCCGCTGCTGCTCGGCGTGCGGCACCACGGGCCCGGTTCGGCGCGGGCGGTGCGGGCCGCGCTGGACGCCGCGTGCCCCGCCGTGGTCCTCATCGAGGGCCCGCCGGAGGCCGACGCGCTGATCCCGCTGGCCGCCGACCCCGACCTGCGGCCCCCGGTCGCCCTGCTCGCCCATGCGGTGGACGAGCCCGGCCGCTCGGCCTTCTGGCCGCTCGCCGAGTTCAGCCCCGAGTGGGTGGCCCTCCGCTGGGCCCTGCGGCACCGTGTCCCGGCCCGGTTCATCGACCTGCCGGCCACGCACACGCTCGCGTGGCAGGAGCAGGAGCAGGAGCAGGAGCAGGAGCAGGAGGAGGCCCGGGGCGTCTCCGGGCCCGAGGAGCCCGCTCCGGACGGCGGGAGCCGGGCCCCCGGCGAGCCGGGCCCCGCTGCCGGGGAACAGGCGCCCGACGGTCCCGCCGCCGCGCTCGTCGCCGGGGACCAGGCGCGCGTCGATCCCCTCGCCGTGCTGGCCGAGGCCGCCGGTTACGACGATCCCGAGCGGTGGTGGGAGGACGTCGTCGAGCACCGGGGGCCGGGGGAGCGGGACCCGTTCGCGCCGTTCGACGCGCTGGCCGAGGCGATGGGAGCGCTGCGCGAGCGCTTCGGCACCGGCGGCCACCCGCGCGACGCCGTCCGCGAAGCCCACATGCGGCTCCGACTGCGTGACGCGTGCAAGGAGTTCGGCGACGCGGTGGCCGTGGTCTGCGGGGCCTGGCACGTGCCCGCGCTGCGCGAGCGGACCACCGTCACTTCCGACCGGGCGCTGCTGAAGGGGCTCCCCAAGGTCAAGGCGGATCTGACCTGGGTGCCGTGGACGCACCGCCGGCTGGCCCGGTCCAGCGGGTACGGCGCGGGCATCGACTCGCCCGGCTGGTACGGGCATCTCTTCCGGGCCCCCGACCGGCCGGTCGAGCGCTGGCTGACCAGGGTGGCCGGGCTGCTGCGCGAGGAGGACATGATCGTCTCCTCCGCCCACGTCATCGAGGCCGTACGGCTGGCGGAGACGCTGGCGGCGATGCGCGGCCGTCCGCTGCCCGGGCTGGGCGAGACCATGGACGCCGTGCGCGCGGTGATGTGCGACGGCTCGGACGTGCCGCTCTCCCTGGTGCACGACCGGCTGGTGGTGGGGGACGTCCTCGGTGAGGTTCCCGAATCGGCCCCCGCCGTGCCGTTGCAGCGCGATCTGGCCCGGCAGCAGCGGTCGCTGCGGATCAAACCGGAGGCCCTGGAGCGCGAGCTGGAGCTGGACCTGCGCGGGGACACCGACGCGGGCCGCAGCAGGCTCCTGCACCGGCTGCGGCTGCTCGGCGTCGGCTGGGGCGAGCCGGCCCGGTCGCGGGGCAGCACGGGCACCTTCCGGGAGACGTGGCGGCTGCGCTGGGAACCGGAGTTGGCGGTAAAGGTCGCCGAGGCGGGCGTGTGGGGGACCACCGTGCTCGGGGCCGCGCAGGCCAAGACCGAGGCTGACGCGACCGCCGCGACGGCCCTCGCCGACGTCACCGCGCTCGCCGAGCAGTGCCTGCTGGCCGGCCTGCCGGACGCGCTGCCCGTGGTCATGCGGGTGCTGGCGGACCGGGCGGCCCTGGACACGGACGTCGGCCACCTGGCGCAGGGCCTGCCCGCCCTGGTCCGCTCGCTGCGCTACGGCGATGTGCGCGGGACCGACACCGGCGCGCTGACCGGGGTCGCGGCCGGGCTCGCCGAGCGGATCTTCGTCGGCCTCCCCCCGGCCTGCACCTCCCTCGACGCGGACGCCGCGGACGAGATGCGCGGCCATGTCGACGCCGTGCACACGGCGGTCGGACTGCTGGCGGAGAGTCTCGTCGGCACCTCGGACACGGGCCGCGGCGACCTGCGCGAGCGCTGGCGGACGGTGCTGCGGGCACTGTCCCTGCGGGACACCGCGCCCGGTGCCATCCGGGGCCGGGCCGTGCGGCTGCTGCTGGACGACGGCGCACTCGACGCCGGTGAGGCGGCACGCCTGATGGGGCTGGCGTTGTCACCGGGGACACCGCCTCCCGACGCCGCCGCCTGGATCGAGGGCTTCGTCGGTGGCGGGGGCGGGCTGCTGCTGGTGCACGACGACCGGTTGCTCGGACTGGTCGACGCCTGGCTGACCGGAGTGCCGGTGGAGGCGTTCACGGACGTGCTGCCGCTGCTGCGGCGCACGTTCGCGGCGTACGAGCCGGGCGTGCGCAGAACCCTCGGTGAACTGGTCCGGCGCGGACCGGGCGAACGGGCGGACCGGCCGGGCGGGAACACCGTCACCCCCGGCTTCGCCGCCGAACCGGACATCGAGCGCGCCGACGCGGTGCTACCGGTGCTGCGCCTGCTGCTCGGCCTGGAGACCGAGCCCGACACGACCGACGACAACCGACTCGCGGGGGTGGGCACATGACGACCGGACCGACACCGACGACGACACCCGTGCCGGCGCCGTCCCAGGCGCACGATCCGGACCGGGAACGGCTGCGGCGCTGGCGGCTGGTGCTCGGCGGTGACCAGGCGGACGGGACCGGGTGCGCGCTCTCCGGCCGGGACGCGGCGATGGACGCCACCCTGGCCGCGCTCTACGGAAAGGGCGACAAGCCGCCGACGGGGCGCGATCGTTCGGCGGGACTCGGTGCCTCGGCGCCCTCCGTGGCGCGCTGGCTCGGAGACATCCGCACGTACTTCCCGTCCTCCGTCGTCCAGGTCATGCAGCGCGACGCCATCGACCGGCTCGGGCTCGCCTCTCTGCTGCTGGAACCGGAGATGCTGGCGGCGGTCGAGGCCGACGTGCACCTCGTGGGCACGCTGCTCTCGCTCAACAAGGCGATGCCGGAGACCACCAGGGAGACGGCGCGCGCGGTCGTGCGCAAGGTGGTCGACGACCTGGAGAAGCGGCTCGCGACCCGCACCCGGGCCACCCTCACCGGCGCCCTGGACCGCAGCGCGCGGGTCAGCCGTCCCCGCCACCGGGACATCGACTGGAACCGCACCGTCGCGGCCAACCTCAAGCACTACCTGCCCGAGTACCGCACGGTCGTACCGGAACGGCTCGTCGGGTACGGGCGGGCCGCGCAGTCGGTGAAGAAGGAGGTCGTCCTCTGCATCGACCAGTCCGGGTCGATGGCCGCGTCGGTGGTCTACGCCTCGGTGTTCGGCGCGGTCCTCGCCTCCATGCGGTCGATCAGCACCCGGCTGGTCGTGTTCGACACCGCGGTGGTCGACCTCACCGACCAGCTGGACGATCCGGTCGACGTGCTCTTCGGTACCCAGCTCGGCGGAGGCACGGACATCAACCGCGCGCTCGCCTACTGCCAGTCGCAGATCACCCGGCCCTCCGAGACCGTGGTGGTGCTGATCAGCGACCTCTACGAGGGCGGTATACGCGACGAGATGCTCAAGCGGGTCGCGGCGATGAAGGCGTCGGGGGTGCAGTTCGTGACGCTGCTCGCCCTGTCGGACGAAGGGGCGCCCGCCTACGACCGGGAGCACGCGGCGGCGCTGGCCGCGCTCGGCGCGCCCGCCTTCGCCTGCACGCCCGATCTCTTCCCCGAGGTGATGGCGGCGGCCCTCGAGAAACGGCCGCTGCCGATACCGGACACCGTATGACGCCGGGCAGGAAAGGGGAGGGAAAGGGGACATGACTACCCATCGGTAACAGGGGGCTTGCGCAGCCTCGGGCGTGCCGTGCGAGGATCGGCGGCGCCCGTGTCGTACCGACCCGAGGATGTTCCCCTCCTTGACCTTCCCAGCCGCCCTTGTCGGTGCCTCCGTGCGTGTGCTGCGTACGGCGGCCGGGCGGCGTGCGCTCCAACTGTTGCTGCTGGTCAGTGGCTTGTTCGCGCTCGGGTTCCTCTGTGGGGAGCAGGCGCACGCGGCGGACGGGACAGCGACGACGCTGGGGGCGGTCCAGGCCGCTCCGGTCGTCGCGATCACGGATCGCGTCCCGGCCGCCGGAGCCGGCCTTGCCGCGAAAGCGGTCCGAGGCGCCGACTCCGGCCGAGCGGCGGATGCGGGCGGAGCAGTTACCTCCGATCGTGCGGCTCACACGGGCGGAGCAGTCGACTCTGGCCGTGCGGTCGGTGCCGGCCGGGTGGCCGAAGGGGGCCGAGTGGCCGGCGACGGCCGGCCCGCCGTCTCCGTTCGACAGCTGCGGGAGACCGCAGTGGGCCGGGTGACCCAAGTGGTCCGGACGGCCGAGGCGGTCGGGACTGCCGGAGCCGGACGCGTCGCCGGATCCGCCGAGGCGGTGCGCGGTGTCACCGAGCGAGCCGCCGAGCCCGTACGGACGTTGACGGACGACGCCTCCGGGACCGTGGGCAGGACGCGGACGGCGGCTCCCACCGTGTCCGTGCCGGACCTCGACGGGCTGCCGGGCCTTCCCGACCTGACCGACTGCCTGACGCCCCGCCAACAGCCCCCGACAGCTGGTTCGCAGGAGGACAGCGGCACGTCGGTGCCGGTGCCGGCCGGGGAGCGGCAGGCCCGGACGGGGGCCCGTAACGCCTTCGCCCCGTCGGCACCGGTCAGTCCGTACGGCCCCGAGGCGCCCTCCGCGCTCCGTCCTTCGGCGCCCGTGACCGTGCGCCACGCCGTCGCGCCCGCCGAGGCACCCGGTCTGCCGGCGCCGGCCGGTGACCCGGACGGCGCGCTCGGCAAGCAGGCGGCGGTCGACGGCACCACGTCCCGCCACGGTGACGCGCAGGCCGTCACCCTCGCCGACCGGGCGCCCCTGCGGCTCGCGCCCGGCACCCTCGCGCACGTCGACGCGCCCGGAATCCTCGAACGGCACCGCGACATCCCCGTCTTCCCCGGCTAGGCGGCACGGCCGACCTCCCCGTCACGGCCCTGCCGAGCGGGGACGGAACAGGTCCACCCCCGTCCGGCCCGCCGGCTCTCCGGCGCCCCGGACGGAACTCCCCAGCCGTTCTCCCGAGGATTTGACGCAGAGATGAACAAGAACATTCGTCGTTCCATAGTGATAGCCGCCGGTGTCACCAGCGCATGGGCGCTCGGTTCGGCCGCCGCCGACGCGGACGAGCTGCCGGCCACGACCCTGTCCACGCCGGACGCCGGCAGCGGTGTCACCGGAGCGCTCACCGATACGGTCGACGGCGTGGCCGCCGACCTGCACGACACGGTCTCCGGCCTGACCGGTACGGCGGCCTCGACCGTCTCGGACACCGCGGACCGCGCCGAGCGACCGGTACGGGACGCCGTCGGCGACACCGTGCCGACGTCCGCCGACCAGGTCCGCCGGCACGTGGGCGCCGGGGTTCCGGCCACCGGGAAGGCGGAGGGAGCCGCCCGGGCCGTCGGGGGTGCCCGGGCCGCACGGGCCGGGCAGGCGCCGAACCGTACGGCGCAGGCACAGGTGCACGCCCGGACGGACGGCGCGCGGCTGACGGCGCACGCCACCGTCGGGGCCGCCGGCACCGTCCACGCCGCCCACGGTTCCGCTCGGGACGAGATCGACTACCTCTTCGGCCCGCTGGCGACCTTCGCCCCCGAGGTGGAGGAGGCCCTGGCCGCGGCCCAGACCAGGCTCGGGGCCGTGCAGGCGGCGGCGCGCATGAGCGCCGAGGGCGTCGAAGGCGCCGTTCGCACGGCCGTGCAGCGGACCGTCGCGACCGCGCAGGGCCGGACCGCGGGAGCGGCGGCCGAGGCCCGGCACACGGCGACCGCGACGACCGGCCCCGTCCGGGGCGAGGCCGCCCAGGCGGCCGGTGCGGGCCGGGCGGCGGTGTCCGGGGTGCCGGGGCATGTCGCGGGCGCGGCGGGCGGTGTCGGTGAGCGGGGCGCCGGGATCGTGCGGGGCGAGGGTTCGCAGGCGGCCGGTGCGGGCCGGGCGGCGGTGTCCGGGGTGCCGGGGCATGTCGCGGGCGCGGCGGGCGGTGTCGGTGAGCGGGGCGCCGGGATCGTGCGGGGCGAGGGTTCGCAGGCGGCCGGTGCGGGCCGGGCGGCGGTGTCCGGGGTGCCTGGGCATGTCGCGGGCGCGGCGGGCGGTGTCGGTGAGCGGGGCGCCGGGATCGTGCGGGGCGAGGGTTCGCAGGCGGCCGGTGCGGGCCGGGCGGCGGTGTCCGGGGTGCCTGGGCATGTCGCGGGCGCGGCGGGCGGTGTCGGTGAGCGGGGCGCCGGGATCGTGCGGGGCGAGGGTTCGCAGGCGGCCGGTGCGGGCCGGGCCGCGGTGTCCGGGGTGCCGGGGCATGTCACCGGTACGGTCGGCGGGGCCCGGGAACGGGTCGTCGGCACGGTGAGGTCCGTACCGGGTGCGGTCACGCCGGTCGTCGACGGTGCGGTGTCCGCCGTGGTTCCGCCGGTGGCCTCCGCCGCCGTGCACGGGGCCGTGCCGGTCGCCGGGCGGGCGGTGGACGGGGTTCCGGCCGCGGCGCACCACGCGGTGGACGGCGCGCACGGCACGACCGTGGGCGCCGTCGGCGGGGTGCGGGGGACGGCCGGAGACGCCGTCCCGGGGGTGTGCGGGACAGCCGAGAGCACCGCGTACGGCCTGGGCGGCACCGCCACGGGCGCCGTCTCCGGGGTGCACGACACCGGCGCGGGCGCCGTGGCCGGTGTGTACGGCGCCACCGGGGATGCGGCCGCCGGGGCGCAGGGGGTCGCCGACCAGGCGCGGACCGGTGCGTACGGCGTCGGCCGGGAGGCCGAGGCGCGCATGGACGGGGTGAGCGCGGGCGTGCGCGCCGATGTGCACGGGACCGCGGCGCGGGCCATCTCCGGGACGCACGGCGCGGCGGGCGCCGTGCGGACGGTCGCCGACGGTGTCGTCGCGGACGGGTCGGCGTACGCCACCGGTCTCGCCGAGCAGGCGGCCTGGAACACCACGGACGCGGTCCTGCCTCCGGTGGCTTCCGGCGCGGTCCACGGTGTCGTGCCGGTCGCCGCTAGGACCGCCACCGACGCGGGCACCCTCGCCCACGGCCTCACGGCCGACGCCCGCTCCTTCACGGGCGGCGCCACCGGCCACGCCGCGGGCTTCGCGGGCGCGGTCGCCGGTCAGGGCGAGTACCTCGCACACGGGGCCGCCGGTGAGGGCGAGCACCTCGCGGCCGGGGCCACCGGGCAGGCCAGGGGCTTCGCCCACGGGGCCACCGGGCAGGCCACGGGCTTCGTGGATGGTGCCACCGGGCAGGCCGCCGGCTTCGCCCACGGTGCCGTCGGCCAGGCGTCGGCCTTCGCGCACGGAGCCGCCGGTCACGCCACCGGCTTCGCCGACGGTGCCGCCGGGCAGACCGCGGGCTTCGCGGGCGGAGTCGCAGGCCAGGGCGAGTACGTCGCACACGGAGCCACCGGCCAGGCGACCGGCCACGCCACCGCCCTCGCGCACGGTGCCTCCGACCAGGTGACCGGTCACGCCACCGGCCTCGCGCACGGAGCCTCCGACCAGGCGACCGGCCACGCCACCGGCCTCGCGCACGGAGCCGCCGGTCGCGCCACCGGCTTCGCCGACGGTGCCGCCGGGCAGGCCGCGGGCTTCGCGGGCGGAGTCGCAGGCCAGGGCGAGTACCTCGCGCACGGAGCCACCGGCCGGGCCGCGGATCTCGGGGAGTCGGTCGCCGGTCAGGCCGTGGGCTTCGCGGGGGGCCTCGGGCGCACGGTCCAGGGTGCGGAAGGTCCGTGGGCCGGGCATGCCGTGAGCGGGGCGGAGGCCGTCACCCGTTCGGCCGTACCCGGCCACCTCCCGAGCCCCCAGGGCCCGCAGGCCGCGCACGGATGGCTGGACCCCTACAGCGTGCGCGACGTGTCGGAGGGCATGCGACAGCAGGGCTGAGCGCCCTCACAAGCTCCGCGGGGCGACCGGGTCCGGGCGGCCGAAGGCCATCGGCCCGTCCGGCCGGTGCTCCGCGGGAAGGGGCGGGTGGTCCCCATTGGGGTGGGGATCAACCGCCCCGGTCCCGGTTCCCGCCGGGGCCGATCGAGGGGGCCTCACCGGGTCGACCCCAGCCCGGTGAGGCCTCGCAGACCGCCCCTGTACAGCACATATGTCGGCACGCCGTGCCAGGAAATCCGGCATCATGTGACAGGTATCACCGCTCAGGTGTGACCCTCGATTTAGGGAGCCCCCGCAAGCGGCGATAACCTGCGAGACGGACATGCCGCGCGCTCGGACACCGTGTGCGCTCCCCTAGTGACAAGCGGACGTCACGTTGCCCTTCGCGGCACGCCCACGCATCCAACGAACCGCGAGATCACTGATAGGGACGGAAGCGCGTGGACCTGTTCGAGTACCAGGCGAGGGACCTCTTCGCCAAGCACGATGTACCGGTGCTGGCCGGTGAAGTCATCGACACGCCTGAGGCGGCGCGCGAGATCACCGAGCGGCTGGGCGGCAAGTCCGTCGTCAAGGCGCAGGTGAAGGTCGGTGGTCGTGGCAAGGCCGGTGGCGTCAAGCTGGCCGCCTCCGCGGACGAGGCCGTCGCCCGTGCGACGGACATCCTCGGCATGGACATCAAGGGCCACACGGTCCACAAGGTCATGATCGCCGAGACGGCTCCGGAGATCATCGAGGAGTACTACGTCTCCTTCCTCCTCGACCGTGCCAACCGCACCTTCCTCTCCATCGCGTCCGTCGAGGGCGGCATGGAGATCGAGGAGGTGGCGGCCACCCGTCCGGAGGCCGTCGCCAAGATCGCGATCGACGCCATCGACGGCGTGGACGAGGCCAAGGCCCGCGAGATCGTCGAGGCCGCCAAGTTCCCGGCCGAGGTCGCGGACAAGGTCGTCAACGTCCTGATCAAGCTGTGGGACACCTTCATCAAGTCGGACGCCCTCCTCGTCGAGGTCAACCCGCTCGCGAAGGTCGCCTCCGGGGACGTCCTCGCCCTCGACGGCAAGGTGTCGCTCGACGAGAACGCCGAGTTCCGTCACCCCGAGTACGAGGAGCTCCACGACAAGGCCGCGGCCAACCCGCTCGAGGCCGCCGCCAAGGAGAAGAACCTCAACTACGTCAAGCTCGACGGCGAGGTCGGCATCATCGGCAACGGCGCGGGTCTCGTCATGAGCACCCTGGACGTCGTCGCGTACGCCGGTGAGCAGCACGGCAACGTCAAGCCCGCCAACTTCCTGGACATCGGCGGTGGCGCCTCCGCCCAGGTCATGGCGAACGGCCTGGAGATCATCCTGGGCGACCCGGACGTCAAGTCCGTCTTCGTGAACGTCTTCGGCGGCATCACCGCCTGTGACGAGGTCGCGAACGGCATCGTCCAGGCGCTGAAGCTCCTGGAGGACCGCGGCGAGAACGTCTCCAAGCCGCTCGTCGTCCGTCTCGACGGCAACAACGCCGAGCTGGGCCGGCAGATCCTCACCGACGCGAACCACCCGCTGGTGCAGCGCGTCGACACCATGGACGGCGCGGCCGACAAGGCCGCCGAACTGGCCCACGCCGCCAAGTAAGCACTCAGGACGAGGACACAACACACCATGGCTATCTGGCTCAACAAGGACAGCAAGGTCATCGTCCAGGGCATGACCGGCGCCACCGGCATGAAGCACACCAAGCTCATGCTCGGTGACGGCACCCAGGTCGTGGGCGGCGTGAACCCGCGCAAGGCGGGTCAGACCGTGGACTTCGACGGCACCGAGGTACCGGTCTTCGGCACCGTCAAGGAGGCCATCGAGAAGACCGGCGCCAACGTCTCCGTCATCTTCGTGCCGGAGAAGTTCACCAAGGACGCGGTCGTCGAGGCCATCGACGCCGAGATCCCGCTGGCCGTCGTGATCACCGAGGGCATCGCCGTGCACGACACGGCGTCCTTCTGGGCGTACGCCGGCAAGAAGGGCAACAAGACCCGCATCATCGGCCCGAACTGCCCCGGCATCATCACCCCGGGCCAGTCGAACGTCGGCATCATCCCGGGCGACATCACCAAGCCGGGCCGCATCGGCCTGGTGTCGAAGTCCGGCACGCTGACGTACCAGATGATGTACGAGCTGCGTGACATCGGCTTCTCGACCGCCGTCGGCATCGGTGGCGACCCGATCATCGGCACCACGCACATCGACGCCCTCGCCGCGTTCCAGGCCGACCCCGACACCGACCTGATCGTGATGATCGGTGAGATCGGTGGCGACGCCGAGGAGCGCGCGGCCGCGTTCATCAAGGAGAACGTGACCAAGCCGGTCGTCGGCTACGTCGCGGGCTTCACCGCCCCCGAGGGCAAGACCATGGGCCACGCCGGCGCCATCGTCTCCGGTTCGTCCGGCACCGCCCAGGCGAAGAAGGAGGCCCTCGAGGCCGCCGGCGTCAAGGTCGGCAAGACGCCGACCGAGACGGCGAAGCTGGCCCGCGAGGTCCTCAGCGCCTGAGTCCCTCCGCAGGCTGTCGGTAGGCCCGTCCCCTCACGGGGGCGGGCCTACCGCCGTTTCCCCCTCCCGTTCACCGGCAGTCCCCGGCGCCTCCCGCCGTCACCGGAATTCGGGCAGCAGTCTTTCCGGGCCGCCGGAGTCCGAGCGGTGCAGCTTCGTCCGCAGGGCCTGTTCCTCCTGGGACAGGGGGCCCATGGCGGCAGGGGGCGGGACGCCGTGCACCGCCTGGGCCGGGGCGATCGGCGGCTCGTAGTGCGTCGGCGCCGTCCGCAGCGTCAGGGCCGTCGAGCCGATGATGGCGACGGTGAAGGCGATGGCCGCCCGGGTCCAGAACACGTTCCGGCGCTCGCCGTACGTCCGTACCGTCGTCGGCCTGGCCGCGAGGAGGCGCTCCGACGAGGCGAGTTCGGTCAGCCGCCGGTGCAGTACGGCGGGGTCGGCCAGCGCCGGCACGTGCGCGGCCACGGCCTCACGGGCGCGGAGCAGCCGGCCGGCCGCCGCCGGGGTGCTGGCCTCCGTCTCCGCCGCCGTCTCCGGCAGGTCGAGGCCGACCCCGTCGTAGAGGACGAGCGTGCGCCGGTACGAGGGCGGGAGTCCGAGCAGCGCGTGCAGCAGGGCGCGGTCGGCCGGGTCGGCCGGCGGGGGCTCCTCGTGCCGGTAGCGGGGGCGGAAGCGGTGCCAGGGGGAGAGCGCGCAGTCGTACGCCACCGCCCGCACCCAGCCGCCCGGGTCCCGGTCGCGGGCCACCTCGGGCCAGCGCTGCCACGCGGTCTGGAAGGCCTGCTCCACGGCCTCGCGGGCCAGTTCCCGCCGCCCGGTGAGCAGATAGGTCTGCCGTACGAGGGCGGGGGCGCAGAACGCGTACAGCGCGTCGAACGCCTGAGCGGGTGTCAGGGGCCGTGGCGGGCCCGCCGTGGGATCGGCGCCCGCGTCCCCCGCTTGTGCCGCCCGCTCCTGACGGGCTGTTGATTCGACGGCCGTGGTCAGGAATCTGGCGTACGCCTCGCCTTCACTCCCGCCGGGGATGCGGCGGCCGGACTCCCATGCGCGCAGCGTGGCGCGGCTGACGCCGAGCCGTGCGGCGAGCTGAGCCTGCGTCAGCGAGGCGGACTGGCGCAGGTATCGGCGTTCCTTCGGTGAGGGCAGTGGGCCGGCAGTGATGTGCGTCGTCACCATGCACCCTTTCGTACGAAAAAGAACATAAACATATATTGAGCGACACTTCGGGGGTTCGCCTGTTACGCCCGGAAAGCGCGTGTCGTTGGGACGATGGCGGGCGTGCCCCAGATGACCGTTCGCCGCCCGTCGTTGTCGCCCCTGATCGCGCGCGTGCGCGACCGCTCGCCCGGGCTGGCCGCAAGCCTCCTGGCCGGCGCGGTCGCGGCCGGGCTCGGGCTCGGTTCGCTCGCCGTGCTGGTCCTCGCGATGTGGGTCAGCTCGCCGTACCCCGACAGCGGGCCGGGCGCCGCGCTGCACGTGGCCGCCGCGCTGTGGCTGCTGGGCCACGGGGTGGAACTGGCCCGCACCGACACGCTGTCCGGGGCGCCCCTGCCGGTCGGCGTGACCCCGCTGCTGCTGCTCGCGCTGCCGGTGTGGCTGCTGTACCGGGCGGCCCGGGACGCCTCCGACGTCTCCGCCGACCCCGACGGCCCGCCGCCGGTCCCGCCGCGTACCGCGTGGACGGGTGTCGTCCTCGGCTATCTCGCCGTCGGCGGCGCGGCGGCGCTGTACTGCGGCAGTGGGGAACTGCGGCCCGGATGGGCCTGGGTGACGTGCTGTCTGCCGATCGTCGCGGCGGGCTCGGCCGCGGCCGGGGTGTGGACCGCGCACGGCCGCCCGCCCGGTCCGGTGCTGAGCCTGCTGGCGGTGCTCCCGGGGCCGGTGAGGCGGCTGGTGTTCGGCGCGGACGCGGGGGCCAGGCTGGGAGCCGCCGTACGGGCCGCGGGTGCCGCCACGGCGGTGTTCTTCGGCGGCGGGGCGCTGCTGACCGGGGTGTCGCTGGTGTGGCACGGAGACGCGGCACGGGCGTCGTTCCTGCAGTTGACGGAGGGCTGGACGGGCCGGTTCGCCGTGCTGCTGCTCGGCGTCGCGCTGATCCCCAACGCGGCGCTGTGGGCCGCCTCCTACGCCCTCGGCCCCGGGTTCGTCCTCGGTGCCGGGCACCTGGTGCACCCGCTCGCCTCCGACCCTGCCCCGCTGCTGCCGCCGTTCCCGCTGCTGGCTGCGGTGCCCGACCCGGGGGCCGGGACGCCGCTCAACTGGGCCGCCGGGCTGCTGCCGGTGGCGGCAGGGGTGACGGCCGGGTGGTTCGTGGCGCGGGCGGCGGTGCGCCGGCCGGCGTCCGGGGCGCCCGCGCGGGCCCGCTGGTCGGCCGCCCGGACCGCCGGGCTGGTGCTGCTGACGGCGGCGGTCTGCGCCGGATTCCTCGCTCTGCTCGCCGAGCTGTCGGGTGGACCGCTGGGGGTGGCCGCGCTGGCCCGGTTCGGTCCGGTGTGGTGGCAGACCGGGGGAGCGGCCGGTGTCTGCACGGCGGTGTTCGCGACACCGGTGGCGCTGACCGTGCGGGCCTGGCGGCTCCGTGGCCGCCGGACGCGGTCCGACGTCGTCCCGGCGCAGGGCACGGAGCCGGGCCGGAAGAGGGTCACGGTGAGCGCGGCGACGGCGGCCGCCGCGGGTTCGGCTGCCGGTGCGTCGGCGACGGTGACCCCCGCGGACCCGGCCGAGCCCGCGCCGGAGGGTGCAGGGAAGGTACGCGCGGCCGGCACGGGCGCCGCGCCGGACGGCGGGAGCGGTGCGACCCCCGGGGAGAGCTCCGGGGAGAGTTCCGGGGGGTGGGCGGGGCACCGCGCGGTGGACGAGACACCCGACGAAGCCGGGTCACCCTCCGGAACCGGCGCCAGGAAGGGCACGGGAACGGACGGGGGCGAGAAGCCGGTGCCCGGGCCGGACACCACCGGGACCGGACCCACCACGGTGGTACAGGACGCCGGCGCCGAGGCCGTCCCTCGGTCCGAGGTCCACTCCGCGTCGGGGGCGGCCGGCTCCGGGCCGGCCGCTCAGCGGGACGCCGTGCCGGTCGCGACCGGCGTCTCCGACGACGAGGCGTACGACTTCCCGCCGGCCGAGGACCCCTTCGCCCCGGACTGGCACGACGAGCTGGCGCGCGCCTCCCGCTGGGCGGCCCTGAGGGAGGCCGCCGCCGGCGATCTGGCCAACGGTCCCGAGTGGTCGCGACCGGAGCCGGACGAGCAGGCCAAGGCGCCCGGCACCGCGCCGTCCTCCTCCGCCGCGCCCCGCTCGCCCGAGGAGGACCCGACCGTCACGGACGGACCCGAGCGAGCCCACGACACCCGCTGACGCAGGCGCCTCCGGGCCGTCGTGGCGTCAGTCGTTCCCCGCGCCCAGCACTCCGCGCAGCTGCTCCGGGAGGAGCCTCTCGCAGGACACCTTCGCCTCGTGGGTGAGGGCGTCGCCGACGCAGGTGTAGTAGTCGCGGTAGACCAGCTGCACGGTGAAGGTCGAGGCCACCAGGACCAGGGCCAGGGACGCCGTGACCAGACCGCTGATCGCCGCCGTCGTCAGGGGCCGGCCGCTCGGGACGGCGGGGGTGTCCGGGTCCGGGGTGCGCGGCTTGGCGCGCAGTGCGCTGATGCCCCAGTACAGGGCCAGCGCACCCAGCAGCAGCGCCACGTACGGCCAGCTGAACAGGGCGAAGAAGACCGCCCATATGCCCGACAGCAGCGCGTACCGCGCGCGGCGCTGGGCGGGGTCGGTGGGGTCCCAGCGCATGCCGGAGCCGCCGGCCGGTCCGCCGGGACCCTGCGGCCCGCCACCGGGACGCTCGCCGAAACCGCCGGGGGAGCGGCCGGGCTGGCGGTCGCTCCACTGGCTGCCCCAGGGGGAGTGGTCGTCCTGGCCGTCACCGGAACCGGAAGAACCCTCGGGCCGGCGGGGCTGCCACGGACGGTCCGGGGTGCCCTCCGGGGGCGGCGCGAACGGGTTGTCGTCCTGCTGCTCACCGTCGCGCCCGCCGCTGTCCCGGCCGCCCTCGGGCGCCTGGGGCGGCGAGGTCGGCCGCTCCCGCAGCAGGACGGCGCCACGCTCGCCTCCCTGGGCCGGGCGCGGCGGGAACGTGAGGAGTCGCAGGCTGCGATCGGGCATCAAGAGAGCGTCTTCCCCTAGGTGGCTACGGCTGTCCGGCGAGAGCTTCCACCCCGTTGAACGCACCGCACGCCGACCGCGTTCCCGAGGCTGCCCCATCCCGAACCCCTGCGAACGCTACCTTCCGGCCAGGCCCCCGTCCCGTGGGGGCCGTCCGCAGTGCCGGTATCGTTGCTGACGGCCGGCCGCTTCGTAGACTTCCCCGTATCGGGAAGCGCGAAGCATTCGTACGAACGTACAAGCAGTCGGCCGGACAGATCGCCACCCCGAGAAAGGGCCCCACCGTGGCCGCCACCCCCGCTGGCCCAGCGGTCAAGCGCCTCGTCGTGCTGGTCTCCGGATCAGGCACGAACCTGCAGGCGCTCCTGGACGAGATCGAGCGCGTCGGAGCCGAGGCGTACGGCGCCCGGATCGTCGCCGTCGGGGCCGACCGCGACGGTATCGAGGGGCTGGCCCGCGCCGAGCGCGCCGGGCTGCCGACCTTCGTGCGGAAGGTCAAGGACCACGCCGGCCGAGAGGAGTGGGACGCCGCCCTCACCGAGGCCGTGGCCGCCCACGAGCCCGACCTCGTGATCTCCGCCGGGTTCATGAAGATCGTCGGCAAGGAGTTCCTCGCCCGCTACGGCGGGCGGTTCGTGAACACCCACCCGGCGCTGCTGCCCAGTTTTCCCGGAGCCCACGGCGTCCGTGACGCGCTCGCGTACGGCGCCAGGGTCACCGGCTGCACCGTCCACTTCGTCGACGACGGCGTCGACACCGGACCGATCATCGCCCAGGGCGTGGTCGAGGTCAGGGACGAGGACGACGAGAGCGCGCTGCACGAGCGCATCAAGGAAGTCGAGCGAAGGCTGCTCGTCGAGGTCGTGGGGCGGCTCGCCCGCAACGGCTATCGCATTGAGGGACGAAAGGTAGTTATCCAGTGACCGCGGAGAGCAACAAGCGGGCCATCCGTCGCGCGCTCGTCAGCGTCTACGACAAGGCCGGTCTCGAGGACCTGGCGCGCGGGCTGCACGAGGCGGGCGTCGAGCTCGTCTCCACCGGCTCCACGGCCGGCCGGATCGCCGCCGCCGGTGTCCCCGTCACCAAGGTCGAGGAGCTCACCGGCTTCCCCGAGTGCCTCGACGGCCGGGTGAAGACCCTGCACCCGCGGGTGCACGCGGGCATCCTCGCCGACCTGCGTCTGGACAGCCACCGCGAGCAGCTCGCCGAGCTGGGCGTCGAACCGTTCGACCTGGTCGTCGTGAACCTCTACCCGTTCCGGGAGACCGTCGCCTCCGGTGCCTCGCCCGACGAGTGCGTGGAGCAGATCGACATCGGCGGCCCGTCGATGGTCCGCGCCGCCGCCAAGAACCACCCGTCGGTGGCCGTGGTGACCAGCCCCGAGCGGTACGCCGACGTCCTCGCCGCGGTGCAGGACGGCGGCTTCGACCTCGCCGCCCGCAAGCGCCTGGCCGCCGAGGCCTTCCGGCACACCGCGGAGTACGACATCGCCGTCGCGTCGTGGTTCGCCTCCGCCTACGCCCCGGCCGACGACTCCGCGTTCCCCGAGTTCATCGGCACCACCCTGGAGCGCGCGCACACCCTGCGCTACGGCGAGAACCCGCACCAGCCCGCCGCCCTCTACACCTCCGGCGAGGGCGGCCTCGCGGCGGCCGAGCAGCTGCACGGCAAGGAGATGTCGTACAACAACTACACGGACACGGACGCCGCGCGCCGTGCCGCGTACGACCACGACGAGCCCTGCGTCGCGATCATCAAGCACGCCAACCCCTGCGGCATCGCGATCGGCGCGGACGTCGCCGAGGCGCACCGCAAGGCGCACGCCTGCGACCCGCTGTCCGCGTTCGGCGGCGTGATCGCGGTGAACCGGCCGGTCAGCAAGGAGATGGCCGAGCAGGTCGCGGAGATCTTCACCGAGGTCATCGTGGCGCCGGACTACGAGGAGGGCGCGCTGGAGGCCCTCACCAAGAAGAAGAACATCCGCGTGCTGCGCTGCCCCGGCGCCCCGGCCCACCCGGTCGACGTCAAGCCGGTCGACGGCGGCGCGCTGCTCCAGGTCGCCGACCGGCTCCAGGCCGAGGGCGACGACCCGGCCAACTGGACGCTCGCCAGCGGTGAGGCGCTCTCCGCCGAGGAGCTGGCGCAGCTGGCCTTCGCCTGGAAGGCGTGCCGTGCGGTGAAGTCCAACGCGATCCTGCTCGCCAAGGACGGCGCCTCGGTCGGCGTCGGCATGGGCCAGGTCAACCGCGTCGACTCCTGCAAGCTGGCCGTCGAGCGGGCCGGCGAGGAGCGGGCCCGCGGCGCCTACGCGGCCTCCGACGCGTTCTTCCCCTTCCCCGACGGCCCCGCGATCCTCATCGAGGCCGGTGTCCGGGCGATCGTCCAGCCGGGCGGCTCGATCCGTGACGAGCAGGTCGTCGAGGCCGCCAAGGAGGCGGGCGTGACCATGTACTTCACGGGCACGCGCCACTTCTTCCACTGAGTTCCACCGCTTCGGAAGTGCCCCCGGTCCGGTCGCCGTTCGCCGGCGGCCGGACCGTCGGCGTCCCGGTCCCGACAGGGACGAGCGCGATGCCTGTTCCGGTACCGGAACGGGCACCACCTGAGCACCGTACGGACACGGCCCGTGCCCGGCGCCGTCCCGGCGGGCAGGATCGCCCCATGCCGGCGTGCGGATGCATGAACCCGATCGAGATGGTGGCGCGACTGGCGGGCTACGGGCTGGCGGGCCTGGCCGTCCTCGCGCTCGGTTTCGTCTGCCTGATCGCCGTGCTGCTAGCCGCGATCGTCGGCCTCGGCGGTCTCGTCCGCCGGCGGTCCGGGGCCGTCCACACCTCCGTGGACGGCGCCGCCGACGAGGAGCCGGCCGGTCTCGCGTCCTTCCGGTGGCATTCCGGACCTGACCGCTGACGTGCGCCCACCCGGCCGCCGTAAACGCCCGGTGCTGCCGAAACGGCCGTGGACGGCCCGGAAAAGGCGACTGGGCTGTCCTCCCGCAGTGGGAGGAGCAGCCCAGTCGATGCCTGTCGCAGGCGCAGCTCAGTAGCGCGGGCGGTTGAACCAGGCGGTACCGCTCGGAACGACCGGCGCCGCGGTGATGACGGCCGCGAACACCACCCAGATCAGCGGGAAGATGACGGCCGAGGCGAGGCCGGAGTCCATGCCCGCGAACAGCATGATCAGACCGAGGATGCCGCCGAGCGCGCCGTAGACCACCGTCGTGATGCGCACGCCCTGGCCGCCCCGGCCGAACTTCACGCCCAGCGTGATGGACAGCGCCGCGAGGCCCAGCGCGATCAGCGCGAAGAACACGATCAGGCCCGCGGCCGTGTGACCGCCCTCGCCGATCGAGGTGAACGGGTTGTCCTCGGAGGAGCTGCCCAGGTCGTCGGCCTTGTTCGAGACGTCGTTGACGAACGCCGCCACGTACAGCCAGATCAGGCCGCCGATGATCTGCACCGCGGAGATCAGGTACAGGAACACCCGGGCCGTCACGAGCAGACCCGGCATCGACTGGGGCATCGCGTTGCCGCCCGGGTAGCCGGGGTACGCGGGCTGCTGCGGGTAGCCGTAGCCCTGCGGCGGGCCGGCCGGCGCCTGCGGGTAGCCGTAGCCGGGAGCGGCCGACGGGGGCTGGGACGGGGGCGGGCCGTACGGGTTGTTCGGGTCGCCGAAGCTCATGGCGGGGTTCCTCCGTTGCTCAAGTGCGGGGACGAACGCGCGGCACGGTTCGGAGGAGAGTTCTACAGATGCGGTCCGTCCCCCCGGCACTGCCCGCGGCACTGTGTGCTCATCGTTCTTTAGCAGGCTCTTACTTGTCCAGCCGGAATCGGCATGTGTTGTGCAAGTGCAACATCACTGATCATGAGGTGACACATCCCGGATCATGCGGTGACAAAAGACGGGGAGAGCTGTCCGGCGACCCGGATTGGAACCCGGGCCGGGTCATCCGCGAGGATGGACCCATGACCGCCCAGATTCTCGATGGCAAGGCCACCGCAGCCGCGATCAAGTCCGATCTGACCGCCCGCGTGGCGGCGCTGAAGGAGAAGGGCGTCACGCCCGGCCTCGGCACGATCCTGGTCGGGGACGACCCCGGCAGCCAGAAGTACGTCGCGGGCAAGCACCGCGACTGCGCGCAGGTCGGTATCGCCTCCATCCAGCGGGAGTTGCCGGCCACGGCCACCCAGGAGGAGATCGAGGCGGTCGTCCGCGAGCTGAACGAGGACCCGGCCTGCACCGGCTACATCGTCCAGCTGCCGCTGCCCAAGGGCATCGACGAGAACCGCATCCTTGAGCTGATGGACCCGGACAAGGACGCCGACGGCCTGCACCCGATGAACCTCGGGCGGCTGGTCCTCAACGAGCCGGCCCCGCTGCCCTGCACCCCCAACGGCATCATCAGCCTGCTGCGCGCCCACGGCGTGGAGATCAAGGGCGCCGAGGTCGTGGTCGTCGGCCGCGGCGTGACCATCGGCCGCCCGATGCCGCTGCTGCTGACCCGGCGCAGCGAGAACGCCACCGTGACCCAGTGCCACACCGGCACCCGGGACCTGTCCGCACACCTGAAGCGGGCCGACATCATCGTCGCGGCCGCCGGCTTCCCGCACCTGGTCCGCGCCGAGGACGTCAAGCAGGGCGCGGCCGTCCTGGACGTCGGCGTCTCCCGCAACGACGAGGGGAAGATCGTCGGCGACGTCCACCCGGACGTGCTGGAGGTGGCCGGCTGGATCTCCCCGAACCCCGGCGGGGTCGGCCCGATGACCCGGGCCCAGCTGCTGGTCAACGTGGTCGAGGCGGCGGAGCGCAGTGCCGGCCGATAAGACGCGCGGCGGTGAGCCGACCGTCCGCGACGCGATCAGCGCCCCCGATGCCGAGGGGCGCCCGCGGCGGACCACGCGCCGCTTCCCGCTGTTCACCAAGGACACCGCGCGCCCCGAGGGCGGCGGCCGGGCGGCCCCCGGCGACGCCCCGGCGCCCGCCCGGCAGTGGCCCATGCTCGTCGTGCTGTCGACGGTCGCGCTCGGCCTGCTGCTGACCGCGCTCGACGTGTTCCGCGTCGGCATGCTGCTGGTCGGTGCCGCCCTGCTGGCCGGCGCGGTCCTGCGCTGGGTCCTGCCCAGCGTCGGCATGCTCGCCGTCCGGTCCCGCTTCACGGACATCGTCACCTACGGCATCCTCGGCGTGGCGATCGTCCTGCTGGCGCTGATGGCGCAGCCCAACCCGTGGCTGCGGATCCCGTTCGTGAAGGGCGTCCTGCACTTCACGATCAGCAGATAGCGACGTCGCAGTACCGGTGGCCCGCACCTCCCCCGGGGGCGCGGGCCACCGGTGCCTCCCCGTCGCCGACGCTACGGCGGACCTCCCGCGCCCCGCGTCGGCCCTGCGGGCGAACTCCCCGGCCAACCGCGGCGGTAGGCGTCACCCGGCGCCTGGTGGAGGCGTTCGGCCGGAACCAGGCGCCCGCCCCCCGCTCCGCGCCCGCACCCGACCTCGAGGTGCTCACCTCCCGGGAGAGGGAGGTCCTCACGCTCACCGCCCGCGGTCTGTCCGACGGGGAGATCGCCGACCGCCTCTACATCAGCGGGGCCACCGTCAAGACCCACCTCAACCGCACGATGTCCAGACTCGACCTGGGCAGCCGGGCCCAGGCGGTGGTGCCGGCCCGCGAGTCGGGACTGGTGACCGCGGGCGGCTGAGCCCGCCGGACGCGGGAGCGGCGGCCCGTCCCCTCCCCCGAGCAAGGACGAACCGCCGCCGGGAAACAGCCTTCCGCTTCGGGAACTCCCTGTTCAACGCCTGTCCCCGCGCTGTGGCACGGAAGTGACCGTTCCGCTACGGTGTCCGCGCGCACCCCCGCGTGTGCCGTTCAGGTGTCGACGTATTGACAGTTCGGGATACGTTACGAAGACCTCGTGGCACCGGGTGCACCGCCGCGGCGACCCACGCCCCCGTGCGCCCCCACACCGGGAACTGGGATCCTTGGTCAGCGCATCCCTGTGGGTAGCCGGCACGAGTACCGGCACGCGGGGGCGAGCCGGGGGGCCGCGCGCGAGACGACATGCACCGACCGGGGGGAAGAGGGGGAAACGATGCCTCGCTGGAAAGATCTGCCCGAGGATCTGGACCCGCAGATCAAGGAGTTCACGAGTCAGCTGCGCCGACTCGTGGACCGCAGCGGCCTGAGCATCGCGGCACTGGCCGACCGCACGGGTTACAGCAAGACGTCCTGGGAGCGTTACCTGAGCGGCCGGCTCCTCGCGCCCAAGGGCGCGATCGTCGCGCTCTCCGAGGTCACCGGCTCCAGCCCGGTCCATCTCACCACCATGTGGGAGCTGGCCGAACGGGCCTGGAGCCGGGCGGAGATGCGGCACGACCGCACCATGGAGGCGATCCGGATCTCCCAGGCGCGTGCCGCGCTGGGCGACTTCGGGGCGGCCGAGGCGACCGGCGGTCCGTCCGCACGCCAGGGCGGCGGCAGCACCACCGTGACCCCGGGCGTCGCCGGCCCCGCGGGCGTCTCCCCGTCGGTCCCCGGCCGGCCGGCGGGTCCCGACACCGACACCGACACCGACGCCCGCGAGGACGCGGCCGGCGAACCGGCCGACGGCGCGGACGGCGAGGACGGCGCGGACTCGGGCGTCAACTCCTGGAAGCTGGCCGGGTACCGGGGCCCCTCGCCGACGAGCGCCCGCCCCGGCACGGGGGTACGGCCCCCCGTCCCGGCCGAAGGCCCCGGCCCGGTTCCGGGTACCCCGGTTCCGGGCCAGGCTCCCCACCAGGGGCAGCCGGGGGCGCCCCGGCCCGCGGACCGCGCCTCCGCCGGGCGGCCGGCCCGCCGGCAGCGGCTGACGATGTCCCTGGCGGGGCTCGCCGGCGTGCTCGTCGTCATCGCCGGCGTCTTCTGGTTCATGAACCAGGGCGGCGACGACGGGAAGGGCCGCGCCGCGAAGTCCCCCGCCCCCTCCGCCAGCGCCCACGTCAAGCTGCCGCCCGGTGTGAAGTGCGCCGGCTCCGCGTGCGACGGCAAGGACGCCGAGGCCATGGGGTGCAGTGGCGACCTGGTCACCACCGCCAAGACCGCCACCGTCGGCACCACCACCCTGGAGGTCCGCTACAGCAAGTCGTGCGGCACCGTGTGGGGCCGCATCACCGGTGCCACGCAGGGCGACAAGGTGCAGGTGTCCTCGGGCAAGGTGAAGCAGACGGGGGAGATCACCGCCGTCGGGGACGCCATCGCGTACACCCCGATGGTCGCCGTGAAGAACCCGGCGGCGGCCAAGGCCTGCGCGATCCTGGCGTCCGGGCGGACCGGCTGCACGCCGTGACGGCCGTCCGTCTCCGTACGGCTCCCCGCACGCGGTGGGCACCGCCCCGGGGAGCCGGAAGGGTGAAATTCCCTTCCGGTGCGCATGGCGGTCCCGATCCCGGGCACGCGAGCAGTACCCCCACGGGAGTCCGGTGTTTCGGTACCCCCACCGGCGGCCGCTTCCGTCCCTCCTCTCCCGGACGGGCGGCCGCCTTTTCGTCCCCCGCGACCCTGCCGACCCCGGCGTCCCGCCCCGGTGATCCTCTTGTGGGGTGAGCCACACGGCCCGGGACGTCTCGCATGCCGGATGCGCGATAGCCTGACCGCTGGATCGATCTCTTGATACCAAGAGATCGATCATCCGCCCGGGGCAGGGACGCCCCACCGCCAGCTGTCATACGGAGAACGCCATGACCCGCACTCCCGTGAACGTCACCGTCACCGGCGCGGCCGGCCAGATCGGTTACGCCCTGCTCTTCCGCATCGCCTCCGGCCAGCTGCTCGGCGCGGACGTACCGGTCAAGCTGCGCCTCCTGGAGATCACCCCCGCGCTGAAGGCCGCCGAGGGCACGGCCATGGAGCTGGACGACTGCGCCTTCCCGCTGCTCCAGGGCATCGAGATCACCGACGACCCGAACGTGGCCTTCGACGGCGCGAACGTGGCCCTGCTGGTGGGCGCCCGTCCGCGTACCAAGGGCATGGAGCGCGGTGACCTGCTGGAGGCCAACGGCGGCATCTTCAAGCCGCAGGGCAAGGCCATCAACGACCACGCCGCGGACGACATCAAGGTCCTCGTCGTCGGCAACCCGGCCAACACCAACGCGCTGATCGCGCAGGCCGCCGCCCCGGACGTGCCGGCCGAGCGCTTCACCGCGATGACCCGCCTGGACCACAACCGCGCGCTGACCCAGCTCGCGAAGAAGACGGGCTCCACGGTCGGCGACATCAAGCGCCTGACCATCTGGGGCAACCACTCCGCCACGCAGTACCCGGACATCTTCCACGCCACCGTGGCCGGCAAGAACGCCGCCGAGGTCGTCAACGACGAGAAGTGGCTGGCCGAGGACTTCATCCCGACCGTCGCCAAGCGCGGTGCCGCGATCATCGAGGCCCGCGGTGCCTCGTCGGCCGCCTCCGCCGCCAACGCCGCCATCGACCACGTGTACACCTGGGTCAACGGCACCGCCGACGGCGACTGGACCTCCATGGGCATCCCGTCGGACGGCTCCTACGGCGTCCCGGAGGGCCTGATCTCCTCCTTCCCGGTCACCACCAAGGACGGCAAGTACGAGATCGTCCAGGGCCTGGACATCAACGAGTTCTCCCGCACCCGCATCGACGCGTCCGTGCAGGAGCTGGCGGAGGAGCGCGAGGCGGTTCGTTCCCTCGGTCTGCTCTAGACTCCCGCACCACACAGCCGACGCTCGGCACCCCCTCGCAGGGGTGCCGAGCGTTCGCCGTGTGCGGGTCCGTCGCGGCCGGTCGCGCCCGCGCCGCGTACCGGGGCGGCCCCGCACCTCAGGGGGTCGCGGTGCCGTCGGCCGCGTAGTGCGGCACCCTCCGGGCGAGAGAGCCGTACCCGGCCACCACGAGTGCCGTGGCGGCCAGCACCACCACGCCCACCGTCCGCAGCGCCGGCCCCATGCCGTGCGGCAGGTCGGTGTGGGCGGACAGGACGGTGCCGGTGACGGCGACGCCCAGTGCGGCACCGGTCTCCCGGGCCGTCGTGCCGAGACCCGAGCCGAGGCCCGCCTGGTGGGGCGGGAGCGAGGTGACCACGCCCAGGGTGAGGGCCGGCATGGACAGTCCGGCGCCGGCCGAGATGACCAGCAGCCAGCGGACGAACACCGCGTAGGGCGTGCCCGCGTCCGCCGTGGACGCGCCGAGCAGGCCGAGGCCGATCAGGGCGAGACCGGTGCCGACGACCGCCCGGGGGTGGCCGGCCCAGCGGGTGGCCAGCTTCTGGGTGGCCGCCATCCCGAACACCAGCGGCATGATCGCCAGCCCGGTGACGGCGGCGCCGAACCCCTTCACGTCCTGCAGGTACTGCGAGTTGACGTAGAAGAGGGAGAACAGCCCGAAGAAGCCGGTGGCCGTGCCGAGGGAGGCCGCCCGCAGCCGGGCCGAGGCGAAGACCCGCGGGTCGAACAGCGGGGCGGGGGAGCGCAGGGCGTGTCCGGTGAAGCCCGCGATCAGCAGCGCGCCCGCCACGAAGGCGCCGAGGATGCGTGCGGAGGTCCAGCCGTGCACCGGGCCCTCGATGATGCCGAGCAGGACCGCGACCAGCCCCGTCGTGAGCAGCAGGGTGCCGAGCGGGTCGGGGTTGCCGGCGGCGGAGCGCTCGGTCCGCGGGGTCGTGACCACGACGGCGACGGCCAGCAGGACTGCCGGACACCCGCTGCTGGCCGGCGAGTTGACGCCCGAGCGGTTCGCCGGGGCGGCGGGTCACCTCATCGTCTCCCGGCGCGGCAGGCTGCAGGGCCCGATCGATGACGCCCTCGCCGAACTCGGCCTCCAGCGGCGGGTGGTGGGCAGTGTCGGCTCCTCCCCGGCCTCCCTCTTCGTCGTGCAAGAGACCGACCTGATCGGCCTCGTCAGCCACTGGGGCCGCCACCTGGCCGACACCCTCGGCCTGGTCACCTTCGAGATCCCGCTGCGACTGCCCGCGGTGAAGCTGGGGTTCGCCTGGCACCCCCGGCACGACGCCGACCGCGCGCACGCCTGGCTGCGCGGCTGCGTGCGCGAGCTGATGCTCCGGGAGTCAGCCGGCTAGCCGCTTCTCGAACCAGTGCGAGGCGTAGACGTTGTCGTCGTAGGCCGGGATCTCGGTGTACCCGCACGCCCGGTACATCGCCTGTGCCTCGGTGAGCTCGGCGTGCGTGTCCAGGCGCACGGCGTCCAGGCCGCGTGCCCGCGCCTCCCGTTCCAGCCCGGACAGCAGCCGTCGGGCGAGCCCCAGCCGACGGGCCCGCGGGTGCACCCACACGTGCCGGATCTCGCCGACCCCCGGCTCCAGCCGGCGCAGCGCCCCGCAGCCGACGGTGCGCTTCTCCTCGTACGCCACCAGGAAGGCGCCGGCGTCCCCGGTCACCTCCTCGGGGCGCACGAGGGCGGCCTTGTCGAAGCCCTCGGGGAAGCGCGCGTCGATGTCCGCGGCGTAGGCGTCCAGGCAGGCCAGCGCGGCGGGCGAGGCCCCGTCGACCACCTCGACGGTGATCGCCGCCAGCCGCAGCAGCCGCTCCGCGGTGGTCAGGGCCGCGGTCAGTTCGGCCCGCCGGGCGGGGTCGAGCCCTTCGAGCAGGCCGGCGGCGTGGGCGTCGGCGCGCCGGTGCTGCTCGGCGACCTCGGCGCGGCCGGCCGGGGTCGGCTCGATCACGCGCAGCCGGTTGTCGTGCGGGGGCACGCCGACGCGGACCAGCCCCTGCGCCTCCAGGGCCTTCACCATCCGGCTGAGGTAGCCGGCGTCCAGCCCGAGCCGGCCGCGCAGCTCCCGCAGGGAGACTCCCTCGCCGATCTCGAAGAGCAGCCGGGCCTCGCCGAGCGGCCGGTCCTGACCCAGGTAGTGGTCGTCCAGGGCGCCGATACGGCGCGTGAAGTAGCGGTTGAAGCGGCGGAGGGCGGCCACGGCGTCCGCCGGGACAGCGGACTCCGGGGATGCCGTGGGCGCCGGGGACGCGGCTCTTTGACCGCGGTCAAAGGTCTCCATTCCCCGACTGTAGCCAGGGGCTTTCGGGCCGTCCACGGGAGAGGGCGACCGGCCGGTTCGGGCCGGTCGCGGTGACGCTCAAGCTGTACGGCGCACCGATATTTGGCTGCCATGGCCACCCAAGCGTCCGCTCAGTGCCCGGTTTTGTTCGTTTTCGACCGCATTTTCAGTGACGCGGCGCACTTTCGGCCATCGATCGCGCATGCAATGCGTGGGCCATGGGCATGCGTTCGCGGTCCCCGAGCGTGACATGCGTGTGACACAGGGGCACGGATCAGGAACGGAAGGCAATACCGATCATGGCGGACAGAACGATACGACAGGCCGAGGCGACCATTCATGCGGGGGGCGAGTGGCTGGAATCGGTCTCCGGCGCCACGCGCGAGATCCTCGACCCCGCGGACGCCCGGCCGTTCGCCGTGGTCGCGGAGGGTGACGAGAAGGACACCGAGCGGGCGGTGGCCGCCGCCCGCCGGGCCTTCGACCAGGGCCCCTGGCCCGGCACCCCGGTCGCCGAGCGCGCCGCGCTGCTGCGCCGCGTGGCCGACCTCCTCGTGCGCGACCGCGAGGAACTCGGCCTGCTGGAGAGCCGGGACGCGGGCAAGACCGTCGAGGAGGGCCGCGTCGACATCGACTGCGTCGCCGACGCCTTCCGGTACTTCGCCGACCAGGTGGCCGCCGAGTCCCCGGGCCGTGTGGTCGACGCGGGCACGCCCGACGTCCACAGCGTCGTGGTGCACGAACCGGTCGGCGTCTGCGCACTGATCACTCCCTGGAACTACCCGCTGCTCCAGGCCAGCTGGAAGATCGCCCCGGCCCTCGCGGCGGGCAACACCTTCGTCGTCAAGCCCAGCGAGATCACCCCGATGACCACCATCGCGCTGATCGACCTGCTGACCGAGGCCGGACTGCCCGCCGGAGTGGCCAACATCGTCACCGGCCCCGGCCACACCGTCGGCGCCCGGCTCGCCGAGCACCCCGACGTCGACCTGGTCTCCTTCACCGGCGGCCTGATCAGCGGCACCAAGGTCGCCCAGGCCGCCGCGCCGACCGTGAAGAAGGTCGCCCTCGAACTCGGCGGCAAGAACCCGAACGTGGTCTTCGCCGACGCCTGCGCCACCGAGGAGGACTTCGACACCGCCGTCGACCAGGCCCTCAACGCGGCCTTCATCCACAGCGGCCAGGTCTGCTCGGCCGGCGCCCGCCTCATCGTCGAGGAGTCCCTCCGCGAGCGTTTCGTCGCCGAACTGGCCCGCCGGGCCCAGCGGATCAGGCTCGGCCGTGGCACCGAGGACGGCGTCGAGTGCGGCCCGCTCGTCTCCGAGCAGCAGCGCGCCAAGGTCGAGAAGTACGTGGAGGCCGCCCTCGCCGAGGGCGCGGTCCTGCGCTGCGGCGGCAAGCGCCCGCAGCCGGCACCGCAGCGGCCCGGCACCGGCTGGTTCTACGAGCCGACGATCCTCGACGCCTGCCACCGCGACATGACGGTCGTGCGCGAGGAGGTCTTCGGCCCCGTCCTCACCGTGGAGACCTTCCGCACGGAGGACGAGGCGGTGTTCCTCGCCAACGACACCGAGTACGGCCTCGCCGGCGCCGTGTGGACCACCGACCCCGGCAAGGCCCGCCGGGTCGCCGGACGGCTGCGCCACGGCACCGTCTGGATCAACGACTTCCACCCCTACCTGCCGCAGGCGGAATGGGGCGGCTTCGGCAAGAGCGGCACCGGCCGCGAACTGGGGCCCGCCGGACTCGCCGAGTACCGCGAGACCAAGCACATCTACCAGAACCTCGCGCCCAAGCCCGTGCGCTGGTTCGCCGGCTGAACTCCCGACCCCGTAAGCGGCACGTCCCACCTGGAGTAAGCACCACCATGTCCCACACCCCCCATGTCTACGACTACGTCGTCATCGGCGGCGGAACGGCGGGCTCCGTCATCGCCTCCCGCCTCACCGAGGACCCCGACGTCACCGTCGCCGTCATCGAGGGCGGCCCGAGCGACGTCGGCCGCGACGACGTCCTCACGCTGCGCCGCTGGATGGGCCTGCTCGGCGGCGACCTCGACTACGACTACCCCACCACCGAACAGCCCCGCGGCAACTCCCACATCCGGCACAGCCGGGCCCGCGTCCTCGGCGGCTGCTCCTCCCACAACACCCTCATCTCCTTCAAGCCCCTGCCCTCCGACTGGGACGAGTGGGAGGCCGCCGGCGCCAAGGGCTGGGGCGCCGTCCCCATGGAGGCCTACTTCGCCCGCCTGAAGAACAACATCGTCTCCGTCGACGAGAAGGACCGGAACGCCATCGCCCGCGACTTCGTCGACGCCGCCCAGTCGGCACTCGGGGTACCCCGGGTCGAGGGCTTCAACCGCAAGCCGTTCACCGAGGGCGTCGGATTCTTCGACCTCGCCTACCACCCGGAGAACAACAAGCGCTCCTCCGCCTCCGTGGCCTACCTGCACCCGGTCATGGACGAGCGCCCCAACCTCCACATCCTGCTGGAGACCTGGGCGTACCGGCTGGAGCTGGACGGCACCCGCGCCGAGGGCGTCCACGTGCGCACCAAGGACGGCGAGGAACTGCTGATACGGGCCCGCAACGAGGTCGTGCTGTGCGCCGGCGCCGTCGACTCCCCGCGCCTGCTGCTGCACTCGGGCATCGGCCCCCGCGAGGACCTCGAAGCGCTCGGCATCCCGGTCGTCGCCGACCTGCCGGGCGTCGGCGAGAACCTGCTCGACCACCCCGAGTCCGTCATCGTCTGGGAGACGAACGGCCCCATTCCGGAGAACTCCGCGATGGACTCCGACGCCGGTCTGTTCGTGCGCCGTGACCCCGAACACGCGGGCCCGGACCTGATGTTCCACTTCTACCAGATCCCGTTCACGGACAACCCCGAGCGCCTCGGCTACGAACGCCCGCAGTACGGCGTCTCGATGACCCCCAACATCCCCAAGCCGAAGAGCCGCGGCCGGCTCCACCTCACCAGCGCCGACCCGGCCGTGAAGCCCGCCCTGGACTTCCGCTACTTCACCGACGAGGACGACTACGACGCCCGGACCCTGGTCGACGGCATCCGCATCGCCCGTGAGATCGCCCGGAGCGAGCCGCTGGCCGGCTGGCTCAAGCGCGAGGTGTGCCCCGGACCGGAGGTCCAGGGCGACGCCGAACTGAGCGAGTACGCCCGCAAGGTCGCGCACACCGTCTACCACCCGGCCGGCACCTGCAGGATGGGCGCCGCCGACGACGAACTCGCCGTCGTGGACCCGGAGCTGCGCATCCGCGGCCTGGACGGCATTCGCATCGCCGACGCGTCCGTCTTCCCGACGATGACCGCCGTGAACCCGATGATCGGGGTGCTCATGGTCGGGGAGAAGGCCGTCGACCTGATCGGAGGTGAGTCCCGATGACTCTCACGGTTCCCACGCGCAAGCCCCCCACCGACGCCCCTGTCTTCTCCGTGGACGGCCTGTGGAAGGTGTTCGGCCCGAAGGCCGACCGCGTCCCCGCCGACCCGGAACTGACCGGGCTGAGCCCCGCCGAGCTCCGCTCCCGCACCGGCTGCACCGCCGCCGTGCGCGACGTCTCCTTCGACGTGCGCAAGGGCGAGGTGTTCGTCGTCATGGGCCTGTCCGGCTCCGGCAAGTCCACCCTCGTCCGCTGTCTGACCCGGCTGATCGAGCCGACGGCCGGCACGATCGCCATCGACGGCGAGGACGTCCGCGCGATGGACAAGTCCCGCCTGCGCGAGCTGCGCCGCCACCGCGCCGCCATGGTCTTCCAGCACTTCGGTCTGCTCCCGCACCGCACCGTCCTCGACAACGTCGCCTACGGCCTGGAGATCCAGGGCGTCGGCCGTGCCGAGCGGCGCGAACGGGCCGCCGAGGTCGTCGCCAAGGTCGGCCTCGCCGGCATGGAGAAGCGCCGTCCCGGCCAGCTCTCCGGCGGCCAGCGTCAGCGCGTCGGCCTCGCCCGCGCCCTGGCGGTCGACCCCGAAGTGCTGCTCTTCGACGAGCCGTTCAGCGCGCTCGACCCGCTCATCCGGCGCGACATGCAGGAAGAGGTGGTCCGCCTGCACCGCGAGGAGGGCCGCACGATGGTCTTCATCACCCACGACCTGAGCGAGGCGCTGAAGCTCGGCGACCGCATCGCCCTCATGCGTGACGGCCAGGTGGTCCAGCTCGGCACCCCCGAGGAGATCGTGGGCTCCCCCGCCGACGACTACGTCCGCGAGTTCGTCCGCGACGTCCCGCGCGAACAGGTGCTGACGGTCCGTACGGCCATGCGCCCCGTGTCCGCCGCCGACCCCGGGACCGGCCCGGCGGTCCGCCCGGAGGCCACGGTCTCCGAGGCCATCGAGGCGGTGGCCCGCGCCGGAGCCCCGGCCCGTGTCATGGACGACGGCCGCTGCCTGGGCGTCGTGGACTCCGACGCCCTCCTCGGAGTGGTCGCGGGAACGGCGGCACCGGAAGCCCCGACGCCGGCACCGGACGCCGGTCCCGCCCCGGCCGACGCCGCCGCGGAGCCCGTCCCCGCCCCGGCCAGGAGCGCCGCCGCCAAGACGGCACCCGCCGTCGACGGCGCGCCCGGCAAGCGCGGGCAGGCGGCACCGCCGCACCCCCGGACCAGTCCGGAGGCCGTCTGATGGCAACGCTCACCGTCCCCACCTCCCGCACGGACAAACCCCGCGTCCTCAGAAGCCGGGCCGCGGGCAAGCTCCTGCTGCTCGCCCTCGTCGCCGCGGTCCTCGCCCCCTGGGCGGCCACCCACTGGCCCGGCGCCACCTGGCCGCACGCCCTCACCGTCGACCTCTCCAAGCCGCTGGCCGGCGCCAGTGACTGGGTCATCGACAACCGGGACAGCCACCCCCTGTTCCTGTACTTCTTCGGGTACGTCAGCAACGCGGTCGTCCTCTCCGTCCGCGCCGTCTACCTCACCCTGCTCGCCGCCGGCTGGGCCGGCGTGACGGTGCTCGGCGCCCTCGTCGCCTGGCGCGTGGCCGGCGTCCGGCTGGCCGCCGGCACCGCCGCGGCGATCCTCGCCTGCGGCGCCCTCGGCATGTGGATCCCCACCATGCAGACCCTCGCGCTCATGGTCGTGGCGGTCCTCGTCTCCGTGGCCGTGGGCGTGCTCCTGGGCCTCGCAGCCGGCCTCTCCGACCGCCTGGACCGCGCATTGCGCCCGGTGCTGGACACCATGCAGGTGCTCCCGGCCTTCGCCTACCTCCTCCCCGTCGTCCTGGTCTTCGGCATCGGCGTCCCCGCGGCCGTCCTCGCCACCGTGGTCTACGCCGCCCCGCCGATGGCCCGCCTGACCGCGCTCGGCCTGCGCGGAGCCGACCCCGAAGTCCTGGAGGCCGTGGAGTCGCTCGGAGCCACCCGTCGCCAGCGGCTGCTGACCGCCCGGATCCCGCTGGCCCGCAAGGAACTCCTCCTCGGCCTCAACCAGACGATCATGATGGCGCTGGGCATGGCCGTCATCGCCTCGGTCATCGGCGCCGGCGGCCTCGGTGACCGCGTCTACCAGGCCCTCGCCTCGGTCGACGTCGGCGCGGCCCTCGCGGCCGGCATCCCGATCGTGCTGCTCGCCGTCGTCCTGGACCGCGTCACCGCGGCCGCCGGGGACGGGCACACCCGTGCCCGCACGATCGGCTGGCCCTACGCCCTCGCCGTCACCGTGGCCGTCGCGCTGGCCGCACGGCTGCTCGGCGCCCTCGACTGGCCCTCCGGCGCCACCCTGGACATCACCGGCCCGGTGAACACCGCCAAGGACTGGATGGTCGACCACCTGTACTCCGGCGTCCCCGTCGTCGGCGGCACCGCCGAGTGGGCCGCCCACTTCACCACCTGGGTCCTCGACCCGGTCCGCTCCGGTCTGCAGTGGCTGCCCTGGTGGTCGGTGCTGCTGATCGTGGCCGCCCTGGCCTGGCTGATCGGCACCTGGCGCACCGCGCTGACCGCCGTCCTCGCCATGGCCGCGATCGGTGTCCTCGGTGTGTGGGAGCCGTCCCTCGACACCCTCTCCCAGGTGCTGGCCGCCGTGGCCGTCACCCTCGTCCTGGGCTTCGCGACCGGCATCGCCGCGGCCCGCAGCGACCGCGTCGAGCGCGCCCTGCGCCCCGTCCTGGACGTCTTCCAGACCATGCCGCAGTTCGTGTACCTGATCCCGGTCGTCGCCCTGTTCGGCGTCGGCCGCGCCCCCGCCGTCGCCGCGGCCGTCGTCTACGCCCTCCCGGCCGTCGTCCGGATCACCGCGCAGGGCCTGCGCCAGGTCGACCCGGCCGCCCTGGAGTCCGCGCGCTCGCTCGGCGCGACCGGCCGCCAGCAGCTCTGGCAGGTCCAGCTCCCGCTCGCCCGGCGCTCGCTGCTGCTCGCCGTCAACCAGGGCGTGGTCCTGGTCCTCGCCGTCGTCATCATCGGCGGTCTGGTCGGCGGCGGCGCCCTCGGCTACGACGTCGCCTTCGGCCTCGCCCAGGGCGACCTGGCGACCGGCCT